>DXEN01000072.1 GCA_019114945.1 Candidatus Parabacteroides intestinigallinarum | reverse complement strand
GCGAAGGTATCAATCTACAATTCTGTTCGCTGCTAGTAAATTTCGATCTGCCTTGGAATCCACAACGAGTGGAACAGCGCATTGGCCGCTGTCATCGTTATGGGCAGAAGAATGATGTGGTTGTGGTCAACTTCATCAATAAAGCCAATCGTGCCGACCAGCGCGTATATGAGTTGCTGGATCAGAAGTACAACTTGTTCAAAGGTGTATTTGGCAGTAGCGATGAAGTGCTTGGTAGTACAATGGATGGCATTGACTTCGAACATCGTGTACTCGACATCTACCAGACTTGCCGCACTACGGAAGAAATAGATGCTGCTTTTGACCAATTGCAGGAAGAAATGCGCCAGCAGATAGAGGAGGTGCTTGACAAGACCCGTACTCAACTTATTGAGAATTTTGATCGCGATGTGGTCAATAAACTCAGAGTGCGTAAATCTGCCGACGAGCAGGCCTTGAGTCAATTTTATCAATTATTGTGGCAGCTTACCATAAGTATGCTTGGCGGCGATATAGATAAGATTGACAGCAAACGATATAGTTTTACTTTACGTCATAGTCCTACTGATGCAGGGCAGGAATTCTCAACCGGACCATACCGTATGGGTAAAGATATTTCTGATGCCTATACTTATCGTGTGGGGCATCCATTGGCACAATACCTTCTTGCAAAGGCAAAACGGCAGGATACATCGGATACAGTCGGTATTGTATTCAATTATACCGATTCCCCTGAAAAGATTTCTGTAATTGAAAACGAGGTTGGCAAGTATGGAATACTGTCTGTTAAGGTTGTACACTATCATTCGCCAAAGGATGATGAGGATTGCATTATTGCCTCAGCTGTCGATAGCGATGGTCGTGTCATGCCAGACGATTTTGTCGAGAAGTTGATGTCGATTAGTGGGCACGTTGCAATGGGGATTTCGCCTGCTATTGATGATACGCTTTTACAGGCGGAGATGGCATCGAAGCGAAAAGCCTTGAATGAAAGCATTGCTACGCGCGACAAGCAATTTATCGATGAGGAGAGTGCCAAAATTGAACAATGGGCCGAAGATCAAACTTTCTCGCTCGAAGAGGAGTTGCGTAACGTGAAGAAACAGATAAAGGACCGTGAACGAGAATTCCGAAAAGAGACAGACGACCATCGTCGTCGTCAGTTGCAATCCGAGATCCTTGCTCTTCAGCGTAGCCAGCGACAAAAACGTCAGGAGTTGTTTTCGCTTGAAGATGAAATCATAGTGCGTCGAGATGCTCTTATTGCTGCTATTGACAGCTCGTTGAATAAAGCGGCAGAAGAAGAACATCTGTTTACCATTGCTTGGCAAATAGTATAAAAAATAATAAAACATATGGACGAACGATTAGTTGTTAAATCATTTGGACCTGTTAGGGATCTTGACATTACCTTCAAAAAGGTCACATTGTTCATAGGCGATCAGGGAACAGGTAAAAGCTGTGTGGCAAAACTTTTTTCCACGTTCAAATGGCTGGAGAAGGTTCTATGCCAAAAAAAATATAAGTTAAATTATTTCGAGCAATACAAACGATTTGAGGCCAAACTATGTGCATATTATCGAATAGAGTCTTTCATCCAATCAGATTCTTATCTGAGGTTTGAAAGTAATTTATATGATTTTATTTATTCTAATGGCTCTTTTAGAATATATGACAAAAATGAAGGCTCTGACCTTTTTAGAGCAAGCCATCAAAATGAAGCAGGACTCTCAAAGATTATGTATGTTCCTGCCGAACGTTCAATCGTAAGTGTTGCAGAAAATAGGACAAAACTGTTAAAAGAGCTCCCGGATTCGAGCGAAACCTTCTCTGATGAATTTGTGAACGCAAAAAAATTCTTCAAGAGCGGCTATGAGCTTCCGTTTGAAGGGCTACACTTTGAATACGATTCATTGAATGAAGTGGGTTGGATTAGTGATGGCAATTATAAGGTTCGCCTTATTAATGCTTCAAGCGGTATTCAGTCGTCTCTTCCAATGTGTATGGTGTCTGAATATCTCAGTAAAATGATAGCCGACCGTGAAGAAGTAAAGCTCTCCAAAGAAGAAAAAGACAAACTTGAAAAACGGGTGGCTGAAATCATGCAGGACGATGCCATTTCTGACAGCATCAAAGACATGATGATTCGACAGCTTTCATCAGCAAATAGATATGACCGCTTCATTAATATTGTTGAAGAGCCGGAGTTGAATCTTTTCCCGCAGTCTCAAATGGAGGTTTTACGTTCTTTGGTTGCTATTAATTCTTCCTCGGAGCAGAACATGCTTGTGCTTACCACACACAGTCCATATTCATTGGCCATTCTAAATATGCTGGTAATGGGTGCGAAGCTTTATCAAAGGGCAAACGAAGCTGATAGAGCAGAGATAGAACGTATTTTGCCGCATAAGTATCATCTTAATGAAAATGATGTGGCGGCATACCGTCTATCTTCCAAAGAAGAGGACTATTGCGTATCAATAATCAGTCCCAATACTGGAATGATTGCCAAGAATGATCTAGACTCTTGTTCGGATGAGATAAACAGAATCTTCAATCAGCTGTATCGATTGTATGCCAACACTTTCGCAAAATAGGGATTTGCCTGTTGCTATAACCCAATTAAAATTGTGTTATGCGCTAAGATGCTGTGGCCCATTAGGAGTAGAGGGTGCTTTTGATAAGAGTGACGATGAGAATCTGTATGTCTATGATGACGATACTCTCGGTTATTCCGATTGGACAAATGTTGAGCCTACGGCATTTTTATCAAAAACTTTTCATGCTCAAAATCCCAATAGAAATACATTAGTGCTGCTACCTTTAGACGGTCGCATCATAACAGGAGATCATTTTATTCGAGGAGGTATATGTGATTGTGCTTTGCTTACAGATAAAGAATTGAGTTTTGTAGAGTTCAAAACCAATGTTTCCTCCGATATCGATGAGACGATTTTCGGTCATGCAGAAAAAGCTATAGACCAACTTTGGCATACATACGATAGCATTATCAATCCGGAGTGCCGGAGGGTTGGCATAGATATTACACTCAAAGTCAGTATTGATTTTTATGTTGTATTTGACAGTGTTTTGGGTGTAACTGGAGCGCGGGCCGATATTCAAAACCTGCAAAATGAGTTTTTACAGGAGAAACATTACGAGTTATATTATCAGAATAATAAACAATTCGCATAAAGTCATATGGCAACACAATTTGATAAGTTCATAGCCACGATGAAGAAGGTGCTGATGCTTGACCAGGCAGACCTGGATTTCGGCATCTATCGTATTATGAACCAAAAGCGTGACCAAATAGAGTCCTATCTCAACAATGACTTGCGCAAGCAGGTAGCCGAGGCTATCCGTGAGAATGCCTCCAATGACGCGGAAACCCTGAAGAAGCAGTTGACTCAGTTGGTGGCTACGCTGACCGCGGCAGGTATGAACCCCGACGATGCTCCCAAAGTACAAGAGCTGAAGGAGCGTATCGCCCAATGCGGCAACAGTGAGGAGCTGGAAAACGAAGTGTATTCGCATCTCACCATCTTCTTTGGCCGTTATTATGATAGTGGCGATTTTATCTCTCAGCGTCGTTACAAGAAAAACGTATATGCCATACCTTACGAGGGCGAGGAGGTGAAACTGTATTGGGTCAATGCGGACCAGTATTACATCAAAACGGCCGAGTATTTTCGCAACTACCGTTTTGCTGTCGGCTGTGACAAATTCTGCGAGTTTACCTTGCGTGAGGCTACCACTGAACAAAACAACAATGTGGCCCAGAATAATATGGAGCGTCGTTTTGCATTGTGCGAGGAGACGCCTGTCGAAGTTATCGGCAATACGTTGCATATATACTTCACTTACGAACTGTACCCGAAGGCGACCAAGCAAAAGGGACTTATCGAGGCAGCTTATGAGGCAATCAAAGATGCCATTCCTGCTGAGTTTGTGGCTGTCCTTGCTTTGCGTCCGACCGATAGCAACCGTACCCGTACGCTGTTGCAGAAACATCTGAATGACTATGTGGCCCGCAATACGTTCGATTACTTTATTCATAAGGACCTCGGAGGGTTCCTTTCGCGCGAGCTCGATTTCTACATCAAGAACGAAATATTGGTTATCGACGATATCAATGCACGTACTCCCGATGAATTTCTGAAGCATCTCACCGTAATCAAGGCCATCAAGCGGGTGGGCATGAAGCTTATCACCTTCCTTGCTTCGTTGGAGAACTATCAGAAACGGCTGTGGTTGAAAAAGAAGTTTGTCGTGGAATCCAACTATTGCATCACGCTCGACCGGGTGCCGGAAAGCCTCTACACCGAGATTGCCGCCAACGATGCCCAGCGTGAGGAGTGGGTGCGCCTGTTTGCGATTGATGAGATTGAATGCGACTTGCAACACACAGTGCTATATACCGTACCGCTGACGGTGAAATTTCTTAAAGAAAATCCCTTCCTTGTGCTTGATACCAAATTTTTTACGGCAGAATTCAAGAACAAGCTGCTCGCCTCTATCGATAATATCGACGAACAGTGCGATGGCTTGCTTATCAATTCCGAGAATTTTCAGGCACTGGAATTGTTGCAGGAGAAGTATAGAGAGTTGGTAAAATGTATCTATATTGATCCACCGTACAATACGGGAGATGACGGCTTTGTATATAAAGATGGATATGCAGATAGTTGTTGGCTTTCAATGATAAATGACAGGTTGATGTATTCGGACAGTCTTATGAATCAATCTGCATCTACAATGATTTCTATCGGAGATGAGGAGCAGGAGTATCTATCTTCATTAATTCGTCAGAATGTAGGTAAATCATCTTTTGTTGCTACACTCATATGGGAAAAAAAGAAAAAAGGTAGTTTCCTTAGCGGAAATATAGCTAAGATGAAAGATTATGTGTTATGCTATGCAAAAAATATTAACGAATTTAATGGATATATCGGGGAAATTAATACAGAAACTGAAACATATCCATGTGTGAATCCAGATAATCCTAAAAGTGTCAGATCGTTTCGGGCTGGCATGAAGAGTAAATACAGAAATCCAAGTGTTTTTAAGCCCGCAGGAAGTGTTATATCCGCAGGCAACATGACTCTAACCTTGTTAGAGGATTTGATTATAGAGGATAGCATTTTAAAGCAAGATATAAGTATTGAGGCTAATTGGAGGTATTCGCAGGAGAGTCTTGATAATTTTATGGATTCCGGTTCATTATATATAACGCAAGATTTATACATTAGGAGGATAGTTGTTGAGGCAAGGAATAAACGTCTCAAAGATTTATTGTTAAGAACAGGAGAAATCTCAAATGAAGACTTTCGGAAATATGATGTAAATAACGTTAATAAATATGGATGGGGAACTAATGAGGATGCTAACGATGAACTTCATCAATTATTTGGTGAACAATATATAGTTTCATACCCCAAACCTTCCAAACTAATTACTCTATTATTAGCGTCTAATAGAAAAAACAACAATTTAATTCTTGATTACTTTGCGGGTTCTGGTACAACGGGACATGCCGTTATCAATCTTAACCGAGAGGATGGAGGCAAGCGCAAGTATATCCTTTGCGAAATGGGGGAATATTTCAACACAGTAACCAAGCCTCGTATTCAAAAAGTGATTTATAGCAAGGATTGGGAAGATGGTAAACCTGTGTCACGCGAGGGCAGCAGCCATTGTTTCAAATATATGCGCTTGGAGCAGTACGAGGATACGCTCAATAACCTCATTATACAGCCGGCAAATATCAGCAAAGACAATGCGGACTTTTATGACGGCTATATGTTGGGCTATATGCTCGACATAGAGACCCGTGATTCGCTCTTCAATATGAAGTGGTTCAGAAATCCCTGGAACATGAAGCTGCGCATCACCCGGCAGAATGAAACCCGCGAGGAAAAGATTGACGTAATCGAAACTTTCAATTACCTGATTGGTTTGAATGTAACCAGCATCCTACACCCCAAGAAAGGTATCTGCACGGTAGAAGGCGTGACCCGTCGCGGGGAACGCACGCTGGTCATTTGGCGTGATTGCGACACGGTGGATAACAAAGCGATGGACGATTTCTTCAAAAAGATGAATTATTCTACGCGCGACACGGAATTTGACCGCATCTATGTGAATGGCGACAACAACTTGGAGAATCTGCGCACCGACGGAGAGCAATGGAAAGTGGTTCTCACGGAGCAGGAGTTTGCAAAACGCATGTTTGAAGATTGCTAAAATCGGAGGACGCATCATGCCACGAGGACAAAGACAAACAAGACAACCGCAAGTTGAAGGCAAGCTGAGCAATTCGCTTGTCCTCAATCGCTATATACTCTCGCTGTTTGGTGCAACCTGTCTGGAAGCACTCAGCGAGCATTTGAAAGATCCCGCCTTGGAAGGTTGGGACGAGAACAATGTGTCGTATTTCCACAAAGAGCTTCTGCAACGGTTGTTTGCAACCAGCGAGCTGACCGAAGAAATGCTGTTGGCCTATGACGAGAATATTTTCCGTCATACTCAGGCAATCAGCGAGAAGCGTGAAGCCCAGGTCAAGTGGAAATATTTCCAGTATCTCAGCCTGTTATTCACGGAAATATATCTTGACAAATATTTCAGCGACAGGAAGAAGTTGCTTGCCGATATCAACACGTATCTTCAGTTGAGTTTCAATGCCGATCCGAAGACCTATCATGGCATGACGGATTTTGCGGAGACCGACTTGAACAAAGTGGCTTTCTGGTCGGCCACGGGTTCGGGCAAGACATTGCTTATGCATGTAAATGTGTTGCAGTATCGCCATTATGCCGAGAAGTATCGCCAAAAGCCCAATCGTATCATTCTTATTACGCCGAATGAGGGTTTGACAAAACAGCACCTTGAAGAGTTCCGTAAGAGTAATATCGGAGCCGGTGTATTCAACAAGAATACCGCAAGCGGACTGTTTGCAGGCTATGATGTCGATATCCTTGAAATTACCAAATTGGGAGATACCGATGGTGACAAGACGGTGGCTGTGGGTTTTTTTGAGGGCAACAACTTGGTGTTGGTGGATGAAGGGCACCGAGGATCGGGCGGTGATGCATGGAAACAAAGACGCGATCAATTATGCGGGACAGGATTCTCTTTTGAGTATAGTGCGACGTTTGGTCAGTCCATATCCGCGATCGGCAATGCGGCAAAACGCAAGGATATGCTCCACGAATATGGCAAGGCCACGCTTTTTGACTACAGCTATCGCTATTTCTATAATGATGGCTATGGCAAGGATTACCAGATTCTGAATATGAACAGCAGTTGGGGTAGCTCGCTCAGCGACAATCTGCTCATCATGTACCTGACGGCTTGTATGCTCAACATCTACGAACAACAACGTCTGTATCGAGATAATCGGGCCGATTTACGTCCGTTCCTTCTGGAAAATCCGCTTGCTGTCTTTGTTGGTGGCTCGGTGACTGCTGATAAAAGTATCGGGTCGCAGGAAGTCAGCGACATAGTCTTTATCCTGAAATTCTTTCAGTACTTTATTGTCAACAAACAGGCTTCGGTCGGCTATATCGACCATCTTCTGCATGGAAATGATGGGCTTACTGACAAGTACGGCCATCCTATCTTTGCACGTCAGTTTGCCTATTTGCGTAATCTGCCTGACCATGAAGCTGAATCCATCTATAATGATATGCTTGGCCTTGTGTTCCATTGCTCGGTTGCAGGAGCACGGTTACATCTTGACAACTTGAAAGGTAAGGATGGTGAGATCGGTATGCGCATCGGCAATGGCGAATACTTCGGCATCATCAACGTGGGAGACAGTGGTACGCTGGCTAAGAAATGCGAGGAAGCCGGACTTAACGTCATGAGTAAGGATTATACCGAAAAATCGCTTTTTTCCACTATCAATCAGCCCGACAGTAGTCTGAATATTCTCATTGGTAGCAAGAAATTTACGGAAGGATGGTCGTCGTGGCGCGTTTCTACCATGGGCTTGCTCAACGTGGGTAAGTCGGAAGGAAGTCAGATTATCCAGTTATTTGGCCGAGGTGTACGCTTGAAGGGCTATCGATTCTCGCTGAAACGCTCTTCTGTTTTGGACCCGTCTCTTCAGCCGGAAAGTAAGCCTCGTTTTATGCACAACCTGGAGACGCTCCATATTTTTGGCATTAAGGCCGATTATATGGAGCAGTTCAAGCAGTTCCTTGAAGATGAAGGATTGCCGGCAAATGACTCAGATTGGGAGGAGTTTAATCTGCCGGTTTTGCCCGTTGCCAATCTCAGAGGAAAGCGTTTGAAATACCTGAAAGTAAAAGACGGTTGTGATTTCAAGAAGGACGAGAAGGTAATCATTAAAGCAGGTATGCTGGGTAACACATCTATTATGCTTGATTATTATCCGAAAATACAGGCAATGCGCAGTGCGGGTCGCAAAAGTATTCTTGACGAGACAAATGCCACTTTACATAAAGCAATACTGACATCGGAGCATCTCGCATTCGTTGATTGGAACAGGGTATACTTCGCTCTGATAGACTACAAAAATGAACGTAGCTGGTATAATCTGTGCATCTCTTCCGAAGATATCCGGGAAATCGCTATGGATAGCAGCTGGTATACGCTGTTTATTCCCGAACATCAGATGTCGTTTACAGATTTTGGCAGCCAGACGGCTATGTGGCATGATATTCTTGTCACGCTGTTGAAGGGATATGTGGAGAAGGTTTATAACAATGCGAAAAGCCGTTGGATGAGTCGGAATGTGGAGACTGCATATCTTGATAGCAACCATCCAAATTTTGAAGAGGAATATCGCGTTCTTATGCACAAGGAATTGTTCAAGAACGAGGATGAGGCTGGATTCTGTAAAGCAATCAATAAGCTGAAACAGGAATTGACTGAAGGCACTTTCTCAAAGTCAATCAAGATTGCAAATTCGAATGATTTTGAGGCTCTGTATATAGCGGGACATCTGTATCAGCCGTTATTGTATCTGAATGAATCGAGCTTCAAACACAAGGAACTCGGCAGCCTCATTGAAGTGCGGCCTGTGGCTTTGAATAAAGGTGAACGTGATTTTGTGTGTGATATACAACGGTTCTTTGATAATAATCCTGCTTTTTTTGAAGGTAAATCGTTGTATCTGCTTCGCAACAAGAGCCGTAAAGGTATCGGATTCTTTGATGACAGTGGGTTCTATCCTGATTTTATTGTATGGCTTGTCGTAGGCGAGCATCAGTATGTGTCGTTTATAGATCCCAAAGGCATAAGGAATCTAAACGGTTTCTCTGATAGTAAAATTCAGCTGCATAAAGTGATCCGTGAGGATATAGAACCGGGATTGCACGATGCAAGTATAACCTTGAATAGCTATATTATCTCGAATACTGAGATTAAAGATGTGAAGCATTGGGTTGATTTCCCTGAATTGGATTTGAGCAGCAAACAGAAGAAGTTCAATGAGCATCATGTCTATTTTCAAGGAGACCAAAAGGACTCATACATTCAATTGATATTGGAGAATATGATTTCCTCTTCAAAATAAGTGTATAGAAATTTATGTTTTCACCTTTCATTTCCAATAGTTTGCATTATTCCTCTGAATTCTATCCATATTTGGACGAGTTTCCGTATCTTTGTCCGCATGTTTATCCTATTAATACAAAAGAAGGAATGGTAGATATTCGTAAAATACCCTCACCTTGCTATGTGATGGAGGAGAAATCGCTTCGGAAAAATCTTTCTTTGATTCAAGGTGTACAAGAGCGTGCGGGCGTTCAAATCATATTGGCGTTTAAGGCGTTCGCTTTGTGGAAAGCTTTCCCGATCGTGAAGGAGTATATCCGTTGCTCGACAGCCAGCTCGAAGTTCGAGGCGCGGCTGGCATACGAGGAGATGGGTAGCTTGGCGCATACCTATTCACCGGCTTACACGGAGGCGGATTTTCCGCAAATAGCCCGTTACAGCAGCCATGTCACGTTTAATTCGCTGGCGCAATTCCGTCGGTTTTTCCCTTTGACGCATGAGGCGGGTCATGCGGTGTCGTGTGGCTTGCGTATTAATCCGGAGTTCTCGACCGTACGAACCGCTTTGTATAATCCTTGCGCCCCGGGATCGCGCTTGGGCGTGACGAGCGATGCCTTGGGCGACTCCCTGCCGGAAGGGATAGAGGGGTTGCATTTCCATACGCTTTGCGAATCCGACCCTTCCGATTTGCGCACCACCTTATGTGCGGTAGAGAAGCGGTTCGGCCGCTTTTTGCCCCGGCTGAAATGGCTGAATATGGGCGGTGGTCATCTGATGACGCGCGAGGATTACGACGTGGATGATTTGGTGGCGCTGTTGCGGGAGTTCAAGAGCAAATATCCCAATTTGGAGATTATCTTGGAGCCCGGTAGCGCGTTCGCATGGCAGACGGGTTTCTTGCTGACCACCGTGGTGGACATCGTGGAGAACCATGGTATTCGGACGGCTATAATTGATGCCTCGTTCACGTGTCATATGCCGGATTGCCTGGAGATGCCTTATAAACCCGTGATTCGCGGTGCGACGGATGCCGTGGCGGGTAAGCCGACGTACCGGATTGGCGGGAATAGTTGCCTGAGCGGGGACTTCATGGGCGAGTGGTCGTTCGACAAGCCTTTAGCGATTGGCGATAAGTTGATATTCGAGGATATGATTCATTATACGATCGTGAAGACGAATATGTTCAACGGCGTGCCGCATCCGTCCATCGCGTTGTGGACGCAAGGGGATAAGTTGGAAATGTATCGGACGTTCGAGTACGAGGACTATAAGAATAGGATGGATTGATCAGGATTTGTGATTTCAAATTTATGATTTATGATGTGCGCGAAGTCATGCGAATCATATGTCACAAATTATAAATAAAATAGAGATTATGGGTATATTTAGCTTTTTCAGCAAGGAAAAGAAAGAGACCTTGGATAAGGGGCTCTCGAAGACGAAAGAGAGCGTGTTCTCTAAAATAACGAAGGCGATCGCCGGCAAGAGCAAGGTGGACGACGCCGTGTTGGATAACCTGGAGGAGGTATTGATAACCTCGGATGTCGGCGTGGATACCACGTTGAAGATCATCGATCGGATAGAGAAGCGCGTGGCCCGTGATAAATATGTGACGACGCAAGAGTTGACGGCTATCTTGCGGGATGAGATCGCCAGCTTACTGACAGAGAATAATACGGAGGATGCGGAAGGTTTCTCCTTGCCCGAGGATAAAAAGCCCTATGTGATTATGGTGGTAGGCGTGAATGGAGTAGGTAAGACTACGACAATCGGGAAATTGGCTTACCAGTTCAAGAAAGCCGGGAAGAAAGTATATTTGGGGGCCGCTGATACGTTTCGCGCCGCGGCGGTGGAGCAATTGGTCATCTGGAGCGAGCGGGTTGGTGTGCCTATCGTGAAACAGAATATGGGGTCGGATCCGGCCTCCGTGGCTTTTGACACGTTGAGCTCCGCCAAGGCGAACGGCGCGGACGTGGTGATTATCGATACCGCCGGGCGCTTACATAACAAGATTAACTTGATGAACGAGTTGACCAAGATTAAGAACGTGATGAAAAAGGTGATACCCGACGCCCCGCACGAGATATTGTTGGTACTGGACGGATCGACTGGGCAGAACGCGTTCGAGCAAGCAAAACAATTTACCGCCGCTACCGAGGTCAACGCCTTGGCGGTGACGAAGTTGGATGGTACGGCGAAGGGCGGGGTCGTGATTGGTATCTCGGACCATTTCCGTATCCCTGTAAAGTATATTGGTTTAGGTGAGGGAATGGAGGATTTGCAAGTATTCCGCAAACGGGAATTCGTCAATTCATTGTTTGGTGAATGAGAAAGAATAAGGTAGATATCATTACTTTAGGGTGTTCTAAGAATTTGGTGGACTCGGAACGTTTGATGCGTCAGTTCATCGCTAATGGGTATACGGTAGAGCACGATCCGCATACAATCAACGGAGAGATCGTGGTGGTGAATACGTGTGGTTTTATCGGAGATGCCCAGGAAGAGTCGATCAACATGATCCTGGAGTTGGGCGAGCGTAAACGCAAGGGACGGATTGGTAAGCTTTTCGTGATGGGATGCTTGTCCGAGCGTTTCTTGAACGATTTGACGAGCGAATTGCCCGAGGTGGATCATTTCTATGGGAAGTTCAATTGGAACGAGTTGATTACCGATTTGGGAAAGTCGTACTATAAGGAGTTGGCTACGGAGCGTATACTGACAACGCCACGTCATTACGCGTATGTGAAAATAGGCGAGGGATGCAACCGCTCATGTTCGTATTGCTCGATTCCGCTCATAACAGGTCCTTATCAATCCCGTCCGATGGAGGAGTTGGAACACGAGGTGCGTCATTTGGTGGAGCAGGGCGTGAAAGAGTTTCAATTAATCGCCCAAGACCTTACCTATTATGGTCTGGATTTATATAAACGTATGGCCTTGCCGGAGTTGGTGGAGCGAATCTCGGACATTCCGGGTGTGGAGTGGATCCGGTTACATTATGGCTATCCGGCTCATTTCCCGTACGAGCTATTGCGGGTGATGCGCGAATGCGACAACGTATGCAAATATATGGACATAGCTTTGCAACACATCAGCGACCCGATGTTGCGCTTGATGCGTCGTCATATCACGAAGGCGGAGACATATGAGTTGATCGCCCGTATGCGAGAAGAGGTGCCGGGCATTCATCTGCGTACGACGTTGATGGTAGGGCATCCCGGTGAAACGGAGCAAGATTTCGAGGAATTGCTGCGATTCGTGGAAGAGATTCGTTTTGAACGGATGGGTGCTTTCGCGTATAGCCACGAGGAGGGTACTTATGCTTATTTACATTATAAGGATGAGATCCTACCGGAGGTGAAACAAGAGCGGTTGGATCGTCTGATGCGTGTGCAAGAAGGAATATCCGCCGATCTAAACGCCTCGAAAATAGGGCAGACCTTGCGGGTGATTGTCGATAGGGAAGAGGAGGATTTTTATGTAGGACGTACGGAGTTTGACTCGCCGGAGGTTGATCCGGAGATGTTGATCACGAAAGAGAGTCGGTTGGAGATCGGCCGGTTCTATGATGTGGAAGTGACCGATGCGCAAGCTTTCGAATTATATGGAAAGCGAGTGTAAAAACTGTTGATAAATTTGCGTATTAACGAAAAAATAACTAATATAGCGGCGGGAATATCGATGGAATCAGGCATGAAAAACAAAGAGCTTATAGCGGAGATGGCGAATCGGTCGGGTTGGACGATGAAGGAGGTGTCCGACGTGCTTGCCGATTTAAGTGTGGTCATAAGCTCTCGGCTGGTAGATAATGATACGATATGCCTTCCCGGTTTTGGGCAATTCGAAGTAAAGAAGAAGGCTGAGCGTATCTCGGTGAATCCCGCGAACGGAAAGCGTTATTTAGTCCCACCCAAATTAGTACCGGTGTTTAAACCGGGTATGACTATCAAGAATCGATTAAAGAATCTGGAGAACAATGAATAACCGGCTGAATATACAAGATTTGGCGGGTTTATTATCCGAACGTTCCGGAAAGGAAAGAGGGGAGATGGAACGTTTCTTGCGGGACCTCGTCGCCGTGATATCGGAAGGTGTTTATGCAGACAAAATCGTGAAAGTTAAAGGATTGGGAACGTTTAAGATCATTCCCGTGGAAAAACGGGAGAGTATCCATGTGAATACCGGAGAACGTTTCTTGATACCAGCGCACTATAAATTCTCATTCTTGCCCGATAAAGATTTGCGAGAGCAGGTAAATAAACCATTCTCTATCTTTGAGACAACGGAGATTAACGAGCATGTCGATTTCTCGGATCTTGTTGAATCTGTAGAGGAAAAAGGTAAGGATATTGAGGATGAGTCGATTGAGGAAGTGATGCCCGATGGGGAGGTTCCATTAGAGCCTGCCGAGGCGGAACCGGCTCCCGTTCCCTCGGCGACAAAGGAAGTTGAGGCCGTCCAAGAAATGGAGTCGGTGAAGGAAGAGGCGAAAGTGAGAAAGCATAGGTTTATCGTCTCGATAGCTATGGGTTTAGCGATACTTTCGCTGGGTTTATACCTATATAATATATATGCGAGGCATCCGCTTGTTGTCGATGATGTGAAAGAACAGGCTCAGGTGTTGGCAAAAGACACGGTCCGTGACACATCTATGGTCGCTCGAGGAGATTCGTTGCCAAAGCGTGACTCGGTGGCCACACCCGCACTTACGGATCATCCGCGGCGATTGGCTCCTTTAGGAAAGGTGACGATTCAGCATGGCGATCGCCTTACGTTGATTGCCATGAAATATTATGGGAATAAACTCTTTTGGGTATATATCTATCAATACAATAAAGCGATTATCGATGATCCCAATAATATCCCGATTGGGACAGAGATAGAGATCCCACCTCCGGAATTGTATGGTATTGATTCCAAAAGCCGGATTTCGAGAGAAAAGGCGGCAGCTCTGCAAACCGAAATACTAACAGGCAAGTAAAAAGAATCTTCTTTTTTAGGTAAAATAAAACAAGAGGGCATCATCGTGGTTAGTATTATTTAACGGCTAAAGTAAGAGAGGAGGGAATCAACGTTTCTAATTTTGTGCATTCCAAAAGGTAACGCTGAAATTGAGAAAATATATAAAGTAAAAATAGAAGAAATCAATATGAGTCAGACAGTAGACATTCGTGAGTTGAATGAGCGAATTGAAAGCAAAAGCTCGTTTGTGAACATGATTACGATGGGTATGGACAAGGTCATCGTAGGGCAGAAGCATTTGGTTGAATCGTTGCTGATCGGCCTGCTCTCGGACGGACATATCTTGTTGGAAGGTGTGCCGGGCTTGGCCAAGACGCTTGCCATAAAAACATTGTCGTCGTTGATTGACGCGAAATATAGCCGGATCCAGTTCACCCCGGACCTGTTACCTGCCGATGTGATCGGTACGATGATTTATAGTCAGAAAAGCGAAGAATTTCAGGTAAAGCAAGGCCCGGTCTTCGCTAATTTTGTATTGGCGGATGAGATCAACCGTGCGCCGGCGAAGGTGCAGAGCGCTTTGTTGGAGGCGATGCAGGAACGTCAAGTCACGATTGGCGAGCAAACCTATCCGTTGCCCAAGCCTTTCTTGGTTATGGCGACACAGAACCCGATCGAACAAGAAGGTACTTATCCGCTTCCGGAGGCGCAAGTGGATCGTTTTATGCTGAAGGTCGTCATCAACTATCCGAAGAAAGAGGAGGAGAAGTTGATTATACGTCAAAATATATCGGGTGATCGGGTAGAGATCAAACCTATCTTGACGAAAGAGGAGATTCTTGACGCACGTAAAGTTGTCCGTGAGGTTTATTTGGACGAGAAGATTGAGCGTTATATCGTTGATATCGTTTTCGCTACCCGTTTCCCGGCAGAGGCTGGTTTGCCTAATTTGGCGAATATGATCTCGTTTGGTGCCTCTCCGCGCGCCTCTATCAGCTTGGCGCTGGCCGCACGTGCTTATGCGTTTATCAAGCGCAGAGGGTATGTGATTCCGGAGGATATCCGTGCGGTATGCCATGACGTGATGCGCCATCGTATCGGCTTGAGCTATGAGGCCGAGGCGAATAATCTGACATCCGAGGAGGTGATCAGCGAGATCTTGAATAAGGTAGAGGTGCCCTAAAAAGAAGGATGGATAACTGAGAAATGGAGACAAGTGAATTATTGAAGAAAGTCCGCCAGATCGAGATAAAGACCCGTGGCCTTTCCCGTAATATTTTCGCCGGGCAATACCATTCGGCCTTTAAGGGACGCGGTATGGCTTTCAGCGAGGTGCGGGAGTACCAATACGGGGATGATATCCGGGATATCGACTGGAATGTGACCGCTCGCTACATCCGTCCTTACGTGAAAGTGTTTGAGGAAGAGCGTGAGCTTACGGTGATGCTCTTGATCGATGTCTCCGGTAGCCGTGATTTTGGTTCCGTCAATGTTATGAAAAAGGAGGTGATCACCGAGATCGCCGCGACGTTGGCGTTCTCGGCGATCCAGAACAATGATAAGATTGGCGTGATTTTTTTCTCGAACAAGATAGAGAAATTTATCCCGCCCCAAAAGGGAAAGAAGCATATTTTGTATATCATTCGCGAGTTAATTAATTTTCAGCCAGAGGATACACGGACGGATATCAGTCAAGTGCTAAAGTACTTGACAAACGCTATCAAGAAACGTTGCACGGCTTTTTTGATATCGGACTTTATTGACAAGGAGGGTTTCAAGGACGCGTTAACGGTAGCGAATCGGAAACATGATATGGTGGCGATCCAAGTGTATGATAGACGTGAGACAGAGTTGCCGCATGTGGGGCTGATGAAGATCAAGGATGCCGAGACCGGAATGGAGCGGTGGATCAATACCTCGTCCGCTCAGGTACGGGCGGTTTATAAAGAATGGTGGGAGAAGCGACAAGCCGTGATGAGTGATACGTTTAAGAAATGCAATGTCGATTCTGTATCCATTCGGACCGAGGATGATTATGTGAAAGCGTTGATCGCTCTTTTTGACAAGAGAAGTTAAGCAGTTAAGCAGGGGATAAATATGACAATGAGATTGAAACAATTTATAATAGGTTTAATCGTCGTGACTTTCTTGATGGGAGGGGATGCGTATGCCCGGAGACCATTGATTGACGTGACGATTGATTCCGCCGCTATATTGATAGGGGAGCAAACGACGATGCGCCTTACGGTGACCGCCGATAAAGATCGTCCCGTACAAATCGTGATACCCAATGACACGTTGATGGCCGGTGTGGAGATATTGAGCCTATCCAAGGCCGATTCCACGGAAATTGAGAACGATCGGTTGGTTATTAAGCAAGATTTGTTGATTACCTCGTTTGACTCGTCGTTGTATTTGTTGCCTCCGTTAAAGGTAATCGATGGGGTAGACACGGTTTATTCGAACCAAGTCGCCTTGAAAGTATCTACGATTCCGGTAAACGTAGATAAACCGGAGGAGTTCTTCGATATCAAGGATGTTTGGAAGCCTCCTTTCGTATGGGCCGATTATTATCCGATTATTTATGGAATCTTGCTGGCTCTCTTTTTGATTTGCCTGATCGCTTACATCGTGAAGCGGATACGGGCTCGGAAGTCGTTGATTCCTTTTAAGAAAGAGGAGCCGAAGCTTCCTCCTCACGAGCAAGCTATTAAGGAGTTGGATGATATCAAGCGACAAAAACTTTGGCAACAGGGACGAAGTAAAGAATATTATACGCAAGTCACGGAGACGTTGCGTAAATATATCGTGGCACGGTTTGGCATCAATGCCATGGAAATGACCTCGGGAGAGATTTTGGATTTGATCCGTAAAAATACGGAAGCGCAGAGCGTGTATGATAATTTGAGACAAATTCTCTCTTTGGCCGATTTTGTGAAGTTCGCCAAGATGAAGCCGCTGCCGGATGAAAACGACTTGAGTTTGATGAACGCTTATTTATTCGTGAATCAGACGAAGATGGAAGAGGTGAAAACTCCAGATCAGGAGAATGGGGATTCCACAAAAGAAGAAGGAGAACATCTTTCTTCGGAAAATACAGAATCTTCGGACCGGAGGGAAATCTCATCTAAAGAGGCGGACCTGTCGCGTTATCAACCTAAGCCAACAAATGATTCAACTAATTTAAATCAGTAGAAGATGGTATTCGCGAATCCTAATTATTTATATTTGTTGTTGTTGCTTCTTCCGATGATCGGATGGTATATCTACAAGTTGAGCAAAAGCCAAGCCAGCTTGCGAGTTTCTTCCTCGGAGGCGTTCGACGCATCGGGAGCGACATCGTGGATCGTTTATTTGCGCCATGTGCCCTTTTTATTGCGTATGCTGGCGATCGCTTTGCTGATAGTGGTGTTGGCGCGTCCTCAATCTACGAATAGTTGGTCCAACTCTTCTACGGAAGGAATCGATATCATGTTGGCGATGGATATATCGGGCAGTATGTTGGCTCAGGACTTGAAACCGAATCGTTTGGAGGCGGCGAAAGATGTGGCGGCTTCGTTTATCAACGGTCGGCCGAACGATAACATCGGTTTAGTGGTATTTTCCGCTGAGAGTTTTACGCAATGCCCGTTGACTACGGATCATACCGTATTGTTGAATCTGTTTAAGGATATCCAAAGTGGAATGATCGAGGATGGAACAGCGATTGGATTGGGTTTGGCTAATGCCGTGAGCCGTATCAAGGATAGCCAAGCGAAATCGAAGGTGATTATTCTATTGACCGATGGATCGAACAATGCGGGCGAGATAGCCCCGGTGACCGCCGCCGAGATCGCGAAGACTTTCGGTGTGCGTGTTTATACGATCGGAGTCGGGACGAAGGGCATGGCGCCCTATCCCTTTCAGACAGCTTTTGGTGTTCAATACCAGAATATCCCGGTAGAGATTGATGAGGCGACACTGAAGCAGATCGCTTCTACGACCGGCGGGCAGTATTTCCGTGCGACGGACAACGCCAGCTTGAAAGAAATCTATTCCGAGATTGATCAAATGGAGAAGACCAAGATTAGCGTACGTGAATATAGCAAGAAACAGGAAGAATATAAGAATTGGGCTTTGCTGGCATTCGCATTGTTACTGGCTGAACTTTTATTGAGAAATACGTTGTTGAGAAATATACCATAAAGAAAAAACAAAAGGATTATGTTTCGATTTGCGCATCCGGATTTTTTATATTTGCTCTTTCTCTTGCCGGTTTTGGTGGCGTTCTATATTTACGCCAGGGTCGTGCGAAAGCGGGCGATCAAGAGATATGGTAATCCCGTGTTATTAGCCGAGTTGATGCCTGAGGTATCGACTAAGCGTCAACATCTGAAGTTTTGGTTGTTGCTCGGAGCCATAGCGATGGTCATCTTTGTTGCAGCGGGTCCTCAATTCGGATCGAAGTTGGAGACGGTGAAGCGTCAGGGGGTGGAAATCATGGTTTGTTTAGATGTATCTAACTCCATGCTGTCCGAGGATGTCTCGCCCAATCGTTTGGATAAGGCGAAGCAAATGCTCTCTCGTTTGACTGATGGTTTTACGAACGATAAGATGGGTTTGATTGTCTTTGCGGGTGACGCTTTTACGCAATTGCCTATCACGTCTGATTATATTTCTGCGAAGATGTTTCTTTCTTCCATTAATCCATCGATGGTTTCTACGCAAGGAACAGCGATTGGTGCCGCTATTAATTTAGCTAGCCGTTCTTTTACGCCGGACGAGACAACCGAGAAGGCTATTATCTTGATTACTGATGGAGAGAATCACGAGGATGATGCGGTTGGTGCCGCTAAAGCGGCCGCAGAGAAGGGTATCCATATCAATGTGGTGGGAATGGGTGACCCGAAAGGCGCTCCTATTCCAATTGATGGAAGTAATAATTATTTGAAAGACAAAGATGGGAATGTCGTGATTACAAAGTTGAATGAGCAGATGGCGCAAGAGATCGCCGCCGCGGGGAATGGTATGTATGTGCGTGCCGATAATACAAATTCCGCGCAGAAAGCTCTTCAAAAAGAGATCGAGAAAATGAATAAGACGGAGTTGGACAGTAAGGTCTATTCCGAATATAAGGAGCAGTTTCAGATTTTCGCGTGGATCGCTTTATTCCTTTTGGTTATCGATTTTATGACTTTAGATCGTAAAAATCGCATATTCAAAAAGATAAAACTATTCTCTTAATAGGATGAAGAAATGAGGCATTTATATATTGTTGTAATAAGTATATCGGTTTTGGCGTTGAACGCCGCGACTGTATCCGCTCAAAAAGCGGAGCGTAAGAATATACGCGAGGGTAATGAACTTTATAAAGGCGAGAAATATACCGAGTCGGAAATCGCCTATCGTAAGAGTTTGGAGGTAAATCCTCGTTCCACGGAAGGTACATATAATTTAGGGAATGCTTTATATAAGCAAGGCAAGTTCCCAGAGGCTGCCGAGCAATATCAGTTGATCGCGGGACAAGAGGCGAAGTTGCTGGCTACGCCGGAAGGAAAAGCTCGTTTGTCGCAAGCTTATCATAATATGGGGAATATCTTTATGAATAGTAAAGAGTATGGGAAAGCCGTGGAGATGTACAAGCAATCGCTTCGCCTGAATTCGAGAGATGATGAGACGCGATATAATTTGGCATTAGCGCAGAAATTGTTGTCGGATCAGCAAAATCAAGATCAAAGCCAAGATCAGCAAAATGAGGAGAAAGAGGAAAACAAAGACCAGCAGCAGAATGAGCAACAACAACAGCAGCAACAACAAGATCAGCAACAAAATAAGACGCAAGAGCAGCCGCAGTCGAATGAGCAGATGAGTAAGGATAACGCGCAGCAGATGTTGGATGCGTTTTTGCAAGATGAGAAAGAGACACAAGAAAAGGTGAAGAAGGCGCAAATGCAGCAACAGCAACGTCGGAAAACCGAGAAGGAATGGTAGATAATGAACGAAAAATGAAATATATAATGAGGAAACTGATTTTCTTATGCATCTTGATGCTGACGATGACGATAGCGTCAAAGGCCGCTGATGTGACTTTTAAGGCGTCGGCCCCACAGGCGGTGGTCGTGGGAGAGCCATTCCGGCTTTCTTTCGTCGTCAATGCGGAAGGTAAGGATTTGCGAGTACAGGAAATGCCGGATTTTGACGTGTTGATGGGGCCCTCGCAGTCTACGTCGTATAGTAGTAGTTGGGTAAACGGGAAAAGCACGAGTGAGACGACGGTGACATTTACGTATGTGTTGATGCCCAAGAAGGAGGGTACGTTTAATATCCCTCCGGCGACGATCAAGGTGAATGGAGCTAATTATACGTCGAATAGTTTATCCGTCAAAGTCCTTCCCGCGGATAAAGCCGGTAAGCAAGAGGCTGAGACAACCGCGGCGAGCGGTGTGGTCTCGAATGATCGATTGTTCGTAAGGATGAGCGTGTCTAAACGGAGTGTATTTGAGCAAGAAGGCTTTTTAGTGACATTCAAGGTTTATTCGTTGGAGAACTTCTCTATTACGGGGCTGAAATATCCGGAGTTTGAGGGCTTTTTAGTGCAAGAGGTGGAGTTGCCTCAGCAAAAGCAACTGACATTGGAGAATTACAATGGACGTAATTATCAGTCGGCCGTGATGCGTCAGGTAATCCTTTATCCGCAACGAGCGGGTAAAATCACGATCGGAAGCGGTAAATATGACGCTGTGGTTCGTGTTCGCATGCAGCAAGCGGGAGGAGGAAGCATCTTCGATAGTTTCTTCGATACATACCGGGATGTAAATAAGACATTGACAACCGATCCGGTTACGATCGACGTGAAACCTCTACCTTCCGGCAAACCGGCCTCTTTCTCGGGTGCCGTGGGCTCCTTTTCCATGACGGCGGATATCAGTTCCGATCGTGTTAAGACCGATGAGGCCGTAACCGTCAAGGTGAAAATATCGGGGAATGGAAATGTGAAATTGGTGAAGAATCCAGAGGTCGCTTTCCCGAATGATTTTGATATTTATGACCCGAAAGTGGAGAATGATACCAAGACGACGGCCGCGGGTGTAACAGGAAGTAAGACCATCGAATATATGGCGATTCCTCGTTATGCGGGTGACTTTGAGATTCCCGCGATAACGTTCTCTTATTTTGATATTAAGTCGGGCACGTATAAGACGCTGACCGCGGGCCCGTATAAACTGCATGTAGAGCAGGGGAGTGGAGGAGACGCTTCCGCTCCGGTCGTATCGAATTTTAGCAATAAGGAGAGTGTAAAGTATTTAGGGAAGGACATTCGTTATTTGAAGACGAAAGGTTTCTCTTTCATCGAAGGAGGAAATGACATTTTCTTTGGCTCGTTGATGTATTACCTTTGTTACATTGTGCCGGCAATCTTGTTTGTCGCTTTCTTCATCATTTATCGTAAGCAGGTGAAAGAGAATGCCGACATTGCTTTGGTACGAACAAGGAAGGCGAACAAGATGGCGGTCCGTCGTTTGAAGAATGCCGGTAAGTTGATGAAAGAGAACAAGAAGGAGGAGTTCTACGATGAGGTATTACGGGCGTTGTGGGGGTATTTAAGTGATAAGTTGAGTATTCCTCAATCGGACTTGACAAAGGATAACGTGGAGGCCGAACTAGCGAGATATGGGGTGGATGACTCTTTGGTGAAAGAGTTCATGGATATCTTGAACACTTGTGAGTTTGCCCGTTACGCTCCTTCACAGGCGTCGGACGCGATGGATAAATTATACGCGCAAACGGTAGATGCGATTGGCAAAATGGAGAATACGATTAAAAAGTAAAAAGATGAAGAGAACGATAACTATAAGAAGGATCCTGTTTTGTTTCATGGCGCTTTGCTTGATGGGGTCCGTATCCGCGCAAGAAGCCGCTTTGAAAGAGGCGGAGGCCGCTTACGCGAAAGAGGATTACACGAAAGCGATCGAGTTGTATGAAGGCGTGCTGGAAAGCCATGGTGAATCGGCCGCGGTTTATTATAATTTGGGAAACGCGTATTATAAGGCGGGCAAGGTCGCTCCGGCGATCTTGAATTATGAACGTTGCCTTTTGTTGAATCCGGGTGATGGCGACGCTCGTTTCAATTTGCAAATGGCCCGTCAAATGACGGTGGATAAGATCGAGCCTATCGGGGAGTTCTTCTTGGTAAGTTGGTTTAAGAAGGTCGAGAATCTCGGCTCTGCCGATTCTTGGGCGAAGGCGGGGATAGTCTGTTTCCTGTTGTTCATTATTTGTCTGATCTTGTTCTTCTTCTCTCGTTGGGTCCGGGTAAAAAAGGTTGGTTTCTACATGGGTATTTTGATGGTAATATCGGTGGTGTTCACCAATATATTCGCGAGCCATCAAAAAGAGGAGATGATGAATCGGACGCATGCGATTGTTTTCGCTCCGACTGTCACGGTAAAAAGTTCGCCGGACAATAGCGGGACGGATTTGTTTGTCTTGCATGAGGGAACCAATGTGACGGTGAAGAGCACGCTGGGCGATTGGAGCGAGATCGTGCTGGAGGATGGGAATGTCGGTTGGATGCCCAGCAAGGATATCGAAAAAATCTGATAGATGTTAGAGCGGTTATTGGTGTGGGAGCGCGACGCGTTCTTTTGGCTTAACGGTAGTGATTCGGCCTTTTGGGATCGTTTCATGTGGATTTATTCTGGCAAGGTGGTGTGGCTGCCGTTGGCCGTTTTTATCGTTGTGCTCTTATGCTATCGGAAGAACTGGAAAGAGTCGCTGTTGGTTCTGCTGATGATCGCGCTTACGATTACCTTGTGCGACCAATTCGCGTCGCATGTGTGCAAGCCTATATTCACTCGTTTCCGCCCCACGCATCATCCGGATTTTATGGATCAAGTGAAAGTGGTGTTCGATTATCGGGGCGGGAAATACGGCTTTATCTCCAGCCACGCGGCGAACGCGTTTGGATTCGCTACTTTGCTGGCGTTGCTTTTCCGCGATAAGTTTTTCGGGTGGACGATTTTCTTTTGGGCGACATTGACCGCTTATAGTCGTATCTATCTGGGGGTGCATTTTATCTCCGACATTATTCCCGGCGCTTTGTCGGGCTCGCTTTTTGGCTATTTGGTGTATCGTTTGTATACGGCTATCCGTCCCCGTTTGATTCCTGGGAGTATTGGGGAGCCGGCGGCATTATATACGCCTGCCCGCGTACGTATCATTACGTATGCGATTTGGGTGACGATTTTATTGATCGCCTGCCTGAACAAACCTCTGATATCCTGTTTAAGATAAGATTGTTGCGCTAAATATGCCGTAAAGCATATTTATTTCTCGCTTATTTTCCTCAAATAATTTGCGCCAATGATATTAAATCACTAAGTTAGTGCCATCTTTAAATAACTAATTATTAACCTTCAAAATAAGGAAGCCATGACAAAGACGATCACGTTTAACGAGTTGAGAAGAATTAAGGATAGTTTACCGGATGGGAGTATGCACCGCATCGCCGACGAACTGGGATTGCGGGTAGAGACCGTGCGGAATTACTTCGGCGGACAAAATTATAAGGACGGAAGAAGTTGCGGTATCCATATAGAGCCAGGTCCGGATGGCGGCTTGGTCGTATTGGATGATATGACAATCTTTGAGCGTGCCATGGAGATCCTGAACGAGAAAGAGGCTCCCACGGCACCTGAGGCGTAAGAAAAGATTCGCTGGAATAAAAGAATCCCATCGCTCGTTGAATGATGCCTTGGGATTTTTTTATTTTCAATGATCATATATTAAATCCCGATTGTTTCATTTATAAAATGTATGGAGTATGGAAGACAAATTAGTGACATTAGCCATTCACACGTTCGAGAAAGCCCAGATTCTCAAGACAATCTTGGAAACAGAAGGTATAGAGGTCTACATACATAACGTAAACCTGATACAACCGGTCGTATCGGCGGGCGTACGTGTGCGAATCAAGGAAAGCGACTTGCCGCATGCCTTGCGTATCATCGAGGATAATAAATGGTCCGAGGACGCGAAAGAGGAAGAGGAAAAGGGAGACGCGGATCAGACGAGGAAGGTCCTTATCCCGATCGATTTCTCGGATTATTCGATGAAGGCATGCGACTTGGGTATTAATTATGCCGCCGTGGTAGGAGCGGAGGTTATGATTATGCACGCTTATTTCAACCCTTATTTCCCCTCGGCGATTCCGTTGGGCGAGACGTTGAGCTATCAGATGAACGAGGAGGAGTCTCTTCAGGAGTTGTTGCGGCGTGTGCGCGGGAACATGGAGGATATTTGCTCGCTTATCGAGAAGAAAATGGAGGACGGCGAGTTGCCGCGGGTAACCTATGATTATGTATTGCGGGAAGGTCTGCCGGAAGAGGAGATTATCGCGTATAGCAAGGAATATCGTCCGACGCTGATCGTGATGGGTACCCGTGGCAAGGACCAGAAAGAGGTGGATTTAATCGGTAGCGTGACGGGCGAGGTGATCGAGCTGAACAAGGTTCCGGTGTTGGCGATTCCGGAGAACGTGCCGTTCACGAATTTGAGGGACGCCAAGCATATCGCCTTCGCTACCTCCTTCAACCAGCGCGATTTGGTGGCTTTCGATAAGTTCATGGAGCTGATCAAGGACTTCGATTTCTCGATCCACTTGTTCAACATCTCCACCAGCCGGGATGAATGGAACGAGATCCGTCTGTCGGGCGTGCGGGAGTATTTCAAGAAGCAATATCCGGACGCGAACCTATCGTATACCGTCTTGGCGGACGGCGATTTGCTATTGGCGATCGAGAAGTTCGTGCGCGACGAGCATATCGACGTTATCGCCCTGAGTTCGTACCGCCGTAACCTCTTGGCTCGTATGTTCAACCCGTCTATCGCCCGCAAGATGCTTTTCCATACGGATACGCCGCTGTTGGTTATCGATAGCAAGCGATGAACGCTCGCGCCGGGGGGCGTCGTTCCCCTTTTGAGCGCGGAAAAGCGCCTTCTACCGCGGTAGAAAAGGCCTGGGAGCGCCGGAAAGTGTGTTTTACGCGCGTAAAAAACATTTCCGGCCTCTTGAAAGCGCTTTCTACGCCGGTAAAAGGCGCTTTTGGGTCTTCGAAGCCGCTTTCTACGCGCGTAAAAACCATTTCCGACCCCTCGAAAACGCTTTCTACGCGCGTAGAAGGCGCTTCCGGGTACTTGGATGTCCTTTCTACGCGCGTAGAAGCTTATGCGGTGAATAATTCTGTGGATAGGTACCGCTCGCCTGTGTCCGGCAGCAATACGACAATGTTTTTCCCCTCGTTTTCCGGGAGCGTCGCTAACGCGGTGGCGGCATATACGGCGGCTCCCGATGAGATTCCTACCAAGATGCCTTCCTCCCGGGCTAATTCCCGGGCCGTCCGGATCGCTTCGTCGCCGGGCACTGTCATTATTTGGTCAACGACGCCGCTATCGTAGGTCTTCGGGATGAACCCGGCGCCGATGCCCTGTATCTTATGCGGCCCCGCCTTGCCTCCGGAGAGGACGGGAGATTCGGCGGGCTCTACGGCGACAACGCGGATATCCGGGCGCCGCGCTTTCAGCCCTTTCCCCGTCCCGCTGATTGTCCCGCCCGTCCCTACGCACGCCACGAAAATATCGACCTGCCCGTCGGTATCTTGCCAAATCTCCTCGGCGGTCGAGTGGATATGGGCGGCGGGGTTGGCGGGGTTCTCGAACTGTTGCAGGATGACGGCGCCGGGGATGGAATCGCGCAGCTCCTCCGCCTTGGCGATGGCGCCGGACATGCCTTCCGCCCCGGGGGTGAGCACCAAGCGCGCCCCGTATGCCTGGAGCAACTTGCGCCGCTCCTCGCTCATGGTTTCCGGCATGGTCAGGATGAGCGTGTAGCCCTTGACGGCGGAAACGAGCGCCAGCCCTACGCCGGTGTTGCCGCTGGTCGGTTCGATGAGGGTCGCGCCGGGCCGGAGCCGGCCGCTCCGCTCGGCGTCCTCTATCATCGCCAGGGCGACCCGGTCCTTCACGCTGCCCGCCGGATTGAAATACTCCAGTTTTCCGATCAGGCGCGCTTTCAGCCGTTTGTTCCTGTTGTAGTTCGAGAGTTCCAACAGCGGTGTGTGCCCGATCAGCTCGGTGATTTGTCTCGCTATACGTGTCATGTCGCTATTTTCGTTATGTTCGATAACAAAAGTACGTGGACTTTTTCGGAATTCAACTACCTTTGTTCGCTTAAAAGAAAAATAATCTCACATTTTAATGATTAGTAATATGAAAAGCATGAAACTGAAAGGAGTTTTAGCGGGATGTTTATTAGCGGCGTCGATGTCGCTCCCCGCTCAAACCGAGAAAGGGGACTGGGCGCAGTTCGGACGTTACGCCGAGGCGAACAAGCGACTGGAAATCCCGACGAATGTCGTATTCATGGGCAACTCCATCACCGATGGCTGGTGGCCGGCGGACTCGACCTTCTTCATCCAGAACGATTTTATCGACAGGGGTATCAGCGGGCAGACAACCTCGGAGATGCTGGTGCGCTTCCGGCAAGACGTGCTCGACCTGCGGCCGAGGGCGGTCGTGATTCTCGCCGGTATCAACGACATCGCCCACAACAACGGCGTGATCGCCCTGGAGAATGTTTTCGGCAACCTCGTCTCGATGGCGGAGCTCGCCAAGCTGCACGGCATTAAAGTGATATTTTGCTCCGTGCTCCCGGCTTATGATTTCCCCTGGCGGCCCGGGCTGGAGCCGGCCGGCAAGGTAATACGACTGAACCGGATGATCCGCGAGTACGCGGAGGCCAACGGGCTGACTTACGTGGATTATCACTCCGCGATGAAGGACGGGCGGGACGGTCTGCCCGCCAACCTCTCGAAAGATGGCGTGCACCCGACTCTGGAGGGATACAAGATTATGGAGAAATTGGTATTGGAAGCGATTCAAAAAACGTTAAGGTAAGATGAAGAGAAAGTTATTATGGGCGCTGGCTTGCGGCGCCGTTTTGTGGACGGGGTGTAGCGCCCCGCGGGAATCGGAGGTATATGCGCCGGCGGCGGACAACACGTTGCGCGCGCCGGCGGTTCCATTGGTGACGATCGACCCGTACACCAGCGCCTGGTCGTTTGCCGACCGCTTGAACGACGAGTCCGTAAAACATTGGACGGGCAAGGAGTTTCCGCTGCTGGGAGGCATCTGGGTCGACGGGGAGGTATACCGTTTCATGGGGCGCGACCAAGTGAAAGTGGAGCCCGTCATCGCGACGGCGGCGGCCGCCGCTTGGGAGGGCGACTATACGACAACCGCGCCGACGGGCGATTGGTTCGCCCCGGATTACGAGGCCGCGGGGTGGAAGCGCGGCAAGGCGGGATTCGGGACCGAGGAGAACCCGCGTCGAGCCACGCCGTGGAGCGAGGGCGATATCTGGGTACGGCGGACGTTCGACTGGCCGGCGGATGTCGCCCGCGAGGCACTTTTCCTGCAGTATTCGCACGACGATAATATCGAGGTCTACCTGAATGGCATGCGGATAGCCGAGGCCGGAAACGGACTCGACTACGACCTCTTGAAAGAGATTCCGGCGGAGGTCGCCCGGGCGCTGAAGCCTTCCGGCAACGTGCTGGCGGCCCACTGCCGCAACAATGGCGGGGGTGCCTACGTGGATATGGGCATCGCCCGGCAGGTGAACCAGGGCGAGACGTTCGAGCTGAAGGCCACCCAGACGGCGGTGAACGTGATGCCGACGCAGACCTTCTACACCTTCGCGTGCGGAGGGGTGGAGCTGGACGTCATCTTCACCGCCCCCTTCCTTCCGGACGACCTCGACGCGCTGGCCTCGCCCTTCAATTACCTGACCTATCAGGCGCGCTCCGTAGACGGGAAGACGCACGACGTGCGCGTCTATATCGAGGCGACGCCCCAATGGGCGGTCAATTCCATCGACCAGGAGGTGATGTTCGCCCGCGAGCGGACGGAGCATCTGGGTCTCTTGCGCACCGGGACGGTGGAGCAGGATGTATTGGGGAAGAAGGGCGACGACGTGCGCATCGACTGGGGGTATTTCTACCTCGCCGCACCGCTGCGGGAGTCCACGCGCATGGAAATCAACGATTATTACGCCGCGAAGAGCGCCTTCATGCGGACGGGAGAGCTGCAAGAATCCTCCGCCAGTATGGAGAGCGATATGCGGCGTGGCATGACGGTGCTCGCTTTCCGCGACCAGCTTGGCAAGGTAGGACGTGAGACCGTCTCCGGCCACGTGCTGATTGGCTACGACGACCTTTATTCCATCCAATACTTCGGGGAGAACCGTATGCCCTACTGGAAACGCGACGGGCAGGTGGATATGCATGCCGCCCTGGAGCGCGGCGAGGCTTCCTACCGCGAGGTGATGCGCCGCTGCGCCGCGTTCGATTCTTCCCTGATGGCGGAGGCCACGGCGGCCGGGGGGAAGAAGTATGCCGAGCTGTGCGCCCTCGCCTATCGGCAGGCTTTCGCCGCCCATAAGCTGGTGACCGACAAGGAGGGCACGCTGCTGTTCTTCTCCAAGGAGAATTTCAGCAACGGCTCCATCGGTACGGTGGACATCACCTATCCCTCGGCGCCGCTCTTCCTTTATTATAATACCGAGCTGGCGAAAGCGCTGATGAACCACATCTTCTACTATAGCGAGAGCGGACGATGGACCAAACCTTTCGCCGCGCACGACGTGGGGACGTATCCCATCGCCAACGGACAAACCTACGGCGGCGACATGCCGGTCGAGGAGAGCGGGAATATGTTAATACTCACTACCGCCATCGCTATGCTGGAGGGGAACGCCGACTACGCCGCCCGGCATTGGGACGTGCTCTCCACGTGGGCGGACTACCTGATGAAGTATGGGCTCGACCCGGAGAACCAGCTCTGCACCGACGATTTCGCCGGGCACTTCGCCCACAACGCCAATCTCTCCATCAAGGCCATCATGGGCATAGCCGGCTACGGCAAGCTGGCTGCGATGCTGGGGAAGGACGATGTGTCCGCGCACTATACGGAGGCCGCCTGCGTGATGGCCGGACAATGGATAAAGATGGCCGACGATGGCGACCACTATCGCCTGACGTTCGACCGCCCCGGCACGTGGAGCCAGAAGTATAACCTGGTGTGGGACCGCCTGTTGGGCTTCGACCTTTTCCCGAACGACGTGGCTAAGAAGGAGATGGCCTACTACCTGACGCAGCAGAACGCCTACGGCCTTCCGCTGGACAACCGCGCCGATTACACCAAGTCCGACTGGATTCTGTGGTCCGCCTGCCTGACGGGGAATGAGAGTGATTTCAACGCGCTGGTGGAGCCCGTATGGAAGTACGCGAACGAAACGACCTCGCGCGTGCCGCTCAGCGATTGGCATTATACCTCCGACGGTACGCAACGAGGGTTCCAGGCACGCTCGGTAGTGGGCGGATATTTTATGCGCCTGCTCTTCGAGAAGATGGGTAACTGGTAAATGTAGAGACGGTTTTAGGGTGTGTCGCTCGACACACCCTAATTTTTTACTCGATAGCGAGGTTATGGGCGATAGGAGTTACGATAAACGTGAACTCATAATCGCCGTAAGGCACCTGGTACTCCGGCCGCGCGATGCGCCCCCAGCTATCCTCGCATCCCAGGCCGGCTTGCTTCTTGTCCAGGCAGAACTCCGTCAGGTCCGCCGGCTCTATCTCCATCGAATGGCGCTGGTCTTTCCTGTCGCCATCGTCCAGCGACTCGATCGTGTAGTGGAGCGCCGATGCCGAGAACGGCTCCGCCGCTACCACCTCGATGCCGCGTCCGCTGGCGTCCATCAGTTTCCACCACCGGATGTCCGTCTTCGCTCCGTTCTCCTGCGGGCGGATATACGGATAGAATTGCTCGCTGACGCTCTGGCGGTACAGACCTACCAACGTGTTGTGGTTGCGGTCGATGTAATTCTCCACCGGTCCCCGGCCGTAATACTCGACGCGCTCGAACGTCTCCGGCATCCGCATCCGCATACCGAAGCGGAACAGGTTCGACACCTTCGCGCCCGGGGTGGCGGTCATCTTCTGCGTCACCTTCACGGCTCCCCGGTTATTGATTTGGTACGTCAGGCTCAGTTTGGCCGATACCTCCGGCAGGTCGTAAGCGGCCTTCACGATGGCTTGCTGGTTCTCCACGTGTTGCTCCAGCAAGGTCAGCTTCACCGTCGGGTTGCGCCAGGCGGCGTACTTCAGTTGCAGGTTGGCGCCCATATCATTGTCGGTCGGGGCGCGACAGAAGTTGGGGGTCAGCGCCTCGCCCTCGGCGATTAGTTCCTGCCCGTTCGCCTCGTAGCGAATCAGGTATCCGGTCTCCCGGTTGAACTCCATGCGGAAATTCTCGCCTTCCACGATCAGATAATTCCGGTCGTTGTCCATCACGATGGGTGCCACGGTGGCGATGTTGCTCTCCATCACGTTCGCCAGCTCCATCGCCGGTGCTGTGTAGGGGCGCAGCGTCAGCTGATCCTTCGCCACCGCGTGGCCGGCAGGCAGCAGCCCTTCCCGGTCTTTCTGCCGGTAGGTGACGTTCAGCAGCCATTCTCCCTCCCCGTCAGTATCGCCGATGGGCAACCGCAGCGTCGCCGTTTGCCGGGGCGCCACCTCCAGGTTCTCTACGCGGCCGGACCGCGCGGGTTCGCCATCTTTCAGCAATTCCCATTCCAGGGCATAGGCGGAAAGGTCGCGGAAGAAGTTCTCGTTATAGATTTTTATCTCTCCGCGGGAAAGGTCGCCGGGCGTTGTCCATATACTCTGGTAGAAATAGCCCACCTCGTACATGTGGGGGTTGGGCACGCGGTCGGGGCTTATCAGGCCGTTGCAGCAGAAGTTATTATCGCTGGCGTCGAACTTGTTGAAATCGCCGCCGTAGGCATACACCATCTTGCCGTCCTTGCCCGGCCAGCGGATGCCTTGGTCCACGAAGTCCCAGATGAAGCCGCCCTGATACTTCGGGTATTTCCGCGTGAGTTCCATATATTCCTTGAATCCTCCTATCGAATTACCCATCGCGTGGGCGTACTCGCATTGGATGAGGGGTTTCTTCTCGGAGTCGTCCTCGCAGTAGGCGGCGCACTCCTCATACCCGTAGTACATGGGGCAGAAAATGTCCGTCTTTCCTTCTTTCCCGGCGCGCTCGTACTGCACGGCGCGGCTCGCGTCTTCCGCCTTTACCCACTCGTACGCGGCATCGAAGTTGGGGCCATACCCCGCCTCGTTACCCAGCGACCAGAAGATGATGCTCGGATGATTGAAGTTGCGTTGCACGTTGCGCTGGTTGCGCTCCATGTGCGCCTTGGCGTAAGCGGGTACTTTCGCCAGCGTCTCGTCGCCATAGCCCATTCCGTGCGATTCGATGTTCGCCTCGGCCACGACGTACAGTCCGTACTTGTCGCACAGGTCATACCAATAGTTGTCGTCCGGGTAGTGGCAGGTGCGCACGGCGTTTATATTGAACTTCTTCATGATTTGCACGTCCTGCTCCATCCGCGTCCGCGACACCACGTAACCTCCGTCGGGGTCCATCTCGTGACGGTTCGCCCCCTTGAAGATTACGGGCTGCCCGTTCACCAGGATTTGCGACCCGCGCAGTTCGACCTTGCGGAAACCGACGCGTGTGGGGATGACCTCCACCACACGGTCGCCCGCCTTCAGCGTGGCGCGTAACGTGTACAGGTAAGGCGTCTCGGCCGTCCATTTACGCGGGGCGTCGAGGTTCATGGTAGTCCGCGCCTCGCCCGCGGCCTCCACCGTCTGGGATACGACGGTCTTTCCCTCGGCGTCAATCAAATCGAGGGCTACCGTGCCGCGTCCCTTCGTCTTCAGCCATATATCCAGCGAGCCATTCGTGTAGCTGGCGTCCAGGTCGGGCGTCACGCGTAGGTCCTCGATACTCCGCTGTTTATCCCGGGCATATAAATAGCAATCGCGGCCCACCCCGGCGTAGCGGAAGAAGTCTTGGTCCTCCAGATAGGTGCCGTCGCACCAGCGGAACACCTGGAAGGCGATGAGGTTCTTCTGCCCGGGCTTCAGGTAGGGCGTCAGGTCGAATTCCGCCTCCAGCTTGCTGTCCTCGCTATAGCCCACGTAACGGCCGTTTACCCAGAGGTACATGTTCGACGTCACCGAGCCGAAGTGCGCCATAATCCGCTTGCCGCTCCACGAGGCCGGCACGGTTATCTCGCGGCGGTACGAACCCACGTGGTTCTCCACCGTGGGCACCTCCGGCGGGTTGTTTTTGAATTGCTCCCGCCAGGGGTAGCCGATGTTCACGTACAGCGGGTCGCCATACCCGTTCAGTTCCCATACACCGGGCACGGGCATGTCGTCCCATCCCTTGTCGTTGTAGCCTACCCGCCAGAAATCGGTTGGACGCGCGTCGGCGTCCTTTACCCAGAAAAATTTCCAGGTACCGTTCAGCGTCATGAAATTCTCGGACAGCTCCTTCTCGGCCCGTGCCGCCATGTCGGCGTTCTCGTAGGCGAAGAAATGGGTGCGCATCGGGGCACGATTCACGGCGTTGACCTCCGGGTCCTGCCATTCGTTGGATTGCGCCGCGGCCGCGAGCGCGAACGCCGTGAGCAATCCCGTCATCAGTTCTTTTCTCATATTTCTTATTATTATATGTATACGATTGATTGATTCCTAAAAAGAAGAGGAACCGCCTCCTCATTGGCTCCTCTCTATCGCGGGATAAAGATAATACTTTTGGGGAAATTACCGTTCATTTTTTTCATACTTTTTTTATAAAATCCTTCCGGACGCTTATTTCTTCGCCAATCTTCATTTTCCCCGCTAGGGGATAGCGCCAGCGGAAAATATCCAGTACTGTCCCCGCCAAGGGATAGCGCCAGCGGAAAATTTTCAGCACTGTCCCCCGATGGGAATGGCGCCAGCTGGAAAAAAGGACGTTATTTTCGATATAAAATAATATTGTTTAAAGAAAAAGATTTCTATGTTAAAACTGGGTGGGGACGTAGATAAAGCGAAGCAGGCGTCCTATTTCACCTCGAAGCGGATTTTTTTCTGTCCGCCCTCGTCGTCCACGAGGGTAAGCGTGTAGGCGCCGGGCTTGATGGAGAGACTGAGGGAATGGTCGCCACGGGTCTCGCCCACGTACGTCTCGTTCAAGTGCCAGTAGAGCGTGGCGTCCGGACGGGCGTGCGCCGCGCGGAAGATGAACCGCTCCGGCCGGCCGGAGAATCCCTTCGGCGGGTAGAGCACGGCCCCGTGCTCCGGATAGATGAGCTCGATTTGCCTGTCCTGCTCCCGGGCGCATCCGGGCTTGAAAGGCGGCAGGGGGCGGTAGTCTACGTGGTAGCCGCTGTAGTAGTACTCCTGCGCCGGGGGCAGCACGAACCAGGAGCGGGTGACCATGCGGTCGACGGCCTCGCACGAGCTGTTCACCCGGTGGCGCCCGTCGGGCGAGAGGTGCACGAGCCGATGGTAAGGGCAAACGCCGGATTCCAGGCCCGCGGCGGGCATATAGAGCGTGTCCACCTCGTCGCACAGGGGCGACGCCCTGTGGCCGCTCTTGCTACATACCGGCATCGGGACCATCTCGTCGTAGGGGATATCGAACCATGCGCCGCCGGGCAGTAGCGAGAACAAGTCGAACAAGACCGGTGCGGCGTTGCCCACCCCGGTAAGTCCCGGACGCCCCTCGCCGGAGGCGTTGCCCACCCATACGCCCACGGCGTAGCGGGGCGTCACCCCGATGGCCCACGCGTCGCGTCCGCCATAGCTGGTGCCCGTCTTCCAAGCCACCTTTTTCATCGACTCGAACTGCTGCCAGTCGGCCTCCTCCTCCGGGCGGTTCAGGGCGGCCATCGCCTCGAAGGTAAACCACAGCGCCGCGCGGGAGAGCGGCGCCTCGTCGGTGAGCCGCTTGTCCGCCACGGAGCGGATGGGCTCCTCCGCCGGGGCGGGATAAGGCGTGAGCGGATGGATGTCCGCCGAGTTGTAGCGCCCGTTGTAGCGGCGGTGGTGCCCCAAGGTACGCGCCAGCGAGGCGTACATGCCGGTCAGATCCCACAAGGTTCCCTCGGCTCCGCCCAGGATGAGCGAGGCTCCATAGTGCTCCTCGGAGAATCGGAGGGTGCTCATGCCCAGCGTTTTCAACAACGCCATGAGTCGCCCGGTGTTGTACAGCGTCAGCATCCGTACCAGGGGGACATTGAGCGAGCGCTCCACCGCCACGTGCGCCGGCACCGCTCCATAGAAGGTCTTGTTGTAATTTTGAGGCATAAACCCGTTCAGATTGAGGGGGATGTCCGCCACCAGCGTGGATGGCAGCAGGGTTCCGTCGTGCAGCAACCCGGCGTAGAGGAACGGCTTCAGGATGCTGCCCGTGCTGCGCGGTGCCGTGACGATATCCACGTGGTTCCCGTACCGCTCGTCGGCGGGGAAGGTCGCGTTGCCCGCGTACGCCAGCACCTCGCCGGTCTCGACGTCGGCGACAATCGCGGCCAGGTTGTGGATGTAATTGGAGCTGTATTCCCGGGCGTATCGGTTGACGATGGCCTGCGTCCGCCGTTGCAACGCGTGGCGCACGGAGGAGCTGACGCGCTGGCCCGGCCGTTCCGCCGCCAGACGCTCCAGCAAGTGCGGCGCCTCGTCGGGGAGCGGCAGGGGCGCCTCCGGCAGAGGCTCCATGCGAGCCAACTCGTACTCCGTTTGGTCCAGCAGCTTTCTGTCGCGCAAGGCCTCCAGCAGGCGGTCTCGTTTCTCGCGCAGCCGCTCCCGGTTCCGCCCGGGGTGAATCAGGGCGGGCGAGTTGGGCAATACCGCGAGCGTGGCGCACTCCGCCCATGAGAGCTGGAAGACGCTTCGCCCGAAATATCGCCAGGCGGCGGTCTCCACGCCTACCACGTTTCCCCCGAACGGGGCGTGCGAGGCGTACAGGTTCAAGATCTCCCGCTTGCTATACGTGGTTTCCAGGAAGAGCGCCCAGCCCATCTCGGTCAGCTTCTCGCCGAGCGTCCGCGGCCGGTTTCCCCGGGCGATGCGCGCCAGCTGCATGGTGATGGTGCTGCCCCCGCTAACGACGCGTCCGGCCCGCGCGTTGAGGCGTAGCGCCCTCAGGAGGGCGGCGGGGTCGATGCCGGGATGACTTAGGAAGCGGCGGTCCTCGTAGGTCAGCAGGCAGGCGGTGAATTTCCCGGGCAGGCTGTCCGTAGCCGGGAAGCGCCATTGCCCGTCCGGGGCGATACGGGCCCCCAGCAGCTCGTCCTCGGCGGAATATAATAAGGTAGAGTAGGGAACTTGGAAAAGCGGGCGCGGCACGGCTTTGTAGAGCGCGAGCCAGCCCAGTAGCCCGATCGCGCCTATCCCGGCGAGGAGGCGCGCCGCTCGTTTTCTCCATTCCTTCATTGAGTCGACGTGGATAAAAAGGTGTGTGTACGTGTACTTAGCGCAGGGGGACATCCTCCCATCGGCCGTGTACTAACTCCCGGGTGTAGTCGAACCCGTTTTGCCTCAATAGCTCGAAAGCCTCCTCGCGCCCGTCGTTCACGAGGTCCGGATAATGGCAATCCGAGTTGACCAAGACGGGGATATCCATCTCCCGAAGCAGCGAGAGGTATTTTACGTTTGGATAAAGCTCCCTTTTCCTGAGCAGGTTCTTGGTATTGACCTCCACCATCAGCCCCTTCTCGCGTATCAGGGAGAGGCAATCCCTGAAAGGTTTCAGATACCAATCCGCCTCGATGTCGAACCGGGCGTATTTCTGTCCGTTCATGTAGATCTTGTCCATGTGCCCCACGATGTCGAAGCCCCCGGTCTCTATCATGCGCGCCGTGGATTCGAAGAAGCGTTCTACCAACAAGCGTATATCCCCTTCGAAATAACGTTCTACGGAATGGGCGTATTCCCTGAACGAGCCGTCTATGCAGACCATGTTCTTTTCCAGCAGCCGCTCGGAAATGGGCAGATAATGGATCGAGCCAATCCGGTAATCCAAGGGAAGTTCTTGGAAATAGGGGATGGAAGCGTTGTAGGAATCGTCCAGGTAGTCGATTTCCAGGCCTACGTATATCTCCAGTCGGTCGCCGTATTTTCGCTTTAGCCGCGATATCTCCTGTAGATACTCGGGCATATCGTCTTTCGGCATATTCCAGAACGTCTCGAACGGTAGCGGGGAATGCGAGGAGAAACCATACGCCCGGAAGCCGCGGGCGATGGCGAATTTCACGAAATCCTCCGGAGTGCTCCTCCCGTCGCAAAAGGAACAGTGGCTATGATAGTTGCTGAGTTGCATATCTTGATTCGGCTTTGTTTTATTTCAGGAAAAAAGACCGTATCCGGAAAAAGCGCACCTCCTTCCCGATACGGTCTCTATCGTGTGAAGAAAGAATTTTATTTGATGACGTTCAATTCTTTCCCGACTTTGATGAACGCGGCGATCGCCTTGTCCAGATGCTCGCGCTCGTGTCCGGCGGACAACTGTACGCGGATACGGGCCTGTCCCTTCGGAACTACCGGATAGTAGAACCCAGTCACGTAGATGCCCTCTTCCTGCATCTTGGCGGCGAAGTCTTGCGACAACTTGGCGTCGTACAGCATGACGGCGCAAATCGCGGATTGAGTCGGCTTGATATCGAAGCCCGCGGCCAGCATCTTGTCGCGGAAGTAGTTGACGTTATCCATCAGTTTCGTATGCAAGGCGTCGCTTTCCTTCAACATCTTGAACATCTCCAGGCTCGCCCCTACGATAGCGGGCGCTACGGAGTTGGAGAACAAGTAAGGACGAGAGCGCTGACGGAGCATGTCGATAATCTCTTTCCGGCCAGTCGTGAATCCGCCCATCGCTCCACCGAAGGCTTTACCTAACGTTCCCGTGAATACGTCGACGCGTCCGTATACGTTGAATTGCTCGGCCACGCCGTGCCCTGTCGGTCCGACAACGCCGGCGGAGTGCGATTCGTCTACCATGACCAGCGCGTCGTATTTCTCGGCGAGCTCGCAAATCTTATCCATCGGGGCTACGTTTCCGTCCATCGAGAATACGCCATCCGTAGCGATGATACGGTGCCGCTGGGCTTGTGCCTCTTGCAAGCAACGCTCTAAGTCGGCCATATCGGCGTTGGCGTAGCGATAACGCTTCGCCTTGCACAAGCGGACGCCGTCGATGATGGAAGCATGGTTCAGCGCGTCGGAGATAATCGCGTCCTCATCGGTGAACAAAGGCTCGAACAAACCTCCGTTCGCGTCGAAGCAAGCGGCGTAAAGGATCGTGTCCTCGGTCTTGAAATAGTCGGAGATAGCCGCCTCCAATTGTTTATGCAAATCTTGCGTACCACAGATAAAACGAACCGACGACATGCCGTAGCCGTGCGTGTCCATCGCCTCTTTCGCCGCGTTGATCAGCCGTTGGTTGTCGGCCAGTCCCAAATAGTTGTTCGCGCAGAAGTTCAATACGTCGCTTCCCGTATTAACTTTGATATCGGCTCTTTGAGGTGTGGTGATAATACGCTCGTTCTTGTATAAGCCAGCGTTCTGGATAGCCTCCAGTTCATTCGTCAAGAATTCTTTAAATTTCCCGTACATAATAATCTTATATTTTAGTATTATGAATATGTATATTCGTGTCGCTTCAAGCGACAGACAAAGGTCTTATTTTTTTTTGAGTTTTAGTGCTTCGGCGGGCCGTTTTTTGTGCTGGATTTGGTTTATTTAGCCGCTATAAATAATTCCGCCTGTTTCCTGCTCGCGGTCACGGGAAGCCGGGCTTCAGGAAACAGGCGGAGTATCTCAACGGATATTCACTTCGTTTTTAAGGATATCAGTCGCACAGTACCTCAATGGTGTAGGTCTGTCCGGGCTCGAAGGCCGGGTCGTAGAGCAACAAGAAGTTCTCGTCCACTACGATATGACGGCTCTCTCCCTCGGGTAAACGAGGATTGCTCAAGCGCTGCGGGAAGAAATAGCTGAACGGCAGGTCGAGTACATGCTCCTCCTTGAAACCGTCGCCCTGCATCCTCCGCAGGCTGAAGTCCGGAGAGGTCTTAACCGTGAGTACGCATTTGCGGGAGACACCAGCGGTAGAGGCTTCGTCAGCACTCAGCGGCTGGAACTCGGAAGTGACGGTGAAATCCGTCTCGCCGGGAACCTCCTGCATCCGCACATCCCATTTGGGATCACCGTAATAAGCCAGCACGTCGCGGTCATGCCAGAATCCGAGCCAGAAATAAGTCTCGTCTTTCGACAGTTGCTTCGGAGCCGCCAGCCTCTCGATTTCCGGTGTGAGAACCTTGAAATAAGCGGTGTCATAATCGAACGGCTTAACCGTCAATGAATCGTTCCACTCGGCGATCTGCGCCATCATGTCCTGCTGGTTCATATAGAACGCCTCGGGCACGGAATAGCGACCGGGATTAGTAATGAGGTATTTCAATCCACCCCAGCCGTTACGGCCGTACCACGTAGTTACGACATAGCCCACGAATGTAGCTGCCTGTTGGCTGTCCATCCATGCGGCGGCCATGCTGTTAGGCGTATTGTTCATGTTACCGATCAGGCAGTTGCCAATAGGCAGATAAACCATACGGCTGTCGCGGTCCTTGACAAAGCGATGTTCGAATGCGGTGGGATAATCCACGAAAATGCGTCCGTCGCGGCAATGCAAATTACCGACCGAACCGGGCATCTCCAAGTTCCTCTCCGTAGCGTGGGAAGCGGTCACGAGCAAATCCGGCTCATACCCTTCGTAATATTCCAGGAACTGGCGCAGCACGTCGGGCACATCTTTTCCGAACTTCTTCTCCACCATTTTCTGGATCCGTTCCTTGACTCCGTTCATGTTCGTCTTGTAAGTGATCTTTCGATGGGTCAACGAATCCTCTCCCAGCTTTTTCTCTCCACACATTCCTACCTCATGGTCGTCCACGAAAGCGTAGGTATCGAACCATTTGGCTTCCTCCAGTTCCTTGATGGTTCCCACGCCGGTGTGTATCTCCATAGGGGTGGCGGAGTGGTCTAACATTCGTTGAGCCGCGGAGGCGTTACGTCCCGTGACTATACCCCATAGGAAATCGGCGTATGGATCGTTGTCCATCCTGCGGCTCATCTGATTGAGGGCGATGACATAATCTCGGCCAATATTCTCCGGTACGTCTACAATGGCCACATATCGGGGATTAAGCGCTTTCAGCTCGGCTTCCAGATCCATCGGCGTGTTCGCGAAACGAAGCACTTTCGCTCCGTGACGTTCTTGCAGGCTTGTTACCACGTTCTCCCATGCCGCGGAATCCGTTGTGAAAGAAGATGGAGCCAGTACGGCATAAGGATCAGACATCGTATTATTCTCCGTTTTGTTCGAGCCACAGCCCGCGAAAAAAGCGGTGGCCGCGAGGGCGCATAGGCCCGCTCCTACATGCATGAATGATCGTTTCATATTCACTTTTGATAAATGGTATTAAAAAATCGGTATTAAAATTCTTATATTACTTATTCCCCTTTTCAATCTGTTCCTGTACGATGGCATCTACGACGGCCACGGTTGTCAGATTTACGATATCGCGCGTGGAACTTTCCACGTCGGTAAAGTGGATCGGCTTGTTCAATCCCATCTGGATCGGGCCGATAGTCTCGGTAATGCCCAGCGTGTCCAACAGTTGGTAAGCGCTGTTCGCGGAGCTCAGGTTCGGGAATACCAACGTGTTTACGTCCATCCCCTTTAATTTGTTGAACGGATACATCTCGTCGCGCAGCTTCTTGTCGAGAGCGAAGTTCACCTGCATCTCGCCATCGATTACCATGTCTGGATAGTTCTTGTGCAGGTAATCGATCGCGTCGTGCACCTTCAGCGGACTTCCTTGTTTGTCCGAGCCGAAGTTAGAGTACGACAGCATTGCCATTACCGGCTCGTGCGCAAAGAACTTCACGGCATCGTGTGTCAGGCGGGCGATGTCAATCAATACCTCGGACGAGGGGTGACGGTTGATCAGCGTATCTGCCATAAAGAAGGTTCCCTTCTTGCAGGTTAAGATATTCAGCGCGCCGAAATGTTTGTAGCTGGGGCGGATCCCAATGATTTGCTCCGCCAGCTTGGTTACTTCGGAATAGCGGCTGTATACACCCGTGACGAATGCGTCGGCATCGCCCGTAGCGACCATCATCATGCCAAAAGCGTTGCGTTCTACCATCTTCTCGCAAGCCTCGGAGAAGGTGACACCCTCACGCGCTTTCTTCTCGGCGAGAATACGGGCATAGCGGTGGCGACGCTCCGTCTCGCGGTCGTGGCGCAGGTTGACGATCTCGATGCCTTCCAAGCTAATGTTTTCCTCCGCGGCGATCTTGGCCAAACGCTCCTCATTACCCAGCAGGATGGGGAAGCAGATGCCTTCCGCTTTCGCCTCCACGGCGGCTTTCAGCATGTTGGCGTGGTTAGCCTCGGCGAACACTACCCGCTTCGGGTTCGCTTTCGCCATGTCGGTGAACGAGCGCAGCAACTTATTGTCGTAACCCATCATCTCGCGCAGGTGATTGGCGTAACCTTCCCAATCCGTGATGGTTTTGCGGGCTACGCCGGATGCGATAGCCGCTTTCGCCACGGCGCATGATACACGGGTTAATAACCGGGGGTCGAGCGCTTTCGGCAGGATATAATCCCGTCCGAAGGTGGTGCGTTTCAACTTGTAAGCGGCGTTCACCACATCGGGCACCGGCTCTTTCGCCAGGTCGGCGATTGCCTTTACGGCTGCCAGTTTCATTTCTTCGTTAATCGCCTTGGCGTGTGTGTCCAATGCTCCACGGAAGATGTAGGGGAATCCCAATACGTTGTTAATCTGGTTGGGATAATCGGAGCGGCCGGTGGCGAAGATGATATCGTCGCGCGAGGCCATCGCGTCGGCGTAGGAGATCTCTGGGTTCGGGTTCGCCAAGGCGAATACGATTGGGTTCTCGTTCATGCTGCGTACCATATCCTGTGTCAGCACGTCCGCTACGGACAGGCCGAGGAATACATCCGCCCCGACGACAGCCTCCTGTAAGGTCGTGATGTCTCGGTCGGTCGCGAACTCTCGCTTCGCCGCGTTCAGGTTCGTTCGTTTGGTGGAGATGACACCTTTGCTGTCGCACATGACGATATTCTCTTTGCGGGCACCTAACATCAGATATAGTCTTGTGCATGAGATAGAGGCGGCTCCCGCTCCGTTTACCACGATCTTCACGTCCTCTATTTTCTTGCCCGCTATTTCCAATGCGTTGAGCAAGCCTGCTCCGGAGATGATGGCGGTGCCATGTTGGTCGTCGTGCATTACCGGAATGTCGAGCTCCTCCTTCAGGCGTGTCTCTATCTCGAAACACTCCGGAGCTTTGATATCCTCTAAGTTGATACCGCCGAAGGTAGGCGATATCGCCTTGACGGTCTGGATGAATTTCTCCGGATTTTTCTCGTTTACTTCGATATCGAAGACGTCGATGCCCGCGAATATCTTGAAGAGCAGTCCTTTTCCCTCCATCACTGGTTTGCCCGCCAACGGGCCGATATCACCTAACCCCAACACGGCCGTGCCGTTGGAGATTACCGCTACCAGATTGCCTTTCGCCGTATATTCATAGGCGTCGTGCGGGTTCTTTTCGATTTCCAGGCACGGTTCTGCCACGCCAGGCGAATAGGCGAGTGACAGATCTGTCTGTGTGCTATGGGGCTTTGTCGGGATTACCTCGATTTTGCCCGGTTTGCCTTCGGCATGATACCGAAGAGCTTCCTCTTTCGTAATTTTAGCCATAAGTCTGAATACCTATCTAATATTGTTATGATCGTTTATTCAAATTTCCTCGCGAAAGTAACAAATTATTATGAGAACGCATGATATCGCTTACGATTAGTTGTTGGATTCTTTCTTGTCCTGTATGTTTATTTTGATGTGTGTGATGCTATCTTCTTTTATTTGCTAAGAATCAGCGTAGAAGGCATTTTTTGCAGGGCTTCCTTGCGACGCTCGGATACATCGTTCCAGGTTTTGTAGCTGATAAGCATGAAGTTGTAGCCATAGAAGAGCTGGGGCGTGAGGTCTCGTTCGCGAAGCAAGGACGCTTGCCGTGTGGTATCCGCGAAACGGGCGATCTCGTTTTCTATCATCTCTCCGCCGGGGACGGATGGGTTCGAGAGGTTGAGAATATTGGTTAGTCCGTGTGTGGATCGTGTCAAGGTGCGTACGTAATTCAGCAGGAACAAATCCTCGATCGTTCCAATGATGACGATGATATTGGTCGCCTTCACGAAATTGCGGTTGACGAATACGCCTACGGGGCAGTGGCTTTGCTCGATGAACATCTTCGTCTTGTCTTTCAGCAAGGCCCCGGGGTAGAACCAAGATTCGGGTGCTTTGAAACGCTTGAAGAAGCGGTTGTAGAACGACTCGCGGTAGCGGTTGGCGGCGATGTCGTCAGGCATATCGCTCATCGAGATGCCTGAGCCGACGAGTAGGAAATCGAAGCCTTCGTTGTTTACGATGTCGCAAATGTCGAGCCCGGCGTTGTTGGACACTTCATAACGTGTTTGGATGTGTATGCCTAATTTCTTAGCGCCGTAGAGGATAGGGCCGAAGCTCACCTCTTCGAAGTTGTCTGTGTGCAAAGGGTTCACGTCCGACCCAACAGTCAGGTGCAGGGCGGTCAGATCCAGTTTGTTTTTCCCTTGCGAGAACATTTGGTAGGCCACGTCAAGCATAATTTGCCCGTTGCCCGCCCGTCCGAACGAGAGCAGAACCTTGAAAATACCTTCCGTGGTAGTTTGTCGCTTTTGCTCCATTCGTTTGTCGTGGGTGCGATAGCAGAGCTTGATGAGGGAGATGAGCGGGGTGGTCATGAAAGTGGTGATCAGCGTCATCAGCACGAGGATTACGAACACGGAAGGGGTAAGGATGCCCATTTCGTAGCCAATCGTAAGAACAACAAGCTCCATCAATCCGCGTGTGTTCATTAACGCCCCGATGTAGAGACTATCCCGCCAACTCTCGCCTACGACTCTCGCTGCGAACATCGCCCCGCCGAACTTGCCGATGATAGCGACGATGATGAATATGAGGCACATCCACCAAAGTTCAGGTGTGTTGAGCAGGCCGATTTCCGTACGTAATCCCGTGGAGACAAAAAAGAGGGGAAGGAAGAGCGCCAGCGATACGTCTTCTACCTTCTCGGTCATAATCTTGCGGAATTTCACGTTGTCTGGCATTACTACACCCGCGATGAAGGCTCCAAACAAGGCGTGCAGCCCTAATATCTCGGTTAGATAGGATGAGGAGACCAATAAGAGAAAGATAAACGCGACGAGTCCCTTGTCGATTACTTCCTTATTATGATAAACATGCCCGATCATCCGCAAAAACGGGCGGACCGCCATGAACATGAACGTAATGTAGAGGATGGAGAACAAAATGTTGTATATGGCGCTGAGCATCGTCCCCGCTTGGGCGATCGCGATGACCACCGCCAGGAGGCACCATGCTGTGATGTCGCCGTTGGCGGCACTCGCGAGAGAGATGGTGCCTAAATGCGTCTTGGTAAGCCCTTTCTCTTGGATGATGCGCGCCAGCACGGGAAATGCAGTGATACTCATCGCGATACCTACGAAGAGGGCGAACGATAGGAACGGCGTGCCTTTGTCGGCGTATTTATCGTATACGAAGTAAGCGGTTAGCATTCCGCAAAAGAAAGGGACGATTGTGCTGGTATGACTGATCACGATCGTTTCTTTCAGCTTCGAACGAACCTCGCCGAGGTTCAGCTCCATTCCTATGGCGAACATGAAGAGGATCAGTCCGAACTGGCTAAGCATCGTGATATTCCCTAATGACTCCACGGGGAAAAGGAATGTGGAAACACTTGGGAGAAGATGCCCCAACACGGAGGGACCCAATATGATACCGGCAACGATCTCACCGATTACGGTAGGTTGGCCGATCTTTTGGAACAACCAGCCGAACAATCGACAGGTGAGGAGTATCGTGATGATTTGCAAGAGCAGGATGCCCATGGACGATTTGATGTTCTCTTCCAATAGTTGGACGAACAAAGCGAAGCCTTCCTGTAGGTTCCGCGGGGAGTTGCGCAGGGAGGAAACAGCTTGCTCTACCTGGTGATTCTCTCCTTCCTTGGCGATAAAATACATTAGCGAGCCGAAGACAAGGATGATCAACAGGTAAAAAGCGATACTTTTTGTCCTTTTGCCCATCGTGAAATAACGTTATTTACCGCGAAGATAGCAAAATATATATTACCTTTGCCCACAGAACCAATTAATAATAAATATGGAGTCTCTAAATCTGATCAAAAATGACCCGTGGCTGGCCCCTTACGAGGACGCTATACAAGGCCGGTATCAATATGTAATTGATAGGGAAAAGAATTTGACGAACGCGGGGAAGCAGACGTTGTCGGAGTTCGCTTCCGGGTATCTTTATTTTGGATTGCATAAAACCACGAAGGGTTGGGTATTTCGCGAGTGGGCGCCTCATGCGACCGCGATTTACCTGATTGGTACGTTCAATGAATGGAAGAAGGATGAATCATATAGATTGAAACGGAAAGGAAATGGCGTATGGGAGATCGCTCTCGACGAGGACCGGATGCGTCATGGTGACTTGTTTAAGCTCTGGATGGAATGGGAGGGAGGCGCCGGCGAGCGTATTCCCGCATGGATCCGCCGTGTCGTGCAGGACGACCAATCCAAGATATTCAGCGCGCAGGTGTGGAATCCGGAGAAGCCTTACAAGTTTAAATATAAACGTTTCAAACCCAAGAAATCACCGCTTTTGATTTATGAGTGCCATATTGGTATGGGCACGAAGGAGGAGAAAGTGGGAACCTACGATGAGTTCCGTGAGAACGTATTGCCCCGGGTGGTGAAGGATGGCTATAATGCCATACAGATTATGGCTATCCAGGAGCATCCTTATTATGGATCTTTTGGATATCACGTGAGTAGTTTCTTCGCTGCCTCTTCCCGTTTCGGAACGCCTGAGGAGTTGAAGCGGTTGATCGACGAGGCGCATGGCATGGGTATTGCCGTGATCATGGATATCGTGCATAGCCATGCGGTGAAGAATGAGGTAGAAGGTTTGGGGCGCTTCGATGGCTCGTACGACCTTTATTTCCATAGTGGCGACCGGCGGGAGCATCCGGCGTGGGACTCGCTCTGTTTCGATTACGGGAAGAACGAGGTGCTTCATTTCTTGTTATCGAATTGTAAGTTCTGGCTGGAGGAATACAAGTTCGACGGATTCCGTTTCGACGGGGTGACCTCTATGCTTTATTATAGCCATGGCTTGGGCGAGGCGTTCTGCAATTATGGTGATTATTTCAATGGCCATCAGGATGGCGACGCGATCGCTTATCTGACATTGGCGAACAAGTTGATTCATGAGGTGAACCCGAACGCGATCACGATCGCCGAGGAAGTGAGTGGAATGCCGGGGCTTGCTGCGAAATTCGAGGATGGTGGCTATGGCTTCGATTACCGCATGGCGATGAATATCCCCGATTATTGGATCAAGACTATCAAGGAGCAGAAGGACGAGGATTGGCATCCTTCCTCGATCTGGTGGGAGACCACGAACCGTCGTGCCGATGAGCGTACGATTAGTTATGCCGAAAGTCACGACCAGGCGTTGGTAGGCGATAAGACGATTATCTTCCGTTTGATTGACGCGGATATGTATTGGCACATGCAGAAGGACGACCATAATTTCATGGTGGAGCGTGGCATCGCCTTGCATAAGATGATTCGTTTGGTGACCGCTACCACTATCAATGGCGGCTACCTGAATTTTATGGGGAACGAGTTCGGGCATCCGGAATGGATCGACTTCCCGCGCGAGGGGAACGGATGGTCGTATAAATACGCGCGCCGCCAATGGGATTTGGTGGATAACATGGATTTGAAGTACCATTTCCTAGGAGATTTCGATCGCGAGATGCTGGCGTTGATTAGTAGCGTGCGTAACTTCCAGGATACGCCGCTCCAGAAAGTATGGGACAATGATGGCGACCAGATCTTGGCTTATATGCGTAAGGATTTGGTATTCGTGTTTAACTTCAGCCCGACGAAATCGTTTACGGATTATGGTTTCCTCGTCCCGAAAGGCGAGTACGAGGTCGTATTGAATACCGACGCTACCCGCTTTGGCGGTTTTGGTTTGGCCGATGATAGCGTGCGTCATTTCACGCAATACGATCCCCTTTATAAGAAAGAGAGGAAGGAGTGGCTGAAGCTGTATATCCCGGCTCGTAGCGCGGTGGTATTGCGGAAGGTAAAAGTGAAAAAGTAATATTTCTATACATAAAACACACATATATTATGTTGTATCCATTCACGTTTAAACCGATCCTCAAGAAGGTTATTTGGGGCGGTTCTGATATCTGCCCGTTCAAGGGCATCACGCCGGTGGAGAATGGCGTGGGCGAGAGCTGGGAGCTTTCGCATGTAGAGGGTAATTATTCGGTCGTGGCGAATGGCGAGTTGGAGGGCCAGTCGTTGGACGATTTGATCCGTACCTATGGCAAGGAGTTGCTGGGTGGAAAAGTAATGGAGCGTTTTGGTACGACTTTCCCGCTTCTGATTAAGTTCATCGACGCGCGTGATAACCTGTCCATCCAGGTGCATCCGAACGACGAGTTGGCGAAGAAACGCCATAACTCGTTTGGCAAGACGGAGATGTGGTATGTGATCAAGGCCAACGAGGGCGCTTCCCTTTATTCCGGTTTCTCGAAGCAAATCGACGCGGACGAGTATGTGAAAAGAGTAGAGGACAATACGATCATGGATGTATTGCAGCGTTACGACGTGCACGATGGTGACGTGTTCTTCTTGCCGGCCGGACGTGTGCATGCGATCGGTGCCGGATGCTTCATCGCGGAGATCCAGCAGACCAGCAACATCACGTATCGTATTTACGACTACAACCGGAAAGACGCGAACGGAAACGGCCGCGAGCTGCATACGGAACTGGCGAAAGACGCGATCGACTATACGTTGTACCCGGATTATCGCACGCATTACAAGGCGCATACGAACGCTACGGTAGAGTTGGCTAATTGCAAGTATTTTACGACCAACTTGATTGATTTGGACACGACGATGTCGCGCGATTTTACGGAGCTTGATTCTTTCGTGGTGTATATTTGCATGGGAGGCAAGGCTTCTTTGTGTGATGATAAAGGGAACGAGGTGTTCGTTCATCAAGGACAGACCGTATTGATGCCAGCCGATACGAAGGGCGTGACTATCTCTCCGGCTCCGAGCGCTAAGTTTATGGAAACGTATATCGGGATGTGATTTGACTTGAGTAGATAATCCATCTATAGGGTAGAGCCGCGAAAATTCGCGGCTCTACGTTTATATCCCTCTTTTATCTTCTTGAGAAGAACAATTTATCGATTAGATCTTTCCGTCCGATTCTCGCGAGCGCTTGCTTGATGGCTTGTCGCGACTCGGGTTTGTACCAGAAGAAGAAGAGGCGTTGCGCCAGCTTTTGCTCTTTCGTGCGGGCGGTATGGACTTTCTCCAATGTATAGGGATGATAACCGGTGTAATACATCTCAGTAGCCAACGTCATGGGCGTTGGGGTGAAATCTTGCACTTGCTCCAGTTGGAAATGCAATCCTTTCGTGATAACCGCCAGTTCCGCCATATCCGCTTCCGTGCACCCTGGGTGGCTGGAGATGAAATAGGGAATCAATTGTTGATGAAGGCCGTTTCGCTGGTTTACCTTGTCGAAAATCCGTTTGAATCGCTCGAATAACGAGAAGGAAGGTTTACGCATCAATCGGAGTACCTTGTCCTGCGTGTGCTCGGGGGCGACCTTCAAGCGCCCGGAGACGTGGTGGGCGATAAGCTCCTCCGTATAGTCCTGGGCCGCTTTATTTAAGCGCTCATCCTCATAACGATGCAAAAGCAAATCATATCGGACGCCACTCCCAATGAACGATTTTTTAATACCTGGTGTTTGATCTACTTTCTTATAAAGATGTAAAAGCGGGGCGTGGTCCGCCCGCAAGTTCTTGCATACCGAAGGAAAGATACACGAGGGTTTCTTGCATTGAGCGCAAATGCGCTCGTCCTTGCCCCGCATCTGGTACATATTCGCGGAAGGCCCTCCCAAGTCGCTGATATATCCTTTGAAGTCCGGCATCTCCGTGATCGCTTTTATCTCTCGTGAGATAGAGGCCTCGCTTCTCGACGCGATGAACTTCCCTTGGTGCGCCGATATCGTGCAAAAGGCGCACCCGCCGAAGCATCCCCGGTGGATGTTGACGGAGAATTTGATCATCTCGAAGGCGGGAATCACCTTCCCTTTGTATTTCGGATGGGGTAAGCGGGTGTAGGGCAAATCGTACGAGGCGTCGATCTCCGCTTCGCTCATGGGCGGGAACGGGGGATTCACGACAATCGTATGCTGACCTACTTGCTGTAAGATGCGTGCCACGTGATATTTGTTGGATTCTTCCTCGATGTGGCGGAAGTTCTTCGCTTGCTTCAACTTGTCTCTCAAGCATTCCTCGTGCGAGAAAAGCCGGATGTCATCGGGGTTGGCTCCTACCTTGTCCGCGAGATAAGCCGTTTGCCGGATGTCACGGATATCGTGGAAGGGAACGCCGGAACGCAGGCGATGGACCAGTTCCCGGATGGGTTTCTCGCCCATTCCGTAAATAAGCAGATCCGCCGGGCTGCTTTCCAAAATGCCAGGCAATAACTTGTCCTGCCAATAATCGTAATGCGTGAGCCGGCGCATCGAGGCTTCGATACCGCCCAGTACCACCGGCGTATCCGGATAAAGTTCCTTCAATATACGGGTATAGACAATCGATGGATAATCCGGCCGCATGCCGGGACGTTGGTCGGGTGTGTAGGCGTCGTCGCTACGCAAGCGTTTGTTGGCCGTATAATGGTTGACCATCGAATCCATCGCGCCCGCCGTGACCCCGAAGAAGAGCCTGGGCGTACCCAGTTTCTTGAAATCGCGGTAATCGCCCCGCCAATCCGGCTGGGGGACGATGGCGACCCGCAAGCCTTCCGCTTCTAATACTCGTCCGACCACGGCCGCCCCGAACGAGGGGTGATCCACGTAAGCGTCGCCCGAGAAAAGGATGACGTCCAGATAATCCCACCCACGCGCCTCGACCTCTTTCTTGGTCGTAGGCAACCAATCGTTTAATTTGTAAGTTCTCATAGCGCGAAGATACTATTTTTTCTTTCGGAGGAAACTTGACTTTCTTTCGAAAGAAATGGAAATCTTTTCCGAATGTATCGGGAAACATTATGAAAAGCGTTCGCCTGCGGCGAATGTCTGCCGAAGTGCCCGCAACATCTGGATATTTCCGCTTATCATTAATGCTCCCGTTTTACCAAATAAATCCCAAGCTTTGGTAGTCTTGCTCCCAGGCGGTGGGAGTCACGTTGTTATAATGCTCCTTCCCACACGAAGCAATCCGGGAAAAGGGCTTTCTCCTTGAGGCGCGTGGGTGCGTCGAACAATCCGAACACCGACGAGCCGGAGCCGGACATGGCGGCGTAGATCGCTCCTTCCCCGTACAATGCCTCCTTGATGTGCCCGATCTCCGGACGCGAGGGGAATACGCTCCGCTCGAAATCGTTTATCATCACGTCGCGCCATTCGGCGAGCGGGCGTTTGATGATTTCTTTCAGAGAGATTTTCGGCGTGGCAGGTGTCACCCTCGCGTAGGCCTCGGGCGTGGATACCGCTATATCCGGCTTCACCAAGCATAAGTGATAACCTTTCAGCGATAGTTCGATGGGCTCGAACACGTTGCCCGTGCCCGTGGCGAATACGGGCGTATCGCGGACGAAGAAGGGGCAATCCGCCCCGATCGTCGCCGCTAATGCCTCTAATTCGTCCAAGGATAATCGGAGGCCGCAAAGCTCGTTGACCATCTTCAATAGGAAGGCCGCGTCCGACGAGCCTCCGCCCAATCCCGCCCCGAAAGGGATCGCTTTCAGCAAGTGTATCTCGAGTGGCGGAATTGCGTGGCGTGCCTTCAAGGCGTTCAACGCCCGTATCACGAGGTTTTTCTCCTCCGGTGCGTCGATGGGAATGCCGCTTTGCGTAAAGAGGGGTTGGGAGGCGGGCGCGACCTCCAGCGCGTCTTTTACCGGTATCGGATAAAAGATGGTCTCGATATTATGGTAGCCGTCCGTGCGCTTGCTTACCACGTTCAGCCCTAAGTTGATTTTCGCGTTCGGGAAACAAATCATCGCTCGTTCTCTGTATTTGATTGAATATTGGGCAATTCCAAGCCATATCCCTTGACGCGGTCTTCCCGTTTCAGCAAGAGCGCGATAATCAGCGCCAAGACGCCGAAGCACATGAAGACGGTCATCGGGAGCGTATAATCGTAGGCCGGTTTGCCGGTGCCGTTATCCACCTTGCAATACGTGTCTAGGATCCAGCCAATCAATAGGGGAACCATGCTCAGTCCGATATTTTGCACCCAGAAAATCAACGCATAGGCGGTTCCTAACTGCTTCTCCGGTATGATTTTAGGCACGGAGGGCCACATCGCCGAGGGCACCAGCGAGAAGGCGATGCCCAATACCACCATCACGATGGTAGCGAACCACCATTGGTTCAGGATAGGCAAGGCGAACAACAGGTGTACGCCAATCAGCATGATCGCCCCGTAGATCATGATCGTGGCGCCTTTTCCTTTGCGGTCGTACAGGTTTCCGAAGAACGGCGTCAGCAAGATCGTGCCGAAAGGCAAGATGGCCGGGATATTTCCCGCGAGTCCCGGATCTACATCGTATTTATTCACCATCAGGTCGGTCGCGTACTTCAGGAAGGGGAATACGGCCGAATAGAACAACACGCAGAGCAAGGCGATTAGCCAGAAACCTTTGCTCTTGACGATGAGCAGGATGTCTTTCAGGCGGAAAGGCTCTTCTTGCTCTTCCTCCTTTCGCTCTTCCGGATCGACGGAAGCGTCCAGCTTACGGTCCATCACGCAGAAGACGAGGAACGCGATCAATCCGATGCATAGCATGCAGAGGCAGAATAAGATAGGAGCGGATAGGCTATCGAAATAGTGGGCTACGGGCACTGTCACGGACAAAGCCAAGGCCGTTCCCAAGCGGGCGGTGGCCATCTCCAGCCCCATGGCGAGCGCCATCTCTTTTCCTTTGAACCAGCGGACGATGATTTTCGATACCGTGATACCCGCGGTCTCGACACCTACGCCGAAGATCGCATATCCGATGGCCGCTACCATCACTTGCGTTTTCCAGCCGAAAAGCTCGCCGTCCATCGAGTCGGACGAGATCGCGTAATACTTAATGGTACATCCGATAATCATCAACAGGCAAGAGCTTACGCCCGTGAAGCGTACGCCCATCTTGTCCAAGATGATTCCGCCGATAATCAGCATGAAAAGGAATACGTTGAACCACCCATAGGCGCTCGTGAAGAAACCATATTCCGTACTATTCCAAAAGAGTCGCTCCTCCAGCATGGGTTTGAGCGGAGCCATCACATCCGTGAGGATGTATCCGCAAAGCATCGTGAACGCGGCGAGGGCCAATACGCTCCAACGTGCGACTTTCGAGTCGCTCAGTTTTTGATGAAGTCTTTCTGTCATGATTATTTCAGATTTTAAATTCGTCATTGTCCATTAAACAAGGGAAGCGCGTCCGCCACGACAAACGTGCTCCCGCCGATAAAGACCAAGTCGTCCGCTCCCGCGTGCCGTAAGGCTTGTTCTACGGCCTCTCGCACCGTGCCATACGTCGTGCCGTGCAGCCCGTGCCCCGCGGCCTTTTCGGCGAATCGTTCCGCGGGCATCGCCCGTTTTACGGAGGCTTGCGTGAAATAATAATCGGCGTCGGTCGGCATCAGGGCGAGGACGCTATCGATGTCCTTGTCGCTTACCATCCCGACTATAAGATGAAGCCGTTTATAACGCGGGCGTAAGAGTCGCAGGTGCTCGGCGATATGCCGCCAGCCTCCCTCGTTGTGGCCCGTGTCGCAAATCACGGTCGGGTTGGCGCGTAAGGTTTGCCAGCGGCCCATTAGTCCCGTAAGTGCTGTTACATGCCCGAATCCCTCATGAACGGCTTCCAGGGGGATAGCCACGCCCGCCTTGGTACGGAGCAGGTGAAGCGCCGATAATACGGTGACCGCGTTGTTCGCCTGCGCCTCTCCGCCCAGTTCGTCCGTTATCTCGCCATATTCCTCGGAGGGAATGAGCCATTTCCCGTCCGCGGTCAATCGGCATCCATCCTTTTTCACCAATCCCATTTCCCGGGCGTAATAAAAGGGTGCGCCCTCTCGCTCGGCCGTCCGCTTGAACACGTCGAGAACGGAAAGCGTATCGGCCTCGCCCAGGAGGAAGGGGACACCACGCTTGATGATTCCCGCTTTTTCTGCCGCTATTTTCTCTACCGTATCACCCAGGAATTGGGTATGGTCCAGGCTGATATTCGTGACGATACTCAAGGTAGGCGTGATGATGTTGGTGCAATCCAGGCGTCCGCCCAGCCCGACCTCGATTACCGCGTAGTCTACCTGCTCGTCCCGGAAGTAAGCGAGCGCCATGCCAGTGACCACCTCGAAGAAAGAGGGATGGAGCGATTCGAGGAAAAAGCGGTTCCGCTCTACGAAATCCACCACGTATGTCCGCGGTATCTTTTCCCCGTTCACCCGGATACGCTCCCGGAAATCCACCAAGTGAGGCGAGGTGTAAAGCCCGACCCGTAAACCGGATTGCCGCAAAATCGCCGCCAGGAGGTGGCTGACCGAGCCTTTGCCGTTCGTTCCGCCTACATGGACGCTTTTATACGCCTTATGTGGGTTGCCCAAATGATTATCGATCGCGATGGTGGTGCCTAACCCGGGTTTGTAGGCCGAAGGCCCGTTGTGCTGGAATACCGGCGTGCTGGTATATAAATATTGAAGCGTTTCCTCGTATGTCATTCCATGTCTCGTTTGATACCGCGAATGTAGTTAAATTTATTATTCTACGCGATAGCTATACACGCTTAGGTGAAAAGTCGAGGGCACATACGTGCGTTGGCGAATACACATAGGTGCGTTGGCATTTTAACATACGTGCGTTGGCCGGAGCACATAGGTTCCGGACTGGAGAAAGGGGGATAAGCCTAATACCTGAAGGATGAAAATCGGAAACAGGATAATAATTGGTCCATATATCTTATAATTCTAAAAATTGGTTATGTGGAAGAGGGCTACACGATATTTTCCGTATTTTTGCGCCTTAATGGAGATAGATGGCGGCTCGTTTTCTATCGGATAAAAAATAAAGGAAGTACATGAGTTTTGAAATATGGTTTGTGCTGCTGACCTTGGTTGGCATGCTGCTCGCCTTGATTTGGGATAAGATGCGCCCGGGGATGGTGCTGTTTACCGTGACAGCCCTTTTTCTGTGCGCGGGCATTATTTCCCCGAAAGAGATGTTGGAGGGATTCAGCAATAAGGGGATGATTACGGTAGCCTTGCTTTTCTTGGTGAGCGAGGGCGTACGGCAATCGGGGGCGTTAACACAGATTATCAATCGAATCCTTCCACAAGGAAAAACGACGGTGTTCAAGGCGCAGTCGCGTATCCTTCCCTCAATCGCGTTTATTTCCGCTTTCTTGAACAATACACCCGTAGTGGTGATTTTTGCCCCGATTATCAAGCGCTGGGCGAAATCGGTCAATCTGCCTGCCACTAAATTCTTGATTCCCTTGTCGTATGTTACTATCTTGGGGGGGCTTTGCACGCTGATCGGTACCTCGACGAACTTGGTTGTCCATGGTATGATGATAGAGGCCGGTTATGAGGGGTTGAGCATGTTCGAGCTGAGTTGGATTGGTGTGCCGGTGGCCTTGGCGGGTATTATTTATTTGTTCCTGGCCTCGAAGCGCCTGCTGCCGGAGGAACGGAAAGACGCGGATGCTACGGAAGAGGAGGTGGAGACGGACGAGCGGTATCATCCGGTGGAAGTGGTGCTGGGCGCGCGTTTTCCCGGAATTAACAAGACTTTGAAGGACTTCGATTTTAAGCGCCATTATGGGGCGGAGGTGAAAGAGATTAAGCGAAATGGCGCGCAGATCACACGGAGTATCGAGAGAGTGCCATTGGCGGAAGGCGATACATTGGTGGTGATGGCGGACGACTCGTTCGTCGCTACGTGGGGAGAATCCTCTTTCTTCTTGATGATCGCGAATGGGAAAGATACGCCCTCGCGTTCCAATAAAAAGAAACGTGTACTGACCTTGGTGTTGCTTGTGTTGATGATCGTGGGCGCTACCATCGGTGAGTTGCCCGTTACGCGAGAGGCCTTTCCGAATATCCAGATGGATATGTTTTTCTTCGCTACGGTGACAACGATCGTGATGGCCTGGTGTAATATATTCCCCGCCCGGAAATACACGAAGTTTATCTCGTGGGATATCTTGATCACGATCGCTTGCGCCTTCGCGATTAGCAAGGCGATGACCAACTCGGGGATGGCGGATTTGATCGCCGATTATATCATCGGGTTGAGCCACAACTACGGCCCCTATGTGTTGTTGGCGATTTTGTATATCGTGACAAATGTCATCACCGAATTGATAACGAACAACGCGGCGGCGGCGTTGGCGTTTCCGTTGGCGCTCTCTATCGCGAACCAATTGGGTATCGATCCCACTCCATTCTTTATCGTCATTTGTATCGCCGCCTCGGCTGGCTTTACCACGCCAATCGGCTATCAGACGAACTTGATCGTGCAAGGTATTGGTAATTATAAATTCACGGACTTTGTCCGGGTGGGATTGCCGTTGAATATTATTGTTTTTCTTATCTCGATATTCCTCATTCCGTTATTGTGGCCGTTCGAGATTCATTAATTTATTTCGTATATGGAGGAAACGAATCATATTTATCCTATTTTCGACCGGATGCTTGGTCGTTCGGACAAGGAGACGCTGCTGGGGCAGCGAGGGTTGATGGTCTGGTTCACGGGTTTGAGTGGCTCGGGAAAAAGCACGATCGCGATCGCTTTGGAACGGGAGTTGCACCGGCGGGGCTTGTTGTGCCGCATCTTGGATGGGGATAACATCCGCGGTGGGATCAATAATAACCTGGGCTTCTCGCCGGAGGACCGCGTGGAGAATATACGGCGCATCGCCGAGGTGGGCAAGCTGTTTGTCGATACGGGTATTATCACGCTCGCCGCGTTTATCAGCCCGAGCGACGAGTCGCGAAGGATGGCGGCCTCTATCATAGGCAAGGATGATTTCTTGGAGATTTACGTGAGTACGCCGTTGGAGGAGTGCGAGCGGCGCGATGTAAAGGGATTGTATGCCAAGGCGCGGAAGGGAGAGATCCGGAATTTCACCGGTATATCCGCTCCGTTCGAGGTTCCCGCCTGTCCGGACTTGGCGCTGGATACGTCCCGTTTGAGCGTAGAGCGATCCGTGGCTCTATTGCTGGATTTAATTATACCGAAAGTAACCATTAAAAAATAAAACGAAGATTATGCCGAATTATAAGTTAAGTCATTTGCAGGAGTTGGAGGCCGAGTCCATCCACATCATCCGTGAGGTGGCCGCCGAGTTCGAGAATCCTGTGATGCTTTATTCGATCGGGAAAGATTCTTCCGTGATGGTCCGTTTGGCCGAGAAAGCCTTCGCCCCGGGGAAAGTCCCTTTCCCGTTGATGCACATCGATTCGAAATGGAAGTTCAAGGAGATGATTCAGTTCCGCGATGAGTACGCGAGGAAATATGGCTGGAACCTGATCGTGGAGTCGAATATGGAAGCGTTCAAGGCCGGTGTGGGACCATTTACGCATGGCAGTAAGGTACATACCGATTTGATGAAGACGCAGGCTTTGTTGCACGCCTTGGATAAATATAAGTTCGACGCGGCTTTTGGTGGCGCGCGGCGCGACGAGGAGAAGAGCCGGGCGAAGGAGCGTATTTTCTCGTTCCGCGATAAGTTCCATCAGTGGGATCCGAAGAACCAGCGTCCGGAGTTGTGGGATATCTATAATGCCCGTATCCATAAAGGGGAGAGCATTCGGGTCTTCCCGCTCTCGAACTGGACGGAACTGGACGTTTGGCAGTACATCCGCTTGGAGAATATCCCGATCGTCCCCCTGTATTTCGCGAAGGAGCGGCCTATCGTGGAGATCGATGGCAACTTGATCATGGCGGACGACGATCGTTTGCCGGAGCAATACCGGGATAAGATACGGATGCGGAAGGTGCGCTTCCGTACCTTGGGGTGCTGGCCCTTGACGGGCGCCGTGGAGAGCGAGGCGGATACGATCGAGAAGATCGTGGAGGAGATGATGACGACCACGAAGAGCGAGCGTACTACGCGGGTGATCGATTTCGACCAAGATGCCAGCATGGAGCAGAAGAAACGGGAAGGATATTTTTAAATGAATTGACAATGGAGAATTGACAATTGACAATTAACAATTAATCATTTGTAAACCAAATAATATCAGACTATGAAAAAGGAGAATGTGGTGAAAGATAAATCGTTCGCTTTCGCGATACGGATCGTGAACCTTTTTAAATTGTTGCGTGAACGGAAAGAGTTCGTATTGTCCAAGCAACTTTTAAGGAGCGGTACCGCTATAGGTGCCTTGGTAAGGGAAAGCGAGCATGCTCAATCGAGGGCGGACTTTATCAATAAGTTAAGTATCGCCTTGAAAGAAGCGAACGAGACAGAATATTGGATTCTTCTTTTGCGTAGGACGGATTATATTTCTCAGATGAAATTTGATTCGATTGTACAGGATTGTCGAGCCGTTGTCAGGATATTGATATCTATTGTAAGAACTAGTAAATTGAATATAAATGGTTAAGGAAGAAAATAATTCATTGTCAATTGTCAATCGTCAATTGTCAATTAAGGAATTTCTGGATAAAGACGAGCAAAAGGACTTGCTGCGGTTCCTGACCGCCGGTTCGGTGGACGATGGAAAGTCGACGCTGATCGGCCGTTTGTTGTTCGATAGCAAGAAGATCTACGAGGACCAGCTGGATGCCTTGGAGCGGGATAGCAAGCGGGTGGGCAACGCCGGCGAGCATATCGACTACGCCTTGTTGCTGGATGGCCTGAAAGCGGAGCGCGAGCAGGGCATTACCATCGACGTGGCTTATCGCTATTTCAGTACGAACAACCGGAAGTTCATCATCGCCGACACGCCGGGGCACGAGCAGTATACGCGCAACATGATTACGGGCGGCTCGACCGCCAACTTGGCGATTATCCTGGTGGATGCCCGCTTGGGCGTGATTACGCAGACGCGTCGGCACACCTATTTGGTGTCGTTGCTGGGCATCAAGCACGTGGTGTTGGCGGTGAATAAGATGGATCTGGTAGACTTCGACAAGGCTGTTTTCGATAAGATCGTGTCGGATTATAAGCGTTTCGTGGAGCCGCTGGGTATTCCGGATATTACGTGCATCCCCTTGTCGGCCTTGGATGGCGACAACGTGGTGGAGAAGAGCGAGCGCACGCCTTGGTACGAGGGACCGTCCTTGCTGGATTTCCTGGAGAACGTGCCCATCGACTTGGACCGCAATTACGAGGATTTCCGCTATCCGGTGCAATACGTGCTGCGCCCGAACCTGGATTTCCGGGGTTTCTGCGGCAAGGTGGCGAGCGGCGTGGTGCGCAAGGGCGACACGGTGATGGCTCTGCCTTCCGGGAAGACTTCGAAGGTGAAGAGCATCGTCACCTACGACGGCGAGCTGGAGTACGCTTTCCCGCCGCGGTGCGTCACGATTACCTTGGAGGACGAGATTGATATCTCGCGGGGCGAGATGCTGGTGCATCCGGATAACCTGCCTATCCGCGACCGGAATTTCGAGGCCATGCTGGTGTGGATGGACGAGGAGCCGATGGACGTGAACAAGCAGTTCTATATCAAGCAGACCACGCATACGACGCGTACCCGGGTGGATAGCGTCCGCTATAAGGTGAACGTGAATACGATGGAGCACTCGGACGCGGACCATCTGGAACTGAACGAGATCGGCCGGGTGGTATTCACGACGGGCGAGGAGTTGTTTTTCGACCCGTATCTGAAGAATAAGCAGACGGGGGCGTTTATCTTGATCGACCCCATCACGAATAATACCTCCGCGGTGGGGATGATTATCGACCGGGTGGACGTGAAGGATATGGTGACGACGGACGCCCTGGCGGTGTTGAACCTTCCGGAGTTAGGCATCGGCGAGGAGCATTACGAGGCGGTGCGCAAGGTGTGCGAGGAGTTAGGGCGACTGGGTTTGCCCGTGGAATGTATTACGGATAAAAAGTAAGGCGATATGGGATTGATAGAGTTCGACAAGCTGCCGATCAATACCTTGGTAGGGGCGGATTGGGACACCTTTAAGAGACTGACGGCCGGGCAGGAGATCGATAAGGGGTTCAAGGGAAAGTATTATTTGACGAAAGCGGTCTGCCGGCTGCTGAGCGCGTTGAAACCGCTCGAGGATCGGCGTTACCGGAAGCTGGCGGATAAGCCGTTGGAGATGGACCCGCTCTTTATCCTGGGGCATTGGCGGAGCGGGACGACTTTCGTGCACAACGTGTTCGCTTGCGACAAGCATTTTGGGTACACGACTACTTATCAGACCGTCTTCCCGCATCTGATGCTGTGGGGGCAGCCTTTCTTCAAGAAGAACATGGCGTTCCTGATGCCGGACAAGCGCCCGGCGGACAACATGGAGCTGAAAGTCGACCTGCCGCAGGAGGAAGAGTTCGCCCTGTCGAACATGATGCCCTATACTTATTATAACTTTTGGTTCTTCCCGAAGCACTGGGCGGAGTATCGCGACCGCTATTTGTTGTTCGATGGCATCACGGAAGCGGAGCGGCAAGTGTTCAAGGACACTTTCACGCGCCTGATCAAGGTCTCGTTGTGGAACACGGGCGGCACGCAGTACCTGAGTAAGAACCCCCCGCACACGGGGCGTGTGCGTACGCTGCTGGAGATGTTCCCGAACGCGAAATTCATCTACCTGAAGCGGAATCCCTACACCGTGTTCGAGAGTACCCGCAATTTCTTTACGCATACCATCCAGCCGTTGCGTTTGCAGGACATCACCGACGAGCAAATCGAGGCGAACTACGTGGAGGCGTATAAACGTCTCTTCTACAAGTACGAGGAGGAGAAACACCTGATTCCGGAAGGGAACCTGATAGAGGTGAGGTTCGAGGATTTCGAGAAAGACGCCTTCGCGCTGACGGAGCACATTTACCAGGCGCTGGACCTGCCCGGCTTCCCCGAGGCGAGGGCGGCCATCGAGGCGTATCTGGGCAAGAAGAAGGGCTACAAGAAGAACCAGTATAAGTACGAGGACCGCACGGTGCGCGTCGTAGAGGAGAATTGGGGCATGGCCCTGAAGGAATGGGGATACAGTCTCTGACGGTGCGGTCTCTAATGTGACACCGACGCGGTCTCTAATGTGACACCGACGCGGTCGAGCGAATGAAGGCGATACATCCGAGCGGATGAAGGTGATACATCCGGGCGGATGAAGGCGGCGCGGCCGGGAAAGCGCCGGGATTTCCGGTAAGATATGGATAGATATAAAATAAAGGTAAGTAGAACAGAGAATTATGAAACGAATGTTTAGACACGGCGTAGGGCTGTGGATGATGATGGCGCTCATGCCCCTCATAAGCCTGTTCGCCAAGGGCGAGGAGCCGGAGCGCGTGGTGCCCTTCCCGTATGGCGACATGGACCATTGGGTGGTCCGCGAGATACACGAGTCCGGCATCATCGGCGGGCAGACGAAATGGCTCTACGAGCCGGGACCGTCGGACACGATCGTGGGCAACATCGCCTTCGAGAACAAGGGAGGGTCGCCGTGGCGCACCTCCAACGTGATGGCGAAGGTGGCCGGTATCGTGAAGACAAACACCTCCGTCTTCCCGGAGCGGCGGGGCGATGGCATGTGCGCCCGGCTGGAGACGCGCTACGAGAGCGTGCGGGTGCTGGGCATCGTGGATATCGAGGTCATCGCCGCCGGTTCTTTCTTCCTGGGCGAGATTCACGAGCCGATACGGGGCACGAGGAACCCGCAGGCGATGCTTTGCTCCGGCGTCGAGTTCACGAGACGGCCGAAGGCGATCCGCTTCGATTACAAGGTAAAGGCGGCCCCGGAGAAGAACCGCGTGCGCAGCACGGGCTTCAGCCGGAAGAGCATGGTGCCCGGGCAGGACTCGCTGGCGGTCATCCTGCTGTTGCAGAAACGCTGGGAGGACAAGGACGGGAATGTCTATTCCAAGCGCGTGGGCACGATGGTGCAACGCTATACGCGGTCGACCGACGGCTGGGTGAACGCGGCTACGTACCCCATCCTGTATGGCGATATAACGGGCCGGCCGGAATACCGCTCGTACATGCGCATCCAGGTGGAGGAGCGCTACACGACGAACAGCCGGGGCGAGAGCGTCCCCATCCGGGAGATAGGCTGGGCCGAGCCGGGCGAGACGCCGACGCACATGGTGCTGCAATTCACCTCCAGCCACGGGGGCGCTTACATCGGCTCGCCGGGGAATACTTTCTGGATCGACAACGTGGCGTTAATCTATTAATACCGTAGTGACGTATGAATGAGATAGAGGCGAGGATAAAGGCGCTGCGCGAGGAGTTGGCGCGGCACAACTATAATTACTATGTACTCTCGGCGCCGGTCATCTCCGATTTCGAGTTCGACCGTAAGATGCGCGAGTTGCAGGAGCTGGAGGAGCGGCATCCCGAGTATGCCGACCCCGATTCCCCCACGCGGCGGGTGGGGAGCGACCTCTCGAAGGAGTTCGAGCAGGTGGCGCACCGGTATCCGATGCTCTCGCTGGGGAATACGTATTCCGAGGAGGAGGTGCGCGATTTCTACGAGCGTACGGCCCGTGCGCTGGGCGAGCCTTTCGTGATCGTGGCGGAGCTGAAGTACGATGGCACGTCCATCTCGCTGACCTATGAGCGCGGGCGTTTGGTTCGTGCCGTCACGCGGGGCGACGGCGTGAAGGGCGACGACGTGACGGCGAATATCAAGACAATCCGTTCCGTCCCGCTGCGGGTGCTGGGCGACGACTATCCGGAATCGTTCGAGATCCGGGGCGAGGTGCTGCTTCCCTGGGTGGAGTTCGACCGCCTGAACAAGGAGCGCGAGGAGCAAGAGGAGCCGTTGTTCGCCAATCCGCGCAACGCGGCTTCCGGCACGCTGAAGCAGCAGAACCCGGCGGTCGTGGCGGCGCGCAAATTGGACGCTTACTTCTATTATTTGTTGGGCGAGAACCTGCCCTCGGATAATCATTACGAGAATTTGCGAGTGGCGCGTACGTGGGGCTTCAAGGTGCCCGACGTGATGCGCGAGTGCCATAGCTTGCGGGAGATTTTCGATTATATCGCCTATTGGGATCAGGCTCGTAAGAACCTTCCGGTGGCGACGGATGGCATCGTGCTGAAGGTCAACTCCCTGCGGCAGCAACGTCTTCTGGGATATACGGCGAAGAGCCCCCGCTGGGCGATCGCTTATAAGTTCCAGGCGGAGCGCGCCGAGACGCGGCTCGACTCCGTATCGTTCCAAGTGGGACGCACCGGGGCGATTACGCCGGTGGCCAACCTGGAGCCGGTGCTCCTGGCGGGGACGGTCGTGAAACGTGCCTCGTTGCACAACGCCGATATTATCGAGGGCTTGGACCTGCATATCGGCGACCGGGTTTATGTGGAGAAAGGCGGCGAGATTATCCCGAAAATCGTGGGCGTGAACGTGGAAGCCCGTTCGGGGGCGTTGGGCGAGAAGGTCCGTTTTATCCGGACTTGTCCGGAGTGTGGCACGCCCTTGACGCGTCCGGAGGGAGAGGCGGCGCATTATTGCCCGAACAGCGCGGGGTGCCCGCCGCAGATTAAGGGGCGTATCGAGCATTTCGTGACGCGGAAAGCGATGGACATCAACATCGGTCCGGAGACGGTCGAGGATTTGTACGATGCCGGTTATGTGCGCGACGCCGCGGACCTCTACACCTTGAAGGTGGCGGACCTGTTGCGGTTAGAGCGTTGGGCGGAGAAGAGCGCCCGCAACCTGATGCGTAGCTTGGAGGCTTCCAAGCGGGTGCCTTTCGAGCGGGTCTTGTATGGCTTGGGAATCCGTTACGTGGGCGAGACCGTGGCGAAGCGCCTGGCCTCGGCTTTCCATTCGATGGAGGCGTTGGAGCGGGCCACGTTCGACGAGCTGGTCGCTGTCGACGAGATTGGTGACCGCATCGCCCAAAGCGTGCTCGATTATTTCGCCGACGAGGGCAATCGTACGCTGGTGGCACGCTTGCGGGAATATGGCTTGCGGATGGCGCTGCCGGAGGAGGAGCTGGAGGGGCGCACCGAGAAGTTGAAGGGTCTGACGATCGTGATCAGCGGCACGTTCTCCAAGCATTCGCGGGAGGAGTATAAGGCGATGATCGAGCGGAACGGTGGTAAGAACAGCGGTTCTGTGTCCGGCAAGACCGATTATATCCTCGCGGGCGAGAATATGGGCCCGGCGAAGCTGGAGAAGGCGGCGAAGCTGGGCGTGCGGATTATACACGAGGATGAGTTCTTACGGATGTTGGAGTAAATCGTATGGTCACGAGTTTTTTTATCAGGCGGAAAATAGAGGCGTTGGCGGGGCGTTCCGCGGGACGTTCGCGGCGGGCGGTATCGTGGGAAAAGGCCCGCTCGTTGCTGGTTCTGTGCGATGGCCGGGATTTGGATACGATCCGGCGGATACTGGAGCCGGAGCGGAAGGAGGTCGTGTTTTGCGTGTACGCGCCCCGCGAGGGAGGTGCTATCGCGGGGGACGATTCCATTATCCCGGTATCCCGGGCGGATTTGAACCTTTGGGGATTCCCCTCGGAGCGTCTGCTCGCGCGTGTCGATGCCGTGAAGGCGGATCTATTGATCGACGCCGCGCCGGCGGCTTGTTACGCGACGCGGTATATCGCCATGCGGCATTCATGTCCTTTCAAGGCGGGATTGCTGCTTCCCGGGCAGAAGGGATACGATGTGGGGCTGGTCGCTACGGAGCGCGACGCGATCGCCGATTTGTTCGGTCAGTTGTTATTTTATTTGCGTTCCATCCGCGCTAAATGATAGAATTTCTTTATTTTCGCGGGAAGAATAACAAATTAGAAGGGCTTTCCCTATGGCAAATATAAATTTAAGAGGAATGGGCGTGGCGCTGATCACCCCGTTCAAGGAAGATGAGAGTGTGGACTACGAGGCGTTGGGTCGCCTCGTGGATTACCAGGTACAGAATGGAACGGATTATTTGGTTGTCTTGGGCACGACGGCGGAGACGCCTACGCTGACCGAGGAGGAGAAGAAGAACATTACCCACTTCGTGGTGACCCGCGTCCGGGGGCGTGTGCCCATCGTCCTGGGCGTGAGCGGTAATTGCACCCGCGCGGTGGTCGAGAAGCTGCGGACCGACGATTTCGAGGGAATCGACGCGATCCTGTCGGTCGTACCTTATTATAATAAGCCTTCGCAGGAGGGTATCTACCAACATTACAAGGCGATCGCCGAGGCGACGCGGCTGCCGCTCGTGCTGTATAACGTGCCCGGGCGGACGGGCGTGAACATGACGGCGGAGACGACCCTGCGCATCGCCCGTGAGTTCGACAACGTGATCGCCGTGAAAGAGGCTTCCGGCAATATCACCCAGATGGACGATATTATCAAGCATAAACCGGCGCGGTTCAATGTCATCTCCGGCGACGATGGCATTACTTTTCCGCTCGTTACGTTGGGGGCGATCGGCGTGATATCGGTTATCGGAAACGCTTTCCCGCGCGAGTTCAGCCGTATGGTCCGCCTGGCGTTAGCGGGCGATTACGACAACGCACGCGCCATCCACCACAGTTTTACGGAGTTGTTCAGCCTGCTCTTCGTCGATGGCAACCCGGCGGGCGTGAAAAGTATGCTGAGCATGATGGGCTTCATCGAGAATAAGCTGCGCTTGCCATTGGTGCCCACGCGTATCGTTACCTACGAGAAGATACGCGAGGTGCTCCGGCAGCTGAGCATCAAGTGCTGAGGAACGTTCCTCCCGCATATTAATTTATGTTAACGGGGGGGGGCGGACGTTGCTAAGCGAATGGAATTCTATATATTTGTGGCGTTTTCTGAACGAAAACGCCTTATTTGTATCAATGATTCGCCGGATCCTTGGAATTAATAGGGTATGGGTTCGGTCGCGGAAGAGAGCTTTATAGGGTAGTTGGCTCCGGAGAGATGGAAAATGGAATAGGGTATCTTATCCGGACGCGTCAGACGACAATCGAGGTGGAATGGGATGGATATATAGGGTATATCCCCCCGGTTCTCACGTCAAAAGAAATCTATGGAAATGGAAAACAATAGGATAGTGGTGTATGAGAAAGCTTTTCATAATCGGATTGTGTATTAGCTCGTTGATTGGGTGGGCCAGCGCCAGGTCGCCCTTGGGTGGGGATGGAAGGCCTCCGGCGGTGGCGCTGAAGACGAACGCCCTCTATTGGGCGACGGCGACGCCCAACTTAGGCGTGGAATTCCGCCTCGCCCCGCGGTGGTCGCTCGAGGCCGAGGTGGGTCTCAATCCCTTCACCGGCAAGGAGGACGACGGGAGCTACGGCAAGTCTATCAAGCATTTCCGGGTGCATCCGGAGCTGCGTTATTGGTTCTGCGAGACTTTTTACGGTCATTTCCTGGGCGTGCACGTCCCTTACCTTATATATAACGTATCCGATATCAGCTGGTTGGGAACCGCCGACGAGCGCCACCAGGGCTGGGGCGCCGGCGTGGGCGTCAGCTACGGCTACAACTGGGTAGTGGGCAAGCATTGGAACATCGAGGCGACTATCGGCGTGGGCTATCTCTACTTGGAGTCGGACAAGTATCCGTGCGAGAATTGCGGCACGCGTATCGAGAACACGCGCAAGCACTACTTCGGGCCTACGCAAGCGGCCGTCAGCGCGATTTATCTATTCTAAAAACGGGGGAGGAATGAGTTATGAGAAAATGGTTGTTTATCTTATATATAGGTAGCCTCGCGGGGATGGCGCCGGCGCGGGAGGCGACTTTCGTCGTCACCGACCGCTTGGCGGAACGCGTGGGCGACGAGCTGGTTATCTCGATGCGCGTCGATATCGGCGGCATGGATATTCCGAAAGACCATTCCGTGGTGTGCGTCCCGATGGTCGAGGCGGGCGATAGCGCGCGGGCGCTGCCCGCGATCGTGCTCAACGGCAAGACGCGCCACATCCTGTACGAGCGCTTGGAGCGACCCGTGGCCGACCCGCCCGCGGAATACGTGTACCGCGTGCATAAGGGCGAGCCGCGCCGGATAGACTACACCGCGCGCGTGCCCTACGCCGATTGGATGGAGAGCGCCCGGGTGTCGCTCGTGATGGACGACTGCGGCTGTGGCTGGGAGTCGCTCAGCAGCGAGCGCTCGCCCCTCTTCGCGCTCGACTTGCGGCCCGTCACCCTCGAGCCCCGCGCGCTTTACGTCACCCCCGAGGCGGAGGCGGTGAAGGCGCGCTCATTGGCGGGCAGCGCGTTCCTCGATTTCCCCGTCAACCGCGTGGAGATACATCCCGACTACCGCGACAACCCCGCCGAGCTGGCGAAGATACGCGCCACCATCGACGAGGTACGCGCCAACCGCTTCGCCACCATCACGGCGGTGACTATCCGCGGCTACGCGTCGCCCGAGGGCGCTTACGCCGCCAACGCCCGCCTCGCCGAGGGCAGGGCCCGCGCGCTGATGGAGTACGTGCGGAAGCTATACCCCTTGGAGGGCGCCCGCTGGGACGTGACCTCCGAGCCCGAGGATTGGGCGGGACTGGAGCGTGCCGTGGAGGCGAGCGACCTCGCCGACAAGGACGAGCTGCTCGCTATCATCCGCGCCCCGGAGCCGGCGGACTGGGACGCCCGCGAGTGGCGGCTGAAGAGCCTCAACGGGGGCGCTTCGTACCGCCGCCTGCTGAACGAGATTTATCCCGCCTTGCGGCATTCCGACTACGAGGTGGATTACACGATACGCAACTTTACCGTCGAGGAGGCCGCCGAGCTGGCGTTCACCGACCCGGCGCAGCTGAGCCTCAACGAGCTCTTCCGCGTGGCGAACACCATGGAGCCGGGTAGCGAGCGCTTCAACGAGGTGTTCGAGATAGCCGTGCGCATGTATCCGGACGACCCCGTGTCGAACCTCAACGCGGCGGTCACCGCCATCGGGGCGGGCCAGCTCGACAAGGCGCGCGCCTACTTGGCGAAAGCCGCCGATTGCCCGGAGCGGAGCCTCGCCGAGGCGGCGTTAGTGATGCGTGAGGGCGACCTCGACCGCGCCGAGGCGCTCCTGCGGCCGCTGACGGACGACCCGCGCGTGGGCGCCGCGGCGAGCGACAACTTGGAGCAAATCGCCCGCAAGCGCGCCAAGGAGCGACGGTGAGCCGAGGCTTGCCGCTATCCTCCTCCAAGGCTTGCCGCTAACCTCTTCCAAGGTCTGCCGCTAACCTCCTCCAAGGTCTGCCGCTGACCTCGTACGAGGATAGCCGCTAACCTGGTACGAGGATAGCCGCTAACCTCGGAGGAGGATAGCCGCTAACCTCGGAAGGGGATAGCCGCTAACCTCGGAAAGGGTATGCCGCTAACCTCGGAAGGCGGCAGCGATTACCATAGAGAATGGAAAGCGATATAGGGTAATATGAGTAATTAATATATAAAAAACGAGTGAACAATGAAAAAGAGATTTTATGTATTCAGTATGCTGGCGGCAGGTATGCTCCTCGCCGGCTGTAGCGACGACCTGGAAGGCGGGCAGGATGGCCCTAACGTGGTGGAAGGCGCGACAGGGTACGCGAAGGTGACGATTTCTTTGCCTTCTACCACGGGTACGCGCGCCGCGAACGATAGTTTCGATGACGGCTTGGATAGCGAGTGGACGGTAAAGAGCGGAATCATAGCCTACTTCAGTGGCGTGAGCGAGGAGAACGCTGTTTTCGTGGGCGCTTATAACCTGCCGGGAACTTGGAATCAAGATGAGACTCATACTGACGCTATTACGGCGACGCAGACCCTGACGGCGCAAGCCCCGCTGTTAAAGAACAATACGAACCCGGTTTACGCCTTGGTGATATTGAACGGGCATAGCAATGTCATATCCATGAACAACAATACGCATTCGTTGACAATCGCTGGTACGACGTATGATGCTGAAGGGACTACTGCCCTGAAGTTGGCGGACTTGCGTACGAAGCTGGAGGATCAAGATATCGCTGATTATACGGGTAACGATGGCTTCACGATGCTCAACGCCCCGTTGGCTACCAAGGCGGTTATCAGCTCGGACAATAGCGCGAAGGTAGAGATTTTGCAGCCGATAACGATTTACGAGACCGAGGCGGAAGCCAATCAGAACTCCGCTACGGTGATTCACTTGGAGCGCGTCATGGCGAAAGTGACGCTGACGGGATTTGATGCTGAGGAGAACGGTGAGCTTCGGAAGGATATAACCGGCCTGCCGCAGGGTTATTCGGGATACGCCGTGCTGGAAGGCTGGACGCTGGACGTAACGAACAAGTCTACCAAGCTGCTGCACGATGTAACGCCGTATAGCACGTGGTTCGGTCATTATAATCCAAATATCAATTCAGGAGGTGGGAATAGCCGCTTCGTGGCAGACACGGAGCCGTATCGTATCTATTGGTCTGTGGATGGCAACTATGATGGGTCGAACTATGGAACGGCGAATCCCAACACGCCGACAGATACCCGCTACAGTCAAGAGTTCAATTACATCGCCGATGTGACTTCCGCCTCTGATATCGAGTGGGAGAAGAAGATAGGCAGCGACAACCCCCTTTATTGCTTCGAGAACACCTTCGATGCCGCCAATATGAAGGAGGCGCAGACCACTCGCATCGTGTTGACTGGACAGTATTTTTTCACGCAAGAAACTGGTGCTGAGGGAGCGTCGACGAACTCGAACGTGGACGCGGAGGATCCGAGCTTCTTCGTTATGGGTAAGGATGAGCCTGGCCATACTTATACAATAGCTAATTTTATTAAGCAGGTAAATGATAAGATTGGCGGGTCTCCTTCTTTCTTGGCTGATGGCTGGAAACCGGCGGCGGGAGTGAACGGCGGTACTTACGATACGGTGGAAGGCTTGGCTACGCTGTTAGGTATGGATGCTCAGGATGACGCTGCCAATCTGCAAACCATCTTAAGCGAGTTTGGTTCCGTGAAGTATTATAAGGACGCGCAAGTGTTCTATCACGTAAGCCGCATCGAGCACTTCGGGGATGACTATACTCCTTGGACTGAGGCTACCGATGGCGATCCGTATAATTATACGGAAGAGAAACATCTGGGACGTTACGGCGTGGTTCGCAACAACTGGTACGAGTTGCATATTACGAAGATAACCAGCCCGGGCGAGCCGGAAATCCCGGATACGCCGGATACGCCGGATGACGAGGAAACGGGTTACGTAAAGGCAGAGATTCGTATCCTCGCTTGGGCTAAACGTACGCAAGACGTAGAGCTGTAAGACATAGGCGAGCCCTATGCGAATAAATATCCCCCGCAGGCCTTCGCCGGCGGCGGGGGAACTCAGCCGGACCCCCAAGGGGAACGGACGACGCTCTTTGACAGATTGGAACAACGAACCAATTGACAATTGAGAATTGACAATTGACAATTATTCGCGAGGAAACATAGAGGCCAAGGCTAATTGTCAATCGTCCATTGTCCATTGTCAATTTAATTGTCCATTGTCAATTATCAATTGTCAATTAGAAATATTATCTTCGCGCATACCAAACAACAATCGCGATGGAATCAGACGACAACAAGACCGACAACCGCCTCAGCGAGCCCGAGGTAGCCTACGAGCGTACGCCGAAGGCAAGCGTGTCTCACTCCCGTAAGACGGTGAACGAGATGATGGATATTATTCGTAGAGAGCATCCGTGTTTTTATGCGGAGATGCCGGATTTGCGGGAGCGCTTGGATACCTTAGAGCATCCAAGGCCTTTGACAAAGCGTGAGGCGCGGCAACGGATTGAATGGATTCAAGGGGAGATTGATGCCGGGCGCGATTCCGGGATTACTTGGGAGAAGTTTCAAGAGGAGATGGAAAAGGAGTTTCCGGAGTTAAAACATCGTTATCCATGCGGTTAGTGATACATGCGGAGGCGCGAAAGCGGATACGCTTAAACTATCAATGGTGTAAAATGCGATTTGGAGAGCGAGTGGCTTCGCGTTTCTATGAGGGGGTTCTTTCGGATGTGAGGTATCTTATTGATTTTCCATATTTGGGCTCGGAAGAGAGCTTTCTTAGTGGAAAGAAGTACCGTTACCGGTCATTACGGGTCCGCCCTCATTTCAAGTTAATCTATTTCGTTGACGAACCGCGGGTGGAGCTTCACGTGGTGGACTTCTGGGACACTCGCCGTGACCCGAACCAATTGACGACTAAATTGACAATTGACGATTAACAATTGACAATTATTCGCGGGGAAAAGAAGGTATGTCAAAATCAAGTATTGGCACGCAGACGCGGAGGGCGCGGATTTGCACGGATTTATTTAATTATAAATCAATAAAAACGATCTGCGTTCATCCGTTCGATCTGTGTCATCTGTGTGCTTTTCCGCGATTAGACACATCCACTAATTATTAGCGGGAAACGGTAGAGGCCAAGGCTAATTGTCAATCGTCCATTGTCCATTGTCAATTTAATTGTCCATTGTCAATTATCAATTGTCAATTAGAAACGTTATCTTCGCGCATACCAAATAACAATCGCGATGGAAGCAGACGACAACAAGACCGACAACCGCCTCAGCGAACCCGAGGTAGCCTACGAGCGTACGCCGAAGGCGGCACTTCCTATTTATTCTGACGAGTATAAGCGATGGAGGAGGATCGCTGATGAAAGTCACGCGAAGGATTTCACGGCTTATCCCATTCCTTATACACAAGAGGAATTAGAGGCTCGTATTTTAGTAGCTGAGGCTGATATCGCCGCCGGTAAGGTGATAGCTTGGGAAGACTTGAAGCAAGAATTAGAACGAGATTTCCCATGGCTGGTATCATGAAGCTTTTTCTAACCGAGAAAGTGAAGCGCGCCTTGAAAGAGAATATGCTTTATGCGGAGCGGGAGTTTGGCACGAATGTGGCAAGACGTTTTTATAAGAATGTTATACAGACCGCGAGTTTGTTAGAGCTATTTCCTTATATGGCTCCGCTGGAACTCTTGTTGAAGGATAGGCGATACGAGTATCGTTCTTTATGCATACAGCCTCATTTTAAATTGATTTATCGAGTGGATGAAGCCAATAGGATTGTCTATGGGGTGGACTTCTGGGACACTCGCCGTGACCCGAACCAATTGATAATTAACGATTGACAATTGACAATTATTAGCGGGAAACGGCAGAGGCCAAGGCTAATTGTCAATCGTCCATTGTCCATTGTCAATTTAATTGTCCATTGTCAATTGAATCGTTGTTCCTATCTGTCGAAGGGCTACGGAAGATATGTAGTAAAAGACAGTGATAGATGAACAGACAAAGTAGCATAGCATGTTGGGCGCTCCTGGCCCTCGCGGCGATGGCCTCGTGCGAGTATATACACGACGATTTGGAGCCATGCCCCAGCGGGTTGCGCCTGACGTTCGAGTACGATTATAATTTGCAGCGGGCGGATATGTTCGCCGACCACGTGGGCGACGTGACGGTCTACTTGTTCGACGAGAACGGCTCGTTCCTGACGTCGCGGTCGGAACACGGCGACGCGCTGGCGGCCGATGGCTACGAGATGCATTTCGACCTGCCGCCCGGACGTTACCAATACCTGGTCTCCGCCTTCCAGTGCGATTACGACGAGTTAACTACTTTTTCCTTGGATGATGGCGCCGCGTTTATCCGTACCGAGCCCGCGGCGGGCGACAGCCTTTCCGCCGTGACGCACACGTTGGAGTACGACGCGGCGGGCTACGTGACCCACGGCGGCATGCCGCTCGATACGCTCTGGCACGGCATGCGTACCGAGCCCGTGGAAGTGGTGCTCGACCGGATCACGCGCGACACGGTGTCGCTCACGCGGAACACGAAGGAGATTAGCGTCACGCTCCGCGAGATCGACGACCCGACGCGGATCGACGTGGACGATTACGATTTCCGTATCTACGCGCGTAACGCCCACCTGTTGTGGGACAACTCGGTCGACGAGTCCACCGACGCCGATACGCTGGTCTATACGCCTTACGCCACACGTAACACCGACGACCGGCCCGTGGAGGGCGCGACCGGGGTGGGCCGCATGGCGCACGCCGACTTCATGACGTCGCGGCTCATCTATCACGACCGGGCGGAGGACGACGCCATCCTGTCCATCACCAACCGGCGTACCGGCGTGGAGGTGGCGCGTGTCGACCTGCCCGACATCCTGAGCCGCCTGCGCACGGCGGCGGACATCTACCGCTACTCGCCACAGGAGTTCCTCGACCGCGGGCACGAGTTCCAGTTGGTCTTCTTCCTGCGGGGCGACACGTGGGAGTACGTGAACGTGGAGATAAGCGCCCTCTCGTGGGCGAGACGCATCCAGTATGAGACAATCGGATTGTAACGTGCGACGGGGATGAGAAGGCTCTATACATATTATATATATATGCTGCTCGTGGCGCTGGGGCTGCCGGGGTGCGAGCTAATCCACGACGATGATATGGATTGCCAGCTCTATACACCCGAGGGCGTGCCGTACGCCTACGTGTCGATCGCCCTCTCCACCGCGATGACCCCTTCCACCCGCGCCAACCCGACCGGCGGCGAGGGTGGCGATGGCCGCGAGCCGGGGCAGAGCGAAGAGAATGAGGTGAACGATATAACGTTGTTTTTTTATGAGGCGACCGATGATGCCGATGACAACGGCGTGAACTCCGCGGCGGACACAGAGGTCATCCGCCAGTATTTTGGAAGGGATAGTATTAATTATACGACTGGTCAGACGTACGCCACGACAAGGACCGTGCCGGTGGAGCAGTTGCTGGTGAGCCATAACTATCACGTCTTGGCGGTGGTGAACGGAGGCGAAGACTTCGGCGAGAATATTACGACCTTGGGCGCTTTACAGCAAGAGACGGTAACGAAACTATATAATGTGAACGGGACGACCTATACCAACTTCCTGATGGCATCGGCGGACGACGAGACCTTTCCTTTGTGCGTCACCTCCAGCAATAGCGAGACCAATCCCGCCACGACGCAGATTGACGTGGAGCGCGTGACAGCCCGGGTGGATTATCGGGCGGAAGACTTATACGAGGTAGGGACGGAGGGCAGCGAACCCATCGGCACCGCTAAGATTACCGGTGCGATGTTGGTGAATACCTTGAAAGACGACGCTGAGAGCTGGCTGCTGAAGAGGGTAGCCGATAGGTGGGGAAGTACCAAAGTGGAATATTTAGGCTTGGAGACAACCGACGCGACAACGAACGCGGCTTCCAATTACGTAATCGATGCGAAGGCGGAGAAAGTGGAGGCTGACTTTACCCCCGCTACGTATTTCCCGAATATCGGTTATGACGATTTGGCGTGGGAAACTTTATTCGTGGAAGGTTCCTTGGTTGACGACTTGGAAGAGAATTATTTGTGCGTAGGCTATCCGAAAGAGAACGTGAACCAGACCGGTCAGCGCGACCGTACGACCGGTATCGTATTCCGGGCGGTTTATACACCCGATGAAATGACGGAGGGCGATACCTTCTTCGAGTGGGACGGGGTGGTTTATCCTACATTGGAAATGATGATGGAAGCGAAATTTGAAAGTAGCTGGACGATTATCAATGATGGTTGGCACGATGTCAAAACATGGGAAGATTTACGGGCGAATATCATTCTGAAATTGGCGGACGACCCCGTAGGCTACCGGGCGTATTTGCGGCAGGTCTCGAACGGCAAAATGGATGCGATTAGCGCTGAGGATATGCGGACCTTGCGATGGGCGTATTATCTGGAACAGACGTGTTCTTATAAGTTAGAGAATGATAAAGCGCAGGTGGACGTGAACGATGCCGCCGCTGGGACGACCCGCCGCATCCTGCATGAGATGAGCGGGCTGTCTACCTATAAGAAGGGTATCTGTTATTATACGTATTGGATTAAGCACGCCAACGACCAAAAGCCGGAAAATGATTTAGTCAGCGGAAGGGACAATACCGGAGGCGTGATGGAGTATGCCATCGTGCGCAACAACGTGTATAAGCTGGATATAAAGAGCGTATCGACACCGGGTAATGATATTCCGGGTGAGCGGACCGTAAACATAAACGTCTTGGTGGAAGATTGGCAACTGGCGCCGCGTGAGAGTGTCGACTTGGAGCCGGTAAAGGAAGGGGGAGCGTAAGGATATGAGAAGTTTGGATAGATATATATTTCGGTGGCTGGGTTGCCTGCTCGCGTGTGTCGCGTTGATGGCGTGTACGAAGGAGATAGCGGGCGAGCGGGAGGATCCGGGCGAGGAGGAGCGTCCCGGGCAAGTGGAGGAACTGGAAGCCGTGACCATCCGCATCGGTGCGGCGGAGACCGCGGAGACGAAAGCGATGCATGGTGACGAGAACGCGGTAGAAGGCGAGTTCATCCATACGCTTCATCTCTTTATCGTGAATGCCCAAAATGTCATCGAGCGGCATATCACCGTGACACCTCAAAGCGAGGACCTGACCGCGGAGCAACAAGGGCAAGCGGCGATTGGCAACCTGCCCCAATATACGACAACGGTAGACCTCATGCCGGGCACAAAGACGATGTATGCTTTCGCCAATATGGGGAATGCCGAGACAACAGACAGTCAGAAAATGAATGATTATTTGTCCGGATTGAATGAAGGCGAACCGTGGACGGATGATATTCAATCTTTCGTGATTCAGAATCCGGCGGAGACGGTGGATATAGACAATGAACAATATATCCCGATGAGCGTCCGTCAGGAAGTGGACTTGACGACAGACGGGCAGCGCGTGACCCTCTCGTTGGTGCGCATGGTGGCGAAAGTGCGGGCTACGCTGACGAATCGGCAAGGAGCGGAAGTTAAGGTTTCTGGATTGAAGATGAGCGGATTTGCCTCATCGGCATCTTTGTTCAAGCAAGAGACGGTCAATAACCCGGCAGGGGAGGAGGCTTGGACGTATGAGGATCCGGAGTTGGATTTCACGCTTGCTAATGATAGCTCGTATACTATTCCGGAGTTTTATGTCAATGAAACAATCGGAGGCGAGTATGTATTGACGTTGACGATTGACGGTGTTGAATACGAAGGACGATTGACGACAACCAAAGATATTCTTCGCAATCGGGTGTTGCCGGTGGCGTTGAATTTATCGGATGTGAATTTGGAACTGACCATCACGGCGTATGTAGCGCCGATTGGCGGCTATCCGGTGAAGGTCAACTTGACCGACCCGACATTGACGGAGAACTATGCCATCAACCTGCCCGAAGGATGTACGTTCTCAATCGAAGGATTATTCCGGACACAAGCGGGTGTAACGAATGACGTAATGAGTTGGACTTGGTGGTTGGTTCAAGAAGCTTCGGGTTCGTTCATCGGGTTGGATAGCGAGACGGCAATACCTCTGACCGGACATATGACGGCGCTTCCGGGACAAATCGCCACATTGAATTTTACGGTGGCACAACCGAATCGTGTAACCGGAACGCTTCAAATTACGACCGTCCCCTTGCAAGACCAAGGGGCGGAATATCAGACGCGGGCTGTCGAATGGCTCGCCGCCCCGCGGTGGTACGAGCCGGTCGTGTTGGTAAAAAGGAAATGACATACTTCCCGGCTAAGGCGAGGGAGGAAAGCGCTCTTTGAAAAGGATTTTTAGCGGATAGGATTGTTGGCTATCGGGATTAATCGTATCTTCGCGGACGTACGAAAACTAGAAACCTTATGTTGGATAAAAAGAGAAAACAAGAGACCCAATCTATTTTTCAAAAGGTGTTGGAGGATAAACGGGCGATTCGGGAATGCATACGAAAAGGTGAGGACATTTCTAAAATAGCGAAAGAACGTGAAATCAAGTTCGCCACTCCCTTATGACCTGACGGAGAATGACGTATGGAGCTATTCTTTTAAGACAAGGGATGGGATTGTTTATCATGCTTATTTTATAGATTTCTCGAACTACCATCCTGCTTTCTCGGATGTACGAGGCCTCTGTTTTTACGGAAGATTATACGCTGTATGTTTCTATTTATCTTCATAAAGCGAACCCCCGGACGCGGGAGTTGGTATCCGCCTTTTACGATTTGGTGAAGAACGATCTCTATCTTATCGATTAAATCCTTTTCAAGCGTCATACATTATTCCTTCACTCGCCCGGTGGGCGGGGCGGTCGTGTGGTCGGTTCCCTCGCGGGGGAACGCGATGAGACCGTAATGGTTAGGATATTCTTTGTTTTAAAATAAAAGGAAATGAAAGGGATAAGCGATATGAGAGCGACACATGAGCTATATAAATACGCCCTCGCCCTCCTGCTGGCACTGGCGGGAGGAGCGAACGTTTGGGGGCAAGCCGTGACGGGGGATAGGTATGAACCGGTATGGCAAAATGTATCAATTTCAGCAAGTGATGCTACTTTTTCAAACGTTTCAAATGGAAATAGGATATTTGATACAATCTCAGATAATTATGCGGAGATAAATACAGATGAGACTGGTACGATTACAATAGATGCAGGAGTTTCTAATAGAATAGGGCAGATAGTGATAAGTTTTGCTACTACTACATCCACAGATTGGTGGGGAAATACTACAACAAATTATTATTCAGCAAGTAGAGTGACTGTGTCTACAAATAATAATAACACAGGAAATTTTACTCAAATAGGTAACAGTGGTACTATTAGCAACAATTCAACATCTGTAACCATTCCTTTGACAGGTGCGGCGCAACGCTATATTCAATTAAGTATTGAGGCACAAAGATATAGGAATACCCGCATCACGTCTATTGCTTTTCAAGAAGAAGCGGAACCCATTATCCGTCACAAACCCGCGAAGTGGTATGATTTGCAAGAAAGTTTGAATTTGAGTGAGGCTGCCAAGGCGATGGATACTTTCTTGGGAACAGGAGAAGAGGGTTCACAATCTATGTATCCGATTAATCTGGATAATGAGTTGGAGATTCAAGCGGCGCATACATATATCGACACGATTTATATGCATAAAGGTTCTTCTATCCGATTGACCTTGCCGGATATACAGACATCGGAGGCATTGTCGAGCGTAGCCTCTTACCAGCGTTGGTATAGTTTCCGGACCGATAAAACGTTTCGAACGAGGAATACTGGACCCAATGAGGTTTGGGACTTATTGACCCCGTTAGAATCTTACTCTGTTAAAACAACATCGAATGGTTGGCAAACTATAGATCCAACGGTATATCGTTTCGCGAATGGATATGTGGGAAATCCTGTCGCGACATTGAATGGAAGTTATTTGTATACGAACTCGGCGGTAGAGATGAATTTTTATTATCCTACGAATGATCAGTTTACGAATTGGTTTGGTTTGACGAATCAAGCGTCTAATGATTATTATATCGTAGCTTGCGATGTGTCATGTTATACGGATTATACGAAGGATTTTGATATTTCCACGTCCGGCTCTTCTACTTTTTATCCGAGTAGTAATTCAGATGGAGAAATATATGAACCTACCTTGTCGCATCGGGTTTTGTTTTATATCGTAGGTGTGGATGACCGCACGACTACGTCAGACCATTGGAAATGGTACAACCAATTGACAACTCCCGCGTATCAAGGAGGCACCGCGAATGGAAACTATTTGGAGGAATATGATATAACGTTTCCTTATACTCGTGTATCAAACCATACGTTGGATTTGGTCGCCTTGTCGAAAAACGCCGGCTCGTATGCGATCCCTGACATATCTGATGATACCAAACAGCTTGATGTGACGCTTGGAACTAATGGGGCGGGTATCACATTACAAAATGCAACTGTTTCCGATGAGGATAGAGTTATCCAATTCCGGTATCCAAATAGTCGTGCGGATGGCACGTGGTACGTGGATGGGAATGGTAATGGTGATTCGAAGGCGACGATTTTGGTGACTAAGAAGGTAGGTGGTACGACTTATAATATCGCTAAGTATAATCTGAACTTTTTGAAAGGGACACAAATGCTGTCGCAACAACAAGTAGCGGATATTGAGGATAAGAACAAGGTCGATGGAAAATATTGGAATTTTGCCTATCGCACACCCGATTATTTGAGGGAGAATTATCAGTTATTGACATCCTTAACTTGGGATTATTCGGATGATGTGGCCGATCAATATGGGAAAGAGAATTATTATCCTTTCCCCTTGGATTGGACATCCAGTAGTTACGCGTTTTATGATGGATCTACTGATGACGATAAAGCCTATAAGGGACAGCATGAATACCCCTTGTGGGGTTATTATGGCATTTTAAAAGAATACGTAGAGGTTGAAGAAAAGTGGGATGGTTGTGACGATAATCCTCCATCGGAATTGGGAAAAGAAGCGAGCACCTATCATATGTATATAGACGTGTCCGATCGTCCGGGAACAATCGCGCGAATACCTTTTCAAGAGGAACTTTGCGTAGGTTCGGAATTATTCGTGTCGGCTTGGGTAAAAAGTGCGGGCGGAAGCAATAATAATGACGCGGGTATGTTATTTACGATTATGGGAGTGACAAAAGACGGAACGGGTGAGACTACATATACGCCTATTTATCGCTACTCGACGGGACAGATTCGTACTTCTTATTTGTTAAGTGACGCCATCCCGGGATGTGGCGCTAATACTAATCAGTGGTTTCAGGTTTATTTCTCTTTTATCAATGAGCAGGCACGAGATTTTAATGGAGGTTATATCTTGCAAGTGGATAATAATAGCGCCTCGACGGATGGTGGAGATGTCTATATCGATGATGTCAAGATTTATATGGCGAGGGTTGAGGCAGAGGTGGAACAATTAGATCCGAGTTGTATAGGAGAGTTGACTTCGTTGCGTATGGTATTGGATTGGGATCGCTTACAGTCGAGAACCGGGGGAGCCGCGCAGACATTGCGGTTCTGTTTCGTGGATAAATTGGGATATGACGCGGCGATTCGAGAAAACACGAGCTCTCTGGAGGCTATAACGAATAATTTAGTGCCTTTCTTATGGGAAGAAACGGGTTCGGTGGAGTTAACGGAAGGCCAACTATCGTATGAATCGAAGTATGAGAGTAACGATCTGTATAATACGAGTGCGCCGGGAAGTAATAATAAGAAGTTTTATCGATTCGACAATGAGGGTTCTCCTTCCTTGGCGGTCGATTTGTGGTCATCCGGATTGATTCCTACCCGTCGTTATTACTTGGCGATCGCCTTGGGTGAAGATGAACCCTTCCAAATCGCGAGCGAGGCGAATCCTTGCGCTATATCGACAGATTTCGGGGTTACGGCGGCTACTTTGATAAAGATGAATGGTGAGATTCTGAGGCCTCAAACCGAGTTCTGTGTCGGGCAGGTATTCAATTTTACCGCTCAATTGACGATTAAGGATGGAACGGAAGAGGGAACACCGGTGACTACGCCAATTTACTTTGATTGGTTCTTTGGCTCGGTGGATGAATATTTACGGGAAGATCCAACGTATGGAGTTTCTTTGGATGAGGCCTTGAGCGCGTTGCGGGATATAGAGGCGTATCGGGATATCGAACAAATCACGGATGATGTGCGACCTGAGGGAGAGTTAACGGAAAATATGATAGCTTTATTAAAAGCGGAATCAACGATACCGATTGTAGAGGGCGGTTTAAACCCATCGTTAGTGTTGCATAAGCAAGATTTAAATGTGACTTTATTAGTGAGTGGATTAAATATGGTTCTCCGTCCGATACAGACTACCGTGACGGATATCAATGGAAGACCGGTAGAGGATACGCAAATTTGTTGGAGCTATCTTCCTTTAACCTTGGAAACCAGTGAGGAATCTCCTCATGTACATACTGGATTTTGGTATATGGGTTATCCGGAGAACTACGAGGCCGCTGTCCGGATTGGCTATCGCCAGATTACGGAAGAAGAGAACTTGCTGATAGATCTGCGTATAACGAATTATGTGGACGACAACGCGACGGGTTTGGAAATTATACGTACACATGAAAATCAAGGACAGTACGCTGGAGTGGATTTAACTCGGATATATTTGGTGAATACGAACGATCCGGAGTTAAAGAAGTTTATTGGTTCGGATTTCTCTCGAACGGATTTGCCTATAGGAAGTTTAGAAAGTATAAAGATGGATCCAACGAATCGGATGAAAGCGGTTGCCACCGTTAAGTTTGATTATGACTTAACAACAGAAACGGAACAAGGGACATTTAGTTTTAAACCTCGTGAAGGATATGAATATACATTTAATATGTATGCCCAAGAATATATTCCGGGCACGGAGATTAGTTCCGCTTGTTATGCTTCGATTCCCATTACGCTTAAGATTGTACCGGAATATTTGACATGGAAAGGAACGGCGGTCGATAACTGGAACAATGATAGTTATTGGATGCGTTCGGATAAAAAGGATTTGCATAAAGAAAATGATTCGGATTATAAGGAAAATGCGGATATGGGATATGCGGAAGCGAATGTACATGGTGGTTATGTCCCCATGCTATTTTCAAAAATTACGATGCCTCAGGATAGCAAGATTGAATTATATCCGGCCGGTTATACTACGACCGCGTCTCAAGGCGGTTGGGAAATAGACCGTCCGGGGCATATAGGAGAGCCAACGCCGAATATCCAATATGACATGATGGCTTATAAACATACGGGGCAATCCAATACGGATTATGTCGGGATGTTGAAGACCGAACGTTACCGCGTCGCTCTTTGCGATGAGATTCATTTCGAGCCGGGGGCGGAGATGCTGTACGCCGAGTATTTGCTTTATAATAAGGCGTGGGTCGATTATGAGTTGGACGGTGACCGTTGGCACTTGCTCGCCTCGCCGTTGCAAGGCGTGGTGGCGGGAGATTTCTACGCGCCCACTTCCGGCAGACAGGCGACGGAGTATTTCCAACCGATTCACTTTGAAGCGAATAATGGATATAGTCGCTTCCATCCTTCCGTTTACCAGCGGGGATGGGAGAACAGCACGACCGAGGTCAATCTGTATACAGACGACGCTTCGAATCCTAAGAGCGTAGCCATCTCCGGCAACTGGAGCAGTCTGTATAACGATGTAACGGAAAACTACGATCCGGGTACGGGCTTCTCGCTGAAGGTGCTGGATTTGGATGCACAACAGGCGTTGTTCCGTTTGCCGAAGGCGGATGTAAGTTATTCGTATTATAAGAAAGGAAGTACATCAGGAAGTAATCCCACTCTAATTAGTCGTACAGATGAGAACGGGAATGATGTTTCCGGTCGGTTGAAGTCGGATACGATTTATCATCGGACGGAAACAGATATTTCATATAGTGGAAAAGTTCAGCATGATGAAATTACAGTCGAATTGTCTGAGTCGGCGAATGACGGGTATTACTTGGTCGGCAATCCTTTTATGGCGCATTTGAATATGAAAGCGTTCTTTAAAAGAAATGGCGCAGAGAATGAGAATGGTATCTTAGAGAATAAATATTGGTATGTGGCTGAAGACGGTGTGCAGAATGTAGTCGTTACCGATCCGGATGACGAGAATACGACTTGGACGAACGCGGACGAAAACTCTTTGATTCCCCCGTTGCGTTCTTTCTTCGTCAAAAAGAAGGATGGAGCGAATGGTACTACGATTACTTTTACCCACGATATGCAAGCCCTTGGCGGAACGTCGGCAGACGCGGGAACGGCTTCCGGTCAAGCCCTCCTAATTACCGCCACAACCCAAGACGGCCGTATCAGCCGGGCGGCGGTGGCTTATAGTGGCATGGCATCGGACGATTACCGGTCGGGCGAGGACGCGGAGTTGTTCCTCGACTCCAACTTGGGCGACGTGCCGATGGTCTATACCGTGGCGGGCACGATGGCGACCTCTATCAACACGCGGACGGCTTGCGAGCGGGTACCGTTGGGTGTGTATGGCGCACGGGACGAGGAAGTGACCTTGCGCTTCGAGGGAACCGGGGCGTTCAGCGGCCTGACGCTCTACGACGCGCGTACCGGCCAGGCGACCGCCTTGCGGGAAAGCACGGAGCTGCGGGTCGCTACGAATGATTATGGACGTTATTATTTGATAGGCGGCGTGCCGACGGGTACGGAAAGCATCCGTCCGGGCAACGACATCGAGATTTATTCAATTCGCCCGGGCGAGATCGTGGTGACTACGACGGGCAGCCCGTTGCGTACGGTATGTGTGTATGGCGTGAATGGTGCGTTGGTGGCACGGCAATCGCTGGCGAACCAATCGGTCTATCGCCTCGTGGTGCCGGGTAACGCTCTTTATATGATTTACGCCGAGGATGCCGAGGGCATAATCCGCAACGTGAAGATGCGGGTGCGGTAAGGGGGGACGCCCCTCCCCGGTCAGGCTTTCTTTTCCGGGAGACTCATCGTGCAGGTGCCGTTGAATTGGGCATTGGGCTCGATCTCCAGCGACTGCGTGGTGATGTCTCCTTGAATGATGGCCGTCGCTTTCAAGACCAGCTTGCCGTTTACTTGGAGCGATCCGTTAATCTTACCGAGAATCTCGGCATTCTCGGAGACGACGTTTCCCGTCACCTGTCCTTTCGGGCCGATCACGATCTTTCCGTGGCACGTGATATCGCCCTCCACCTTGCCGTCCAAACGGAAGTCCGTCTCTGTGATGATATTTCCTTTAATGGTAGTCCCTATCGCCAGCGCGTTGTGTAATCCGCCGCCCGTGTGTTCTTCTCTTTGTTTGATGCCCATCATCTCTCGCTTTTTTGTCTTGTTGGACAAATATACGGTTAATTTTTGGCGGAGCGGTTTACTTTCCATACATTTACAGATAAATTAAGCGTTTATGACAACACAGATTATATTACGGGCGATGAAATTCTACGCCTATCATGGTGTCGCGCCGCAAGAGACGCGCGTGGGGAACACTTTTGTCGTCGACTTGACGCTCACCGCTCCTTTAGAAGGGGCCGTGCGAAGCGATGACTTGGAAGACACGATTAACTATGCCGCCGTGTATGCCACCGTGAAGCGGGAAATGGACATTCCGTCCAAGCTGCTGGAGCACGTGGCGGGACGTATCACGCGGGCCTTGAAAGAGAACTTCCCGACGATTACGGAAGTAGACTTGACACTATCGAAGCTGAATCCTCCTTTTGGCGGGGATGTCCATAGCGCCTCCGTCCGTTTGAAAGAGGCCTTTTAGCGCCCCGATACCGCGAAGAACTTGGATTTACGGACGGGCGCGCAAGGCTTGAAACGTTTTCTTCCCTTTCAGATAGAACGCAACGAGAAGGCTGTGGCGCATAAGTTCCGGAATCGGGCTTCCGGTGGCTTCCCGCATGTTTTGCTCCCGTAGCGGGGTGTATGTAGGTTTGAGCGTGCGATAAGCCTTGCGTGCCTTGTAGACGGCCCAAGCGTTCTTGGGGTGGCCGGTCAGGAGGAACTGGGTGGCGGCAAGGTAATCCAGCCAAAAGCGGACGCGCATGACATGCCTCAAATCCGCCTCCGGCAAGTTCTTATAAAGCATCAAGAGGTTGTTGCGGAAGTTCAGGAACGTCTTGCGGGGATTCTCGGCATCGAGCGTCGCCCCGCCTACGTGATAGACGACGGATTGAGGCACGCAAACCAGCCGATAGCCCCGGGAGCGCAGGCGCCAGCAGAGGTCGATTTCTTCTTGATGGGCGAAAAATCCCGCGTCCAGCCCTCCTGCTTCCTTGTAGACGGTGGTCCGGATGAAGAGGCATGCGCCCGTAGCCCATAAGATGTCGGCGGGGGTATCGTATTGCCCCTCGTCTTCCTCCACGACGTGGAAGACGCGCCCGCGGCAGAAAGGATAGCCATACAAATCCATGTAGCCACCGGCGGCTCCCGCGTACTCGAAATATCTCTTGTCGCGCCAAGAGCGGATTTTCGGTTGCGCCCCCGCGAGGGCGGGATCGCTATCGAGAAGCCTCACCGGCGCTTCCATCCAGCCGGGTGTCACTTCTATATCGCTATTCAGCAGCACGCAATACTCGTGATCGATTTGAGCGATCGTCCGGTTGTATCCTTCGGCGAATCCGTAGTTTCGATCAAGAAGAATCAAACGGACGGAAGGAAACTCCGTCCGCAACAGGTCGATGGAATCGTCGGTAGAGCCATTATCCGCTACGATGACTTCCGCCCACTCCGGCGAATGGGATACGACAGAGGGGAGGAACCGCTTCAACAACTCCCGCCCGTTCCAATTGAGGATGATGATGGCCACTCTTTTATTCATTGTTCTTGCTCGTGTTTGTATTTCCAACGTTTGTGCGTCCATAGCCAATAGGCCGGGTCGCGCAGGATGCTTTTTTCCATCAGCCGGGCATAACGCTCGGTAATATCGTTCTCCGGGGTTGTCCGCGGGTTTTCCGCGATGAGCTCCATGCGTAATGTATAGAATCCCCGTTTCTTTTTCCGTACATCGAGGAATACGACCGGTAGGTCGAGTTTCTTGGCGATCCGCTCGGGACCGGTTAGTATCGCCGTATCTTGATGGAGGAAATCAGTCCAGTAGTGCAGATTCGCCTTGCTCGGCGTCTGGTCCGCCAAGAAAATGACCACGCAGCGTGTCTTGTCTTTCTTTAGTTGAATGATGTCGCGTATCGTGTCGTTCTTCTTGATACCGAACGAGCCGAAATGAGTGCGCAATTGGATAAAAAGCCGATCGACCGCTAAATTTTTTAATGGCCGATAAATTTGATAGATGCGTGCGTCTTTGAAAATTGGTGTAGAGGCGGAGTACCATTCCCAATTCCCATAATGTCCCATTAGTAAGATCACGCAAGGATGCCCTTTTTCCATCAGCTGGTCTACGAGTTCCGGGTTCTCTACATGCGCCCGGCGCAAAACCTCCTTTTGGGAGATATGCGCCAGTTTGATAGTCTCTACGATATAATCGGAGAAATGATGGTAGAACCGCCGTTCCAGCAGGCGTAGCTCTTTCGTGGATTTTTCCGGGAAGGAGGCGCTAAGGTTGCGCCGTGCGACGGCTACCCGGTAGCGTACGATCCGATAGATAATCACGTAGAGAATATCGGACAGAACGTAGAGCAAGGGCATGGGCAAGAGGGCGTGCGTCTTCACCCAAGCGTACAGGAGAGCGTATTGAATCTTATTCCACATACGGATATGGACTTAAGGGATTAATAAATCAGCGGTAAGCGCCGTGCGGTCGTTGTTCCAGCCCGTTAAGGCGACGATGCGGGTCTCGTTTACTAACGCCGTGTCGTACGGAATCTCTACCTTGATATAATTTTCCGTGAAGCCGTGCATCTTTCCGCCTTTCCTTGTTTGCTCGAACAATACGTTTGCCTTTTGTCCGATATGCGCCTCGTAGAAATCATGCAGCTTCCGGTCGGAGAGCTCCAGCAAGCATTGACTGCGCGTGTGCTTGACCTGCGGATCGACCACGTAGTCAATTTTCAGCGCTTGCGTACCGGGACGCTCGGAGTAACTGAATACATGCAGTTGGCTGATGTCTAAACTTTCGATGAATTGGCGCGTTTCCTCGAAGTAGACGTCGGTCTCGCCCCGTGTGCCCACGATAACATCCACGCCGATGAAAGCGTGTGGCATGAGAGCCTTTATTTTCTCGATCTTATGCCGGAAGAGCGCCGTGTCGTAACGGCGTCGCATCAGTTTGAGCACGGCGTCGGAGCCGCTTTGCAGCGGGATGTGGAAATGCGGGGCGAAGCGTCGGCTGTTGGCCACGAAGTCGATCGCCTCGTCCGTGATCAGGTTCGGCTCGATGGAGGAGATGCGATACCGGACGATGCCTTCTACCTCGTCCAAGGCCCGGATCAGGTCGATAAAGGTCTCGTTCGTGCTTTTCCCGAAATCGCCTATATTTACGCCGGTCAATACAATCTCCTTCCCGCCTTGCCGGGCCACCTCGCGTGCTTGCTCCACCATCTCGGCGATCGAGCCGTTGCGGCTCCGGCCGCGCGCGAAGGGGATCGTGCAGTAGGAACAGAAGTAGTCGCATCCGTCTTGCACTTTCAGGAAGTGGCGTGTGCGATCGTCGGCGGAGCAAGAAGACGAGAAGGCACGGATCTCCCGGCTGGGTGTCGTCACGATGGTTCCCGCTCCCGGTCGTTTCTCCAACCGTTCGATGTAACGCGGAAGCCATAGCTTTTGCTCAGCGCCTAATACGAGATCAACGCCCTCGACAAGCGACACCTCTTCCGGCTTCAATTGCGCGTAGCAACCGGTCGCCACGATAAACGCTCCGGGATGCCGTTTCCCGATCCGGCGAATCGCCTGACGGCCTTTCTTGTCGGCCAACTCGGTCACGGAGCAGGTATTGATGACGCAGATATCCGCTTGCTCGCCGGGACGTGCCTTACGGACACCTAAGCCGGCCAATAACTTGCCGATCGTGGAGGTTTCCGCGAAATTCAGTTTGCAGCCTAATGTATAATAGACCGCTTTCTTATCCTTGAATATAGTTTGATCGATCATAGTGTTCGTTTGTTTATTCCGGCTCAAAACGTACCATCTATCGTATACCGGAGCTGGTCCAGCATGAGCGGGATTTCCGCTTCCTCGATGCCGGCGACAAGCAAGTCGGGAATATCCTGGTCGAACAATTCCCGGAACTTCTGGAAATCGCCCGATTCTTTCTCTACCGCTTTCCGGTAGAGCGCCAGCGCCTCCTTGACGTGTTGCAAGGCCCATTCCGTGTGCCCGGCGTTCAAGAAGTCTTGCGTGTTTGGTTGATTGTCGATGATTTTCTTGTAATAACCGCGGGCTTGGTCGTACTTCCCGACAAGGAAAGAGCACCAGGCGATCGGTCGCCACGCTTTCATATTCGCCGGGTCTAAATAGTCTACCTTGAAGTAATACTTAAGGGCCTCATTGTATTCCTTTAACTCTAATTGGCAATGGCCGATAGAGAGTTGTATGGAGAGGTCGTCGGGGTTCATGGCCTCGCAACGCCGATAATAGCCCAATGCCTTCTCCGGCTGTTTCAAGGTGCGGTAGCAACCGGCGATTCGCCGGATTACCCATTTACTGTCCGGCTGGAGAAGGTCGGCGCGTAGATAAGCGTTTAGGGCTCCTTGTATGTCGCCGCTCATTTGTTTGCAATAACCTATTTTCTGGTAGAGCGTGTCGTTCTCTTGGTCGGCTTCCGATAATTGGCTGAAAAGCGTCAGCGCCTCCGGGAAATATCGCTTCCGAAGATAGAACTCGGCGATCGTCGTCAGGCTCTCTTTATCGTCGATGTAGGGACGAATGATGGGCAGGTTATGGAAATCAAGCGTGAGCGTGAATATATCCTCGAAATCCAGATGCCGGGGGTGGAGCTTGAAGAAACGATACAAATCCTGTATGTATTGCATTGCGATTATATCCATTTTGTCTCGTTGTCCCGGCAGTTCCTCCTGGGTTTGCCGGATCATCTCCGAGGCTTGTCCGCCAAGTTGCCCCGTCATGAGCTGGCGGGCTTGCTCCGGTAGCATCCTCATGCCGAGAAAAAGGGAATATTTGTCTGAGTTGCACATAAAAGGTGCCTCCGCCATCGAACTTAGCATCTTCTGTTCTGCGGGGTTTTCTGTCGCGTTTCCGAAGACGGAATGACTCGCCGTAAAGGGCATGAACCAGTTGCTCAACTCGCGGAAGAAAGGGAAATGCTTCAGGTGCGTGAAAGTAGAGTGCATCACGTCGGCGCCTTCCAGTTGCAACTCGCTGAACTCGATCATCTTTTTTCCGAGCGAGCTGTTCGCGAGTTTCTCTTGCCATTCCGGGTTCATCTCGCCTCCCAATAGATCGGGGGTAATCTCCTTGCCGAACTTCGGGCCGGACTTTATGATCTCTTGGATGATCTCCTCTTGCAGTTTGCCTGCTATCTTTTCCGTCTCGCGGGCGAGGATGAAGCGCAGGATAATCGTGCGGATTGATTTCGTAAGATCTGGCGTTGTTTCCGCCAAAGCGGCCAGCCGGTTCGCTATCCGTGGATACGCCTCCATACGCCTCCGGTAGGTATAGAGAGTCAGAAGGATGCCAATCAAAGCCCGGCAGCGGATTTCCGGGTTGTCGCTCCCGGCGGCGTCGAATAGTAGCGATAGTTTCTCCTTATCGAAAGCGATTCGCGACCCCAACAGCAGGGCGGAAACGACTTGGCAACCGACGGTGTAGTGTAGCTCGCTGTCTTCCAGAATCGCCTGAATGGCGGCGGTCTCCTCCGGCTTCAGCAGGCCGGAGGTCCATACTTTCTCGAACAGCCGGACAAGCACCGCCTCGTCGGTGGCATGCCGCAGCGCTTGGTGCATGGCCTCGAAACTTTCTTTCGGGGCCATACGCTTGTGGCTGTAGTAGGTGAGGGGCGAGACAACGGCCAGCGCTTTGTGCCTTACCTCGTCGGTCAGCTCATAAGTCGAGGCGAGCAGATTGTTGTAGATAGATTCCTGCATCGGGTCTTTCACGCCCTCTATCCGATAGCGTAGCATATATTTATAGGTATCCCGCAATTTGTCCACCGCATCCTGGAACGCATACTCTTGCGTACCGGCAATCAAGCTTTGCAGGTAATCGAACGCGTTTTTCAGTTCCTTGCTGTCCAACGAACCGACAATCCGGTTATACGCTATGTTGATTTCTTGTATTGTCATGCTTGTTTTCTCTTGGGCCGACGTAGGGTGCGGCCTTGCTTTTTTATAACAGTGCGATATTTCGATGGCTCGTAGGCGGGCACCTCGCCGAATTTCGGATCTATCGGAATCTTGTAGATCTCTTTCTCCAGGAATTCCTCCAGTTTCTGGAATCGGGGTTGCTCGTTGGGCGCGACGAACGTGATCGCCAAGCCTTCGCCATTCGTGCCGCGGGCCGTTCGGCCGATGCGGTGTACGTAATCCTCCGGATCGTGTGGAATGTCGAAATTGACGACAAGCCTGATGTCGTTGATGTCGATGCCACGCGCTACTACGTCCGTCGCCACGAGAATGTCGATATGGCCGTTCTTGAATGCTTTCATCACCTCTTCCCGTTGCGATTGCTCCAAATCGGAATGCATGGCCGCCACGTTGAACTTCTTTTTCTTCAAGGTAGAAGTTAGCTCCTTCACTTTCATTTTCGAGGAAGAGAAGATGATGACGCGCCGCGGCGGGGCTTGCGTGAAAAGATCTTGCAGGATCTTGATCTTCTGCGGGTCGTAACAGATGTAGGCGGTTTGCATGATTGATTCGGGAGGGCGGGAAATCGCGATCTTCACCTCTACCGGATCCTTAAGGATGGACTTTGCCAAGGTCTGGATCTTGGGCGGCATTGTCGCCGAGAACATGATCGTTTGGCACGTGGGGGGAAGTTGTTTATAAACTTGCATGATATCGTCGAAAAAGCCCATATCCAGCATGCGGTCGGCTTCATCCAGAATGAAAAAAGATACCCGTGAGAGATCTACCGTCCCCAGTTTGATATGCGATAGCAGACGCCCCGGAGTAGCGATCACGATATCGGCGCCCAGCTCCAAGCCTCTTCTTTGTTGCTCCCACGTGATGCCATCGGTCCCGCCATAAACAGCTACCGCCGAGATAGAGGGAATATAGTAGGTGAATCCCTGTATCTGTTGGTCGATTTGTTGCGCCAACTCGCGCGTTGGTGCCATAATCACGGCGTTGACGGCGTCTGTCGGAAAATCGCCCCGGCTTAGCTCGCTGATTACAGGTAACACGTACGCGGCCGTCTTTCCCGTGCCGGTTTGCGCGCAGCCAATAATATCTTTACCCTCCAATATCAAGGGAATTGTTTTTTCTTGGATCGGTGTCGTCTCCTCGAAATTCATGTCGTAAAGTCCATCCAATACGGCATCTTCCAAATCTAATTCATCAAATCTCATTTTGTCCTATTCAAATTGGGGGTAAAGGTAAGAATATTTGATATTTTACGCAATAGTCATCCCGAAGGGTGATGCGAACGCGTTTATTTTTTCGGGATTTTCAAGCGCGCGGTGTATTCACGTTCATTGCCATGAATTGTGAAAAGATTGTTACCTTCGCGTTTTTATTACGGTTAATATAGCATTCATGTATATAAGCGAGGAAGAGATATTGGTGCATATTTCCGCTAAACATTTCCGGATTATATCGGAGGCGGCGGACGAGTTGGGCGTGGAAGCGTATGTGATAGGTGGCTATGTGCGAGATTTGTTCTTGAACCGTTCGTCGAAGGATATCGATGTAGTGGCGGTGGGGAGCGGTATCGAATTAGCTAAGTCGGTCGCCAGGAAATTGGGGAAAGGGGCGCATCTTTCCGTATTCAAGAATTTTGGTACGGCACAGGTGAAAGCCGGCGATTTGGAATTGGAGTTTGTCGGGGCTCGCAAGGAATCGTATAGCCACGATAGCCGCAAGCCTATTGTAGAGGATGGGACGTTGGAGGACGACCAAAATCGCCGCGATTTCACGATCAACGCTTTGGCGCTTTGCTTGAACCGAGAGCGATATGGCGAGTTGGTCGATCCTTTCGGAGGGCTGGATGATTTGGAGGATTTAACGATCCGGACGCCCTTGGATCCTGATATTACCTTCAGCGACGATCCGTTGCGGATGATGCGGGCGATTCGCTTCGCTACCCAGTTAGGTTTCTTCATCGCGCCGACGACGTTCGATGCGATCGTGCGCAACCGGGAACGGATCTCGATCATCTCCAAGGAGCGGATCGTAGATGAGTTGAATAAGATTATCATGTCGCCCAAACCTTCGATCGGCTTTGATTTGCTCGATAAGTGCGGTTTGCTTGAGCTGATCTTTCCGGAGTTGTGCGCTTTGAAAGGAGTGGAGACCAAGGAGGGCATCGGCCATAAGGACAATTTCGCTCATACGCTGATGGTATTGGATCGGCTGAGCCGGACGACCGACAATTTGTGGTTGCGCTGGAGCGCTTTGTTCCACGATATCGCCAAACCTGTCACTAAACGGTTCGATCCTCGTTTGGGGTGGACGTTCCATAATCATAATTTCGTAGGGGAGAAGATGGTTCCTGGGATTTTCCGAAAGATGAAGCTCCCGATGAACGAGAAGATGAAATATGTGCAAAAGATGGTGAGCCTACATATGCGTCCGATTGCCTTGTCGGACGAGGAGGTGACCGACTCGGCTATCCGTCGGCTTCTGTTCGATGCCGGGGATGATATCGATGATTTGATGAAACTTTGCGAGGCTGATATCACGAGCAAGAGGCCGGAGAAGGTGCGTCGTTTCTTGGAGAATTACCGGAAGGTACGCGAGAAGCTGGCCGATATCGAGGAGAAAGACCGGGTGCGCAATTTCCAACCACCCGTGTCGGGCGAGGAGATTATGGCGACGTTCGCTCTGCCGCCCTCGCGACCCGTGGGCGTGCTGAAGGAGGCGATTAAGAACGCTATCTTGGATGGCGTAATCCCGAACGAGTATGAGGCCGCCCGGCTGTTCATGCTCGAACAGGCCGGGCGGATGGGGTTGAAGCCGGTAGAATAGGATTCCGCTTTATGCCATGCCCGTGTTCAGCCGCTCTACGCTTTTTACGCCGCTTACCGCACGGATCTTCTTGGTCAGTGCGGTGAGCGAGCCGGTGTCTTTTACCGAGACGGTGAAGTTCCCTTGGAAGAGTCCGTCCACCGAGTCGATATTTAGCGAACGCAGCGTGACGCTCGATTCCTTGCCTATGACGGAAGTGATGTTTGTCACGATGGCGATATCGTCCCGTCCGATAACCCGTAGCGTCACGATATAGCCAGTCTCGCCTTTCCCGCTCCATTTCGCTCGCACGATACGGTAGCCGAACCGGCTAATCATTTCTTGCGCGTTCGGGCAGTCCATGCGATGGATCTTGATGCCTCGTGTGGAGACGAAACCGAATACCTCGTCACCATAGATCGGGTTGCAGCACTTGGCCAATTTATATTCGATGCCGGTCAGGTTCTTGTCGATCACCAATACGTCCTTGTCGGTCGAGCGTTCCTCGATGGGGGTTGTCGCGCTGTATTCCTCGGCGCTGCGTGCCTCCGCACGGTCGTTTGGCTCGGTCTCCTTGCGTATGGTCTCTATATATTCATCGATTACCTCGTTCGGATCCAGCCGTTCCTCGGCGATTTCGATATAGAAGTCGGTCACGGTCTTGAAACCTTTCTTCTTGATGTAACGCATCATTGTCGCCTCGTCCGGCTCAATCTTCCGGTTCTTGAAGCGCCGTTGCAGCATCTCCTTGGCGAACTCTACCGCTTTCACGGTTTCCTCTTTCAGTGCCTGCTTGATTTTCACGCGCGCTTTCGAGGTGACGACAAAACCCAGCCAGTCCCGTTTCGGGCTTTGTTGTGAGGACGTAATGACTTCCACCGTATCGCCGTTGCCCAGCACGTGCTTGATGGGTACGTTCTTGCCGTTTACTTTCGCTGAGACGCATGTGCAACCTAGTTTCGTATGGATGGCGAAAGCGAAATCGAGCACCGTGGCACCTTTCGCCAGCTTGATCAGTTCACCGGTTGGCGTGAACACGTAAATCTCGTCCTTGTACAAGTCCATCTTGAAATCTTGCATGAGGTCGAGCGGGTTGCTCCCTTTCGTTTCCAAGGCGGCGCGTACGTTGTTCATGAACTCGTCGAGGCCGCTTTCCGCTTTCACGCCCTTATATTTCCAGTGGGCGGCGAGGCCCCGTTCGGCTATCTCGTCCATCCGTCTTGTGCGTATCTGTACTTCCACCCACTTGTTCTTCGGCCCCATCACGGTGATGTGCAAGCTCTCGTAGCCATTGCTCTTAGGAATGGATATCCAGTCCTTCATGCGTTTGGGATTAGGCTGGTACATATCGGTAATGATGGAGTAGACCTGCCAGCATTCCGAGCGCTCCCGCTCCAAAGGCGTGTCGAGGATGATCCGGATGGCGAACAAGTCGTAGATGCCCTCGAATTCCACTTGCTGCTTTTTTAACTTATTGTTGATGGAGTGGATGGATTTGGTTCGTCCCTTGATATCGAACGAAAAGCCCGCTTCGTTCAGCTTTTGCTTGATCGGGGCGATAAACTCGGCGATGTAAGCGTCGCGCGAGCGTTTCGTCTCGTTTAGCTTTTGCTTGATGAAGTCGTATTGCTTCCGGTCGGTGTATTTCAGCGATAAATCCTCTAACTCGCTCTTTATCTTATATAGCCCCAGTCGATGGGCGAGGGGGGCGTATAAGTAAGCGGCTTCCGTGGCGAGGCGTACACGGTCGTCCTCGGCAAGGCGCTTACCGAGTCGCATCAGGCAGAGACGGTCGGCTATCATAATCAGGATTACGCGCACGTCCTCGGCGAACGAGAAGAGCAGGTGGTGGAAATTCTCGGAATTCACCGCCGTGCTTCGGGCGTATAGTTCGGAGGTCTTAATCAGACGGTCGATCATTAACGCCACCTCCGCGCCGAAAGCTTGTTCCACTTCCTCGTGCGCGATCGCTCCCTTCCATACCGGCCGGTACAGCAGGATAGCGATGACCGACACCCGTTTCAGTCCGATCTCGCGAGTGACGATAAGCGCCGTGTCGATGTTGCGCAGCAGGATGTTGATACCGTTCTTATCCCTGCCGTAACAATCGGTCGTGGCGATTCGCCGTATCAATGCTTTCATCTTTCGCAAGTCCTCTTTCTCTAAGCAGCAATAAAGGTCGCTCAGCAGGAGCTTGTATTTCGTTGAAAAGATTTTCTTCTCCTCGGGTGTGAAAAAGTCCGTTTTTAATTCTTCCTTGTCCATTCCTAATAGTCCCTTGTTGTGAAACATGCCGTAAAAATACTTTTTTATGGGGAATTAGGATGTATATCTTCCGGTAATTTTATACATTTGCGCAGTGCGTATGCCAAGAGGCCATGCGCCGTCGGTAGATTTTTATTCACAATTAAATAACGTACTATGTTAAACGCGAACGATTTAGAACAGCTGAAAGCCAAAGGAATCAGCGAAAAACAAATTGAGGAGCAATTAGCTTGCTTCGTGAAAGGTTTCCCCTATTTGGAAATAGCGGCGTCCGCCTCGGTAGAAAAAGGCATCAAAGTGGTGTCGAAGGAAGAACAAGCCTCTTATATGGATGCGTGGGACGCTTATTTGGCGAAAAACAAGAAGATCTTGAAATTCGTGCCGGCGTCGGGTGCGGCCAGCCGTATGTTCAAGAACTTGTTCGCTTTCCTTTCCGCCGACTACCAAGAGCCGATGACCGATTTCGAGAAGAAATTCTTCAACGAGATCGAGAAATTCGCTTTTTACAAAGCCTTGAACGACAAGTGCGTGGAGAATACGGCGAAAGATATTCCTGCCCTGAAGGCCTGTGGCGAGTATAAGGAGATCGTGGCGAACCTCTTGGAGGCGAAAGGATTGAATTACGGCCAGCTTCCGAAGGGCTTGCTTTTGTTCCACAAATATCCCGGCGGGTCTCGTACGGCGATGGAGGAGCATTTGGCGGAGGGTGCCATGTATGCGAAGAACAACGTAGGCGACGTGAATATTCATTTCACCGTATCACCGGAGCATCAAGCGTTGTTCGAGAGTCTCGTGGCTGAGAAACGCAAGGAGTATGAGGAGAAATTCTCCGTGAAGTACGATATTTCCTTCAGTGTGCAGAAGCCTAGTACCGATACGATCGCCGCGGCGATGGACAACACTCCTTTCCGCGACAAGAATGGTAAATTGTTGTTCCGTCCGGGTGGCCATGGTGCCTTGATCGAGAACCTGAACGACGTGGATGCCGACGTGATATTTATCAAGAATATCGACAACGTGGTGCCCGATAGCTTCAAGTGTGCCACGGTTATTTATAAGAAGGTGATCGCCGGCGTGCTGGTTTCCTTGCAGGAGAAGATTTTTAAATACCTCAACCTGATAGAGAGTGGTAAGTATACGCACGCCGAGGTGGAGGAGATGATCCACTTCTTGCAAGATGAGCTGTGCATCAAGAACCCGGACACGAAGTTGCTGGAGGATGCCGAGCTAATTTTATATATCAAGAACAAGTTGGCGCGTCCGCTTCGTGTATGTGGTATGGTGAAGAACGTGGGTGAGCCGGGCGGCGGTCCGTTCCTCGCTGTCAATCCGGACGGCACTATCTCGCCACAAGTGTTGGAGAGCTCGCAGATCGATATGAGCGATCCGGCGAAGAAAGCGATGTTCGAGAAAGGAACGCATTTCAATCCGGTGGATTTGGTATGCGCCGTGAAGAACCACAAGGGCGAGAAATATAATTTGCCGGATTACGTGGACAAGAACACGGGCTTCATCTCGCAAAAGAGCAAGGATGGTCGCGATTTGAAGGCATTGGAGTTGCCTGGCTTGTGGAACGGCGCTATGAGCGATTGGAACACTGTCTTCGTCGAGGTGCCTATCGAGACCTTCAACCCGGTCAAGACCGTTAACGACCTCTTGAGGGCGGAGCATCAATAATGACTTGGGCAAGTCCGGAGTCAATTATATCGGGCATTGTTAGGTGTTGACGATGCCCATTCTAAAGACCTCACGATGGGCATCATGAGTACCTAAGAATGCCCATCGTGAGGTCGCTTTTATAGGGGCGGGTTATCTGTCCGTGGAAAATAGCAATACCCGGTTGTTAGGGTCGGTCCATTCGTTGATGAGTGCGCGTAAGTCGTCATATTCCTCCGGCGTGTATTGCAGTTGATTCAATTCGATGGAACGTATCACTTCGATCGCGTCACCCTTCGGAACGATCGCGCGGACAACTTTCCCGAAAGTTTTTTCTACGCGGCGCTCTTGCGTAGAGGTTTCTAATCGCATTCCTTTTCCCGGTGTGACCGTATAGACGATTTCTTCTTTTAACAAGGCGGGTAGCTCAAATCGGTTTTGGCGTTTGCTATTCAAGGTCGCCATGCCCCATGTGTCGATTCCCTTCGATGCGTTAGGTAGCGTACAAATTCCGAATGTGTCGATTTGCGAGATGGCAATTTCTTCCCGAACGACAGTCGGTTCCGCGTTGACGGCTACCTGGGTTCCGTCTAAGGTGAATACTTTGTCTAAATCTCCCCGCCGTGTGATGGGCGAAGGAGTGAGGCTGACCGCGGAGAGAAATCTGTCTTGTCCGTTCACGGTCGCTTTGATAGCGAGGTCCTTGATGGCACTCAGGCCACAGGCGTCCGTATGCAAGTTGCCGGGATAAACAACCACTACTTCCGCCGGGATGCCGGCGGCGTTCAGCAGGACGTTCAATAGTTGCGTCTTCTCCGCCAAGGTGCCGTAAGCGCTACGGAGCGCCAGGTCCACGTCACGGATGTTGTAGCCAGTGTATGAGAGCGGGATCGCGGTATATCCCATGTTCTCTACGACATGCGTTTGCAACGTTCTTACTTTGGCGTCAGCGTCGTTGAGCGATTCCACGAGGTACGGCCCGAAGGTCTCGCTCTCGTAACTTACGGAGGCTTGGAAACGTTTCGCTAATGTGGATAATGCCTCTTGCTGGGAGGCGTAGCCGGATGCGACGAGGCGGGGCACGCCGTCGTGATTCTGGGGCAGGAAAGCCTCGCGGGAGGAGGCGGGTACGTCGCGCAGCGTCCATCGAATGACGCACTGGTCCGCTTCCTGGCTTTCGGTAGCCTTGGCTTGGCTTCCATACAACTGCCAAGTGAGGGGTTTATCGGCGGGAGCGTAGATGGCTATTTGGTATTCCTTCACGGGCGAGGTCTCTTGCAGCGTCTCGTTGATATCCAAAGCCGGGTAATATCCCGGCTTTGTCAGGATGGAGTAGTCCAGGTGGATAGTCGCACCCAGCTCCAATCCGGTATGCACGACAACCAACTCTTTCAACCCGTTGTAAGCGGGAGCGTCGGCGGCGAAGCGGGGAAGGACTTCCACGAAGGCGTTGTCCGGTGTCTTGATAACCGAGCCGTCCTTCTGTGTCGTGTAGGCGGAATGGATGACGACTGTTTGGTAATCGGGGTTATAAACGATGAAGCTCTCGCCATACGTGTTGTTCATCGCCGTATGGGTAAAAAGCGTCAACTCCATCGAGTGATGGTATTCCTGACTGCCATCCGCGTTGACGGTCCAGGTTTTCGAGAGTTTCCGATACTCCGCCTCGGGTGCGGCCGACAACGTGGTCGCCACCAACAGCAAGCAGAGTATCAATTGGATGGGATATATTATTTTATTCATGGTTCTTATCGTTTAATCATTATATATTCTCCATAACTTTTGTAGGCATTGATCGCCGTGCGGAATCCTTCCCAATCCATGGCGTCGTAGACCCGTTTCTTCAACGCTAAGCGTTGGCGCAAGACGATTTCTTGCTGTTTCCCTTGCGACAGAGAACCTTCGAAGTCCGCGGCTTGGCTGCGCCAGTTGTCATTCCTTGGCGTGTTTATCAAAGTGTATCCTTTCGGGACTCGGATGGTTTCCTCCTGTTCCACCAGTCGCGAGCAGCCGTCCTTGAATCCGTATTGACGTGTCTCTAAATCGGTATCGATCCGCAGGAAACTCTTCACTTGATTATACAGATTGTTCATCACCAAGGGCTTGAGCAGCATACGGTCGCCGGCGATAATCGCGTAGCCGGGAATCTCGTACGAGAAGGTGATCCGAATGGGTGCCGCTTGGTAGTCCTTGGGATTCTTTCCGTAGTCTACACGCAGGAGCTTGGCTTTGGGCGAGACGGCGAGCAGCTGCTTCTCTAAACTGTTCTTCCAGTCGGATTGCCAGCCGGTGGTGAAGATACGACGGATGTTGCTGTCCGATTGTCCCTCGGCGGTGATGGTGAACCGTCCGCGCAGCGTGCCCCGCTCGTTGATGTGGTTGTCGGCATGGATGCGTACGTAGTGGTTCTCCGGTGCGGAGAGCGGTGTCAGGCACAGGTCGGAGCCCTCGGGGACGCCCGGCAGGTAGTTCTGTTGCTGCTCCGCGCTGCTCCATAGTTCCCGGCAGAAAGGCACCCACGTGGGGTCTAATGGCATATAAGTGCCGTTCGATAGCTTCACTACCGCTACGCAATGATTGAAGTGATCCGCCGGAATACTTTCTACCCGGCTTCCCGCCATGGTCATCGCCGGATACGCCTCGAAACCCGCCATGCGCAGGAAGGCGATAAGTGTGCCGGCTATATCCTTACATACACCGCAACGATCCGTGTAATTCATTTTCAGGTTGTGAAGCGTATAACCCTCGCCTTTGCCCATGGAAATGCCGGAGTAGCGGATGTTGTCGGCCACCCAGTGCGTCAGCACGGCGATTTTCTCCATCTCGGTCTTTTTCCCCTGAATGAGCTCGTCTACTTTCTTCTGGGCTTCCGGAATGGGATCGAAGCTTCCGTAATCCTCGTTTACCTTGTGGAACCAAAGCGATTTATCCTGCCAACGGGGCGTGCTGGACATCATCAGTTTCGGAGCGGCGTCGAACAGGTCGACCATGTTGGGTTCCCGCTCGAAGGGTCGGATATCGGTGGCGGTGAAGGTGTACACCTTCCGTCCTTCCTCGTAGCGCATGGAGGAGGCGCACTCGCCTTGATAGAATTGGAATTGCAATTCCTTCTCCATGGGCATGGACACTTGGTATACCTTGCGCATCGTGGGTTCCGTCGTCCAGAAAGGTACGATGTCATAGAACTGCCCGCGCATTGGTGGGATGAACCGTTCCTCGTCATCACCCGCCGTCAGCAGGGCGTAGGTGAAACCCTTCTTGGCGATCTCGTACTCCACGATATCGCCCGGTTGCAGGCGACCCACTTCCAGCATGATTTGTCGGGCGCCCCAATAGATGGCCCGTGCCGGGGCTGCGTAATCGCGTGCCTCGGTGACATCGAGGTTGATTACGTCGCCGTTCGCCCGGTAGATCGTGGCGTAGCGGAATTCCGCGTGCGCCGTCAAGGGATCGTAGTCGTATTTGATGACCCGGCTGTTCACGGCTCCTTTCGGTGTCTGTACCCGAAATGCCTTGTGGAGGATGAAAGCGCCCGAACCGGAGGGTTGTACCGTCACGGCGGTGCTATCCAGCAAGGTCACGCGGTCGTAGCCCGCGTAAGCGTCCTCTCCGTAAACCGGAAAGAGCGTTAACAGGGAGAACGCTGTTATTGCTAAGATTCTTTTCATACGTCTGTATTGTTTTTAGTGATACATTCTTTCGCTAACGTCCGGCAGGCGGCACGGTCGGTCTTGCCGCTTCCGGTTTGGGGAATCGCCTTTACATATAATATATGTTTCGGCCGTTGGTATTTGGGCAGCAGTTCCTCTAATAACTGGGGAAGATTCCGTCCGCTCAAGAGAAGATGCTTCTCTGCCTTTGATAAAGAGGCGGCGACCAATAAGGTGACCGCCTCGCCAAACTTCCGGTCGGATATGGCGGTGATGGCGAACGGCGTGGGCAGATGCGGGCGCAGCCGTTCCTCGACCTCCTCGATTTGCACCTTGACGCCTCCGGTATTGATGACGTTGTCCTTGCGCCCGATGATGCGGAAGCTGCCGTCCGGCCGGATGTGGGCGATGTCGTTGGTTACCAACCGCTCGTCGCACACCAAGGGGGCGTCGATTACCAGCGTGCCTTCCAGGGACAAGGAGAGCTTGACCGTGGGAAAAGGGTGATAGAATGGAGACGCTTCCGGACCGTTCAGGCGACGTAGTGCGATGTGCGATAGCGTCTCGGTCATGCCGTAGGTGGAGTAAATCGCGTGGGGCATTTCTCGTAGCTCACGTTCTAAGTCAGCGTCGATGGAGCCGCCTCCGATAATAAGCGTGTCGATGCGCGCTAACCGTTCCCGTTCCGCGGGGATGCGCAGGGAGTTGTCTACCTGCAAGGGAATCATGGCGGCAAACCGTATCGGCGTGTCATCGTCCGTCGCCAACGGATGTCCGGAGGGTGTGCGGAGAATAAGGTTCAGTCCCGCTACCAAGGCACGTACCACGACCATCTTCCCGGCGATATAACGCAACGGCATGCAGAGCAACGCCGTGTCGCCCGGTCGCAGCCGGAGGAACTCGCAGGTGATGCGTGCGCTATTCATCATTTGTTCCTTGCGCACGGACAATTGTTTGGGTGTTCCCGTGGAGCCGGATGTCTGTACTTGAAGGGTTGGTGCGTCGCTGAACCAATCTTCCAGGAAAAGGCACAGATCGCGTAAGAAATCGTCCGTGCGTTCCTCCGCCATCGCCCGGAGGCGGGGGAGGTCGTGTGCCGCATAGTCGACGCCCTCCAAGGTCAGCCGTTGTCGGCTCCGGTCCATGAGATAGATATCGTTCATCTCTTTATCGATATACGGGTGGGTGGAACCAAAGGGTATCTCCTTTGAGATGCAACTCCGGAGGTACGTTACGAACGAACAGTTGGCCTGTACCTAATCCTTGCGGCAGCGATGGACTGTCGAGGGTGATATGGGCGCAAAACTGCGCGATGGCGTTCAAGCCAACATTACTCTCTAATGCGGAAGTAAGCCACCATTTCGGCTCTTTCGGCGTGCCGCCCAGTATACTTTCCGTAAGGCGTATCCACTCCGTACAGCCACTGAATCCTCCATGTAAGGAAGGCTTTAAGACGAGATAGTGAGGCCGGATAGTCTTCAGCAGTCTTTCCCGCTCCTGACGTTGGCAACAACCGATCAGTTCCTCATCCAGCGCGATGGGTAATGGCGACCGCTCTACCAGCCGGGCCATATCTTCCCACTGTCCGGCGCGAATCGGTTGCTCGATCGAGTGCAGATCCAACTCGGCCAACTGATGAAGCTTATCTAAGGCTTCATCTGGCGAGAACGCCCCATTCGCGTCCACACGCAACTCAATCTCCTGGGCGGAGAAGCGAGCGCGAATTTTTCGCAACAACTCCAGTTCCTCCTCGAAGTGGATCGCCCCGATCTTTAGCTTAACGCACCGGAAGCCGGCTCGGATCTTCTCCTCGATCTGCTCTTGCATAAAACGATAGTCACCCATCCAGACCAAGCCGTTTATCTGAATGCCGCGGGTTCCGTCCGCGAACAGTGTCGGCCACAGGGCAGGGCTATCGCTCTGCCTATGTCGCATCGCTGTCTCCAGCCCGAATAGGATGGAGGGATAGGGGCGCAATTTCTCCACGTCGATCCATCCGTTTTCCGCCAATTCCTCGCAGGCGGCGCGAAGGATTCGTTCGTAGTCCGGTCCGGCCTCGACACTCAAGTCTGGAAGGGGAGCGCACTCACCTATTCCCCACGAATGATCATCACCGACTTTCACGAACCATATTTGGCGAGTCGTGTACGCGCCTCTTGAGGTCTTGGCTGGCCGCTTAAAGCGAAGCGATACGGGCCAATATTCTACCTTTAGCGCATTCATCGGTTAAGGGAATTTCGGATAATCCTCGAAGCGCGGGCGACGTTTCTCCAGGAACGCCTTTCCGCCCTCTTGCGCCTCGTCGGTCATATAATAAAGCATGGTCGCGTCGCCCGCCAGTTCTTGGATGCCGGCCTGGCCGTCCAGTTCCGCGTTCAGTCCAGCCTTGATCATGCGCAACGCCAACGGACTGAGCTGCATCATCTCCTCGGCCCATTGCACGTACTCGTCCTCCAACCGCTCCAAGGGGACGACCTTGTTCACCAAGCCCATCTCCAAGGCCTCTTGCGCGTTATACTTGCGGCAGAGGAACCAAATCTCGCGGGCTTTCTTCTGGCCGACGATTCGTGCCAAATAAGAGGAGCCGAACCCGGCGTCGAAACTTCCCACGCGCGGACCGGTCTGCCCGAAGATCGCGTTCTCCGAGGCGATGGTCAAATCGCATACGACGTGCAGCACGTGTCCGCCACCGATCGCGAATCCGTTTACGGCGGCGATGACCGGTTTCGGCAGGGAGCGGATTTGCTTCTGCACGTCCAGCACATTCAAGCGGGGTACGCCATCCTTGCCCACATAGCCGCCACGTCCTTTCACGTGCATATCGCCGCCTGAGCAAAAGGCCTTGTCGCCCGCTCCGGTCAATACGACTACATTGATGTCCGGGCGCTCCCGGCAGATATAAAAAGCGTCGCTCATCTCGGTCGTTGTCGTCGGCGTGAACGCGTTCCGGTAACGCTCCCGGTTGATGGTGATCCGTGCGATGCCGTTGTAGAAATCGAATAGAATATCCTCGTATTCCTTAATGGTTGTCCAGTTTCGCATTTTAAATTTTAAATTTCAAATTGTGATAATATTCTTTCAATAATCGGATGTCCTCGCTCTTGTCGGTGAATACCTCGACGAGCATCGGACGTTCCGTGGGACGCTCGGTCTGGGTGAAATCCGGTAAGGCGGTTTCCAGTTCCTCGCTGTTATGGATGGCGGTGTAGGCGAATCCTCGCTCCTCGGCCCAGCCGCGTGCCGATGTCTGATGCGTGGCGGTCACGTATCGATGTTCTCGTTCGTTCATATCGAATCCCGGTATCGCTTGGAAGATCTCGCCTCCTCCGTTGTTCAGCAAGAGGATACGGAGGTTCGGGCGAAGGTTCTCGTGCCATAAAGCGTTCATGTCGTAGAAGAAACTGAGATCGCCAAGCACGATGAAGTTGAGCCGTGCCGAATGGAAGGCATAGCCCAGGGCGGTCGATAGCGAGCCCTCGATGCCGCTCGTCCCGCGGTTGCAGCATACCTCCACCGTATCGGGAATCGCGTACAATTGGGCGTACCGTACGGTTGAGCTATTTCCCAAGTGCAAGGACGATTCGGCGGGAAGCGCGTGTATCAATTGCCCGATCGCCGCCATTTCCGAGTAGGCGAACGTGGGTTCCGGGATGTTCTTGGATTTGTATTCCCAGGCTTTCGGGTACTCCACTTGCTTGTTCTCCAATAGATACGCGATTTTTTCCAGGAACTCGAAAGGATCCATCTCAATCACCGTGGTCAGGCACCCGAACAAATCCGCCACCTCGCCGTCCAGCGAGACGTGCCAATGTTCCTTGGGCGGATGTTTGCGCAGGAATTCCTTGAGCCGCTTCGAGACGATATGGCCACCGTAGGTGATTACGAGCTCTGGTGCCAATTTCTCGCGTTCCTCCTCGGGCGCGGCATACAAGATCGTGTCGAAGTTCTTGATGGGTAGACCGGGTACGATCCGGTTCCCGATGTGCTCGCTCAACCAGACGAAATGCTTGTAGAGCAGTTTGCAGATTTTTTTCTCGAAGAGGTAGATCAAGCTCATCTGCCCCGCTATCATCATCCGCTTGTTGTATTTATTCAGCCGTTCGATCAGGTCGTCGTAGTTCCGGTCGTACACGTTCAGGCCTTGATAGCGGGTGATAACCCGTACTTTCGGCAGCTCTGGTGTCGTGAATTGGAAGAGCGGTTCCGATAGGGGAACGTTGATGTGCACCGGGCCTTTCCCGTGATGGTTCAGTTCCAGCAAGGCCTCGTTGATGAGGCGGTTGCAATACCATTCCTCTTGTTCGGTATGGACCTCCGGTAGCTGGACCGACTTTTTCACCAGCGTTCCGAACACGCCGGGTTGAGGCAGCGTTTGTCCGTCCATCTGCCCGATCCAAGCCTCCGGTCGGTCGGCGGATATCACGACCAAGGGGACGTGCTGGTAAAAAGCCTCCGCTACCGCCGGGTGTATGTTCAGCAAGGCGGTTCCGGACGTGCAGCATATCGCCGCCGGTTTGCCTCCGTGCAATGCCAATCCCAAGGCGAAGAAGCCCGCGCTCCGTTCGTCGGTCACGGAGTGGCAGGTGAAGAACGGATGATTGGCCAATGTCCGAACGATAGGCGAGTTGCGGCTTCCCGGACAGAGGACGATGTTACTTACGCCATGCTCGATAAGCAAGGCCGCTAATTGAAGTATATTCTTTTTGTCGCTGTACATGATTTGTAATTTCAAATGTATATAAGTCTTCTCATCGTATCGAGTTTATCTTCTGTCTCTTGCCACTCGTCCTCTAACCGCGAGGCGGCGAGCAATCCGCCGCCGGCGTAGAGGGTGAACGTTGTGAGCGAGATGTTCATACATCGCAGGTTGACGTATAGATCGGTCTTTCCGTTGGGATCCAACCAGCCGATAAAACCGGAATAATAGCTTCGGTCGTAGCCTTCGTTCGCGAGGATGAAGCGGTAGGCTTCCTCTTTCGGAAGGCCGCACACGGCGGGAGTTGGGTGCAACAACTTCAGGACATCCCCGATTTTACGCACGTCGGGCAACGAGAAGTGGAAATCGCTCTTCAAGTGCGCCACCTCTCCGGCACGTACCGCGTAAGGCCCTTGCTCCTTGGAGTCGATGCCCAGCGTGGATAATTGCCGTTGGATGTAAGAGGCGACCAATTGTTGCTCCATCCAATTCTTGTGATCCCAGTTCTTCGGTAGGTTGCCGGCTCGTAGGTTTTGGGTGCCTGCCAGGGCCACCGTATGCCAATCGCCCTTCTCGCCGGATAATAAAATCTCCGGTGTGCTTCCCATCCATGTGCCGGTCGTTGGCGTATGGCAGAGATATACATAGGAGCGAATATAGCGTTTCGCCGCGGAAAGGAATGCTTTAGCGGGCGAGAAAGTAGCCTTTCTTTGTATCCGCGTGTGGCGCGACAATACAAGTTTATCCTGGCCGCCTTTTAATAAAGGTTGGGTGAACAAGGAAAAACGGTGGGCATATTCCTCCTTCTCATTTTCCTCGGAGGAAAATTTCATTTCTTCCGAAGGAAATTCAAATTTCATTCGAAGGAAATCCGCGTTCCCCTCGAATGAAATTTCAGGCTGCTCCGGTTCGATCAGCACGATCGGATGCTCCTTTGTCACTTGAAACGGAGCGATTACGAAACCGCTCCGTTCATTTAAATCTTTTATATCATATAACAAGCAAGGAGAAGCGCTCTTTCGCGATCGGAAATGGATGTGTTCCTCTCCCGGTATGCGCCAAAGAGCGAAACTTTCCCCTTGCTGGACGAAATGGTCGATTGCTTCGTATGAATCTATTTGAATCATTTCTTTTTCAAAATACTATTGATGACCCGTACCGACGAGACCAGTTTGTCGGTCGAGGTGAATATATCTACGTTCCATACGTGCGAGGAGCGCCCTTTATGGATGATGGTCCCCACCGCGCGCACGGTGTCGCCTTCGTGGGCGGACGATACGTGGCTACCGCTTACTTGCATACCTACCACCATCTCGTCGGGCTTGGCCAGGATCATCGAGCCCAGTCCCGCCACCGTTTCCGCCAAGGCGAGCGAGGCGCCTCCGTGCAGGATGCCGAACGGTTGTCGTGTCCGCTCGTCGACCGGCATGGTCGCCTCCACGCGGTTCTCGGAGGCATAGGTATATTGAATGCCCAAGTTGCCCATCAAGGCATGCTTGGCGCGTGCGTTCAGTTGGTCCAATGGAATCTCGGTCGCCTTGATCGACGCGAGAATCGCCTTCTCGATGGCTACGGCGACGCCCTCCATGTTGTTGGGTAAGGTCGTTACGTCGGCACAAGCCTTGACGGAATCCCGGGCGTTGCCCATCGCGATGCTCAGTCCGGCCAACTGGAGCATGGGGACGTCCGCCACGCCGTCGCCGATGGCGATTACTTCCTCGGTCGTTACATGAAGCATCTCCATCAATACCGCCAGCGTATTTCCTTTGTTGATATACCGGGGAGCCACCTCCAGGAAGAAATCCTCCGAGCGGAACGCCTCCAGTACGCCATCCAAACGTTTCTTCCAGTGGTTTTCCAACCCGATCAGTCGTTCCTCGTCGTCGCTGGTGAGGATGCATTTGCAAGGAGCGAAATCGACCGCTTCCACGAAGTTGTCCGTGCCGATGATTCGCATTCCGTTCAACTCCGCTTCCTTACGGACGTGCGGGTTGTCCGGATTGTCGGTCAATATGAAATCCTTGTGATACGTGAAGATCGTGAAGCCATTTTCTTTCGCTTTCCGATTGATGTAGGGAATCATCTCCGGGTCGATGCGTTTCTCGAACAGCAACTCCCCGGTCTGCGCGTTGATGATTTGCGCGCCGTTGTACGACATGATAAATCCACCGTAATGATTCAATTCCAAAGCCTCGGCCAATGGCTGTACGCCATTTGTCGAGCGTCCGGATGCCAATACGACATGTACTCCCATTTGCTGCGCTTTTAACAGGGCGGCCTGGGTGCGGGTCGTTATTTCTTTCTCGTCATTCAATAACGTCCCGTCTACGTCTAAAACTAATAATTTGTACTTCATGGCGTCTTCAATTTGGTTTGAATGACAAATATACGAAGAAGTCTTGAAATAGGAATGGTAAAAATATTATTTTTGTCCTGTTATTCATAGAAGGAAAAGGAGGTTGTTTATGAACAAGGTAATAGAATGTTTGAAGACGCGCCGAAGCGTGCGTGGTTTTAAGTCGGACGAGATGCCCGCCCGGGAGTTGATAGAGCAAGTATTGGAGGCGGGCACGTATGCCCCGACGGGTATGGGGCGGCAATCGCCTATCATCGTGGCGGTCACGAATAAGGAAACGCGGGATCGCTTGTCGCGCTTGAACGCCGCGGTATTGGGCACGGATTCGGATCCTTTTTACGGCGCTCCGGTCGTGCTGATTGTCTTGGCGGATCGGAGTAAACCGACGTATTTGTATGACGGCTCGCTCGTGATGGGTAATCTGTTGAACGCCGCCCATGCCGTGGGGTTGGGAAGTTGCTGGATTCATCGCGCCAAGGAGGTGTTCGCTTCCCCGGAGGGGAAATCGCTGCTGGAGGCATGGGGCATCGAGGGCGATTACGAGGGCATCGGCCATTGCGTGTTGGGATACCCCATCTCGGACGCGGCTCCTGTCGCTAAACCCCGGAAGCCCGATTACGTGGTTTGGGTAGAGTAAGGCAAAGAGTGAAAAAGAAGGAGAGGGCGTGTTCTCATTCGTGGATGGTTCGCTCCGTGTTTTGGGCATGGACGGCATATGCCGTCATCATGCCCAATAATAAGGTAAAAGTCCTTCATATTATTGAATGAATTCTTTCGGTAATTCCGGCATCGCCCCATTCTGCGTGCAGACAAAAGCGGATACCTTCACGGCCAAGCGATGCGCGTCGGCCACGCTTTTCCCTTTCAGGATCGCCGCGACGAACGAGGCGGTAAACGAGTCGCCCGCGCCCACGGTGTCCGCCACTTCTACTTTCGGCGTATCCACGAAAGAAATATCGCCCGGCGTGAAAACGTAGCTGCCGTTTACGCCACAGGTCAGGATCAGCATCTTCAATCCATACTTCGCCAGCAGAATCCAGCATTTGTCTTCCAGGTCGATGCCCGGCCATTCAAACATGCGGCTGATGGTAACCAATTCCTCGTCGTTAATCTTCAGGATGTTGCATTTCCGCATCGACTCGCAGATGATCTCCTTGGTGTAGAAGTTCTGCCGCAGGTTGATGTCGAATATCTTGTATTGTCCCTCGCCGTCGGGCATGGTGTCGAGAAAGCGGTTGATGGTCTCGCGCGATACCACGCTCCGTTGCGCCAGCGAGCCGAAGCAAACCGCCTGGGTCTGTTTCGCCAACCGCTCCAATGCCGGCGTGAAAGGGATGTTGTCCCAGGCTACGCCTTCTTTGATGTCGTAGCGAGGAACGCCGGCTTCGTCCAACGTCACTTGTACCGTGCCGGTCGGGTAGGGCACTTTCTCGATCTGGCAGTTCAGCTTCTTTTCCGCGAAGTTCTCCAAGATCTCGTTTCCCAACTTATCGTCTCCTACCGCGCTTACGACACGGCTGTTCAATCCGAACTGGGAGATATGATAGGCGAAATTGGCAGGAGCCCCGCCTATTTTCTTTCCTTCGGGCAGCACGTCCCACAGTGCCTCGCCCATTCCTACGATGATGTGATTATTCATGATTCACGTTTGATTTTAAATGTATACGTTAAAAGATAAAGGACGCCCAAGGCCATGACCGCTACGGCGCCGTTTTGTCCCATCGCGTCGCTGGCCAATCCCATCGCCAAGGGGAAGATCGTTCCGCCGAAAAGGCCCATGATCATCAGTCCCGATACCTCGTTTTTCTTGTCGGGCAGCGCCAACAAGGCTTGCGAGAAGACGATGGAGAATACGTTGGAGTTGCCGTAGCCGATCAGTGCGATGCAGATATAGATGGCGGTCTTGCTATCGAATAGGAACAAGCCGACCATCGCCGCCAGCATCATCGCCACGCTCAGCGCGAAGAATGATTTCGACGAGGCTTTTTGCAGGATAAACGCGCCGGACAGGCAGCCCAACGTACGGAAGATGAAATAGAGGCTCGTGGCGAAGCCCGCGTCCGCCAAGGGCATGTTCAGCCGTTCCATCAAGATTTTCGGGGCGGTGGTGTTTGTCCCCACGTCGATACCTACATGGCACATGATGCCGATGAATGATAATAGGATGAACGGTTTTCCCAGCAACGAGAAGCAAGCCGCGAAGCCGGAAGCCTTATCCGGCCGTTCCTCCTCGATCGTTGTAGCGCCCAGCCAGAGGATGGCGATCACGGCGATGGCCATATAAATCGGGAAAAGCACCCGCCAGCCCAAGCCGAAGGTCGGCAGGCTCTCCATCGCTCCCCACATGGCGATGTACGGGGCGAGGAACGAGGCGATAGCTTTCACGAATTGTCCGAACGTAAGCGTGCTCGCCAGCTTGTCGCCCGCGATGATATTGCTCAGGAGCGGGTTCAGCGAGGTTTGCATCAAGGCGTTGCCGATACCTAAGAGCGAGAACGAGGCAAGCATCAGCCCGTAGCTATCGCCAAAAATAGGGAGCACCAACGAGGCGAAGGTGACGACAAGGCTTAGTAAGACCGTCTTGCGTCGCCCGATGCGATTCATCAGGATTCCCGTCGGGACGGAGAAGATCAGGAACCAGAAGAATACCAGCGAGGGAAAGATATTCGCCTCGGCGTCGCTCAAGCCGAGATCGGCCTTCACGTAATTGGAGGCGATGCCTACGAGGTCGACGAATCCCATCGCGAAGAAACATAACATGACCGGGATGATTTGCCCGTACTTCATTTGCTTTTCCATGGATTATTTGATTTTATATACGTTCAACGATTCTACCGTGAAGCTGCCCCGATCCGAGGCGAACGACATTTGGTTGTATGGCGCGGAAGGGAAGATGCGGTTGGTCATCACGTACTCGCCTTCCTCGCCAAAGACCTCGATGCTCGACCGGTCGATGAACAACCGCAGTTGGATGCGATCCGTCTCGCTGGCGGGAGCCACGGTTACGGCGGGGAACTCTTTGCTGAAACTGGTCAAGCCGCTCTCGCTCCGGTCCATCACGAATTGCTGGCGGGGCACGTCGTAATACATATCGATTCGCTCGCCCTTTTCGTTGAGGAGGTTCAGGATGACGCGCGAGGCTCCGGCGTTCTTGATGCTTAGCTCAATCTCGTAAGCTCCCTCGTTCCGCGGCAATAGTTGATTGATTTGGTAGGTGTCGCTCACCTTGAACGACGGGAAGCTTTGTTTCTCCCCGCGTGCCTGTTTCATCTCGGGAGAAGGCGCCGATTTCAGCAGATATTCCCCGTCCTTTTTATAGAGCGTAAAATCGCGGGCCACGGTGTTCGCCCCTCTGTATTGCCACGTGGGCAGTACGGCTTGGTATTGCCAGTTGCTCATCCACCCCAAGGCCACGCAACGCCCGTCCGGCGCGTTGTTCCACGTCACGGTGGCGTAGTTGTCCTTGCCCCAATCCATCCATTTGGTTTGCGTGGGCGCCTCGTTCACGAAGCGTTTCCCGTTGAAGGTTCCCACGAAATATTGTGTCGCGCTACCGCCGAAGGGTCCGCCCGGGTTGATGTTGCAAATCAGTACCCACTTCTTCTCTTTTGTCCCCTCTACGGGCAGTTCCACCAAATCCGGGCATTCCCACACGCCTCCGTGCGCCCCTTGCTTGGCACCGAAACTGCTCTCGTATTTCCAATCCTTGAGGTTCTTGGAGGAGAAGATTTGCATCTCCTGCCCGACGGCGAGCATCATCACCCAATGCTTGTCCGGCGCGTACCAGAAGACTTTCGGGTCGCGGAAGTCCGGTTGGTCGGAAGTCAGGATGGGGTTCTTGTCGTATTTGATGAATGTCTTTCCGTTGTCGAGGCTATACGCCAGGCTTTGCGATTGGCTGCCGCCCCACGGTGTCGATTTTGCCGAGGTGTAGAAGGCCACCACGGCTCCCGCTCCGAAGCCCGCCGTATTCTCGTGGTCTACCACGCACGAGCCGCTGAAGATGGCGCCCCAGGCGTCGGGCAGGATGGCGTCGCCCTCAAAATTCCAGTGGATTAGGTCGCTACTGGTAGAGTGCCCCCACGTCATATTGCCCCATGTGGAGCCATACGGGTTGTGCTGGAAATACAGATGGTAGACGCCATCCTTGTAGAACATACCGTTCGGGTCGTTCATCCAGCCGTAGGCGGGTGTATGGTGGTAAACGGGTCGGAACTTCTCCCGGTTGGTTAGGTCGAACGTATCGGAGAACTGGAGCTTTTTCCAGCAGATAGCGGACGAGGGCGTTCCCTGGATGTCGATCGCGACCGCTTTCCCGGCGAACGCGGAGAGGTCGAGCGGGACATAATAATCCACCTGCTTGCGGGCCAGGCGGATGTTGATCTCCTCGCCCTGGCGATTGTTGTCTACGATGATGTACACTTTCCCCTCGGGCGCGTTATCCTCTACCGGTAGGAGGAGGTATTTTTTCGAGGCGCTGAGCGAGACGATGTTTTGCTCGTTGGCCAGATGGCGCACGTCGTAACTCGTCTCTTGCGCGCTCGCGAGCGTCGCGAGACCCATTGCCAGACTTAGCCCGGCCATTCTCAGAAATCTCATGGATGGATAATTTAGCTGTTTCATGTGTATTTGAATATTTATCGCGATTATACGTATTTTATTTTAAATATGCGTATAAATATGTGCTAAAAAAATAGTTTCGCTCGGTTTTCGCGAATTATCCTTTCCAAAGGATACATAGGTGTGTTGGCGAAGTCACATAGGTGCGTTGGCATTTTAACATACGTGCGTGAGGCATCGCACCTACGTGACTTTTTCGCGTCTTAAAGCATTGGTTGGGGCAGACATCTACTCATTCACATGTAAACTCTAAATGTTTTATAGCTTCCATCATTGAATGTCACCCTAATCCAAAGATTATCATATTTATCTAAACGACATACTGCTTTCTGGATACTTAAATCTTTTTCTAAACGAAAGTCTGTTTTAAATACTGGAGATTTAGGTTCCGTTGTAGTAAAACCATAGATCACCAATTTACGTTCATTTGTTCGATTATTTTTCACTATGAATATCAGTCCATCTCCGTTTTCCTCCTGTGACAGGTTTGGATAGGCAATCGTATTCTGCGCGCTTCCGTATGGTTTCGAGAAAATTTGCCACTCCCTTGCGCCAGAAAAAAACTCATTGCGCTTCAAATAATCTATTACCGCCAATCGATAATGAGCGGATCCCACGCATTTTTTAGCTTCTTCATTACCCCATACGCCGTCTAATAGCTGAAAATCCTCTTTGCTCAAAATCAAATGAGCGGCTACATGCCCTTCCTTGCCGTTCGCTTTTACTCTTGCCCAGGAATATCCTTTTCCGTAAGTGATTAATTCTGTTCCATAAGGAAGCATCTCTATTATGTTATCTTTCAATTCCGCATTTTCAGATGATCGAAGATTCAAATTCGTAAAGGTGTAGTAACGCAGGGCATCTCGATCTGTCGCATAAGGTTTGTACCAAAAATTATAGACACAAAGTCCTATAATTAGAAAAATCACTACTCCACTGATTAACACTAACGCCTGTTTGTTACTTTTGTCTCGCTGATTTTTCTCCTGCTTCGAAGGTGCCTCTTTTGAGGTAGTGTCAGCCGTTGAAGGCTCAGGCGGTGTTCTAACCGGTTCTACTTTTGTCGCGGGTGGCTCTTTTTTTTCAACTATCGGCATAACCGGTTCTTCCGGTTTTTTATCAAGCTCGAATCCGCAATTCGGACAATATCTTTGATATTCTTTACAAGGCGCTCCACAATGCGGACAAAATTTAGGCCTTTCTCCAGAAGTGGGAGTAGCAGGATTGGGCGAGGAAAGAGTCTCGGTCGGCACTGAACTCGTATAATAGTTATATGTAATATTCGTCGCTACCGATGCAACTGCCGCGATCGGTCCACCTTTACGTATTCGTCCCCAACCTATGATAGTCATTAAAAGCCCCATGAAACTGAACAATCCTCCGATAATGGGAATAAACATGCCGATGATATACATGATGGCTGCCGAACGAAGCAAGCGAGCTCCCGCTTTCGCCCGAATATTAAATACCGGGCTATATCGCAAATAACCATATGCGGATGCAAGCATGAAATACATCACAAGATTTAAAATCCATCCGCCAAAACCCCCGATGAACGGAATATAACCGAGTAGCAAAGCAATTACGCCACAAATCGCCGCTCTGCGTATCTTTAAAATGTTCTCCGCCGTGAAATCATCTTTTTGAATTTCAGCGAAACTTTTCAGCCCCGTGTAATAGATTACAAATCCGATAACGACCAAAATGTTAGCCACCGTCGTACCACTTAAAATATCTATATTGCTGCTCAACCATGCTTCCATAAAATCCTCGGATGAAGAAGAAGACAAAGATGAGAGCATCGAACGAAGGTCGTTTATTTTATCCGCCAACTCGAATATGGAACCAATCGCCCCAGACAAAAGATAAAGTATAAATCCACCCCATATTTTATTTGCTCTCGGCTTCCATTCCGAGGTGTCTAATGTTTGCGGATCTGGAGGGAATGTAGTAAAGGCCCCGGCACTCCATAATATTAAAAACAACGGAATAATAAGAATCAACGCAATAAGCATGATTTCCCCGCTTCCAAAATTGCCAATAAATAACAACGTTTTCATGATAAATAAGAAGAGGTAAATTAAACTGTATCAGTAAAGCATATAAAGTTAACTTTACTAACACAGTTCAATTTACATATTTTGGATTATCTTATATAGTTAAATTATTATGCTTCATCATCTATGCCGGCAAGTATATCATCAACATTTTCTACATCCGGAGCATTCTTCGCTGTTTCTGCCAATTTCTCCATCAACTCTGTATCCACCATAGCAATTTCTTCACACCCTTCCCATGGAGTCAAATCTACCGAAGCATCACGAGGCAATCCTTCCTCCGTAAAACTCTTTTGATATTCGGCCAACTTCTTTTTCAAATCTTTCAATGTACTACGGTTCTCCTTTATTTTCTTGATATCGCCATCTTGTAAAACTTTCAATAATCCAGCGGCGCCACCCGTTGCGGCACCCGTTATAGCCGCCTTCTTTACATCACCACCTAACAATGCGGCGACTCCGGCATTTACCGCGGCACCAGCTACAGCGCCTCCTCCTACTTTCGCCAAAATCATTCCACCAGCTTTCCAGGATGCCGCCATATATTTCTTGGCGACATTAGCGTCATAAAACTTGCCGTCATCGCCCCGTAAACGATAGCTGTATTTGTCCGTACCATCATCATTTTTAAGTCGATTTCCACTATCATCTTCCGCGTAAACTTTAACAACATCCAGATTGAGTGGAAGGGTCGCCGCACTGACCATTCCTTTCAATTCCTCCTCAGACTGTTGTTGGTCGTCTGATGATTCAGCGGAATTTTCTGTTGAGGTTGTAGCGTTTACCACTGTAGAAGCCGCTTTCTTTACTTTGTCAAAAAAACTTTGTGCTGAAACTGTTGATGTTCCAAAAGCCATCGCTAAAGCGATGACTAAACTTCTCATTAAAATACCGTTTTTCATACTTGAATATTTAATAT
>DXEN01000071.1 GCA_019114945.1 Candidatus Parabacteroides intestinigallinarum | reverse complement strand
GTACATTTTCAATCTGAATTGTTTCTCCATATAAGTTCCGCCGGCTTGGCGTATTAAGTCAGCTAAGCTCATATAGTTAATTTTTATATTTGATTTTTTATTCGGACGAAAAATGATTCCTTCAGGTAAATTCGTTCTATCTAATTCTGTTTCCGCGATGCCTTGTTGATTAGACACACCTATCTGCTTGTAATTAAAAGACTCATTTTTCATCATTCGCTCAAATCTCCTATCAGAAGAGAATGTCGAGGAGGAAATAGAAGGAGTCCCATAATAAGCCCATATTTCTACATCAGGAATATAATCACCTTCGCTCAATGTTCTCCATTCTACAATCGTAAACTTTATCTTTAACGGCATATCAGAGATCAGTCCTTCTAACTTTTCTATACGTCTATTATAAATCTCGTCCGTATTGTATTCTTGATATATCTTTTGATAACGATTGATTGCTATATTCGCATATTCAGCCACTTTTTGCTGAGTGGCGTTTCCTTGCTTTTTCATATTGGCAATTTCTTGAATAGCCAACGCCGCTATTTTCTCATATTGAATACAACTATCGCAAAACGCTATTGATTCTAATATATTCGGGCGCATATCCGGCTCCATATCTTTTGCCTCTAACGCACTCTGAAAGGCTGTACGAGCTTCTTTGTATTTCCGCATTTCATACAATCCTCTTCCTTCGCTCATGAAAGCGCTACTTTCTGTCGCATATTCTTTCTTGATAACGACCAAAGGCATGACTACGTAATAGCGTTTTTCACGCGGTCCCATATCGCTAATATCTACCGAAAGAATATTTGTACTATCCGCATAAATCCGAACATCGCTTAATAGTTTTAAATAAGATTCTGCTTCTGTTCGCTTTTTATCAAGTTCTTTTTCATACATTATCTGTTTATCTATTTCATCTTTACTTTTTTCGCTAAAATCATTTGCTGATATTTCTAATTTCTTATGAATATCTTCCAATACCTTTTCTGCGTCTCTTATGACTTTAATTGGAAATACAACGGAAAAGATAACTTGGTCATCTATATTTTTTCGGCTAATCACAGCGTTTAGATTCGGATTACATTCAACCTGTAGATCATGAATAATAGTACGAATTTCCAATTCTGCCTCTGAAGCATTCATATGTGCGCCTGTCCGTTTCTCTTTGTCAATTTGAATAGGATTAGGAACTACTTCTATACGGTATGCATTTAAATAATCCTTCTGTTTTAATGAGGCTACAAAATTTGTTGTATATGCACTTCCTACGGATGTCACCGAGATCTGGAAACTGAATAGGCGGCAACGTTGTGTGGTCAATTTGGCCGGGGTGTATTTCCAAAGCTATGGGCTCATCTTGTTGCTGGTGGCATTCTTCGTCACGGGAGATGATATCCTACGCTATCTTATTTTAATCATGAACCTGGGTTTCTTGATGACCCTAAATCCCTTCTTTAAATTCGATGGTTATTGGATCGCCTCCGATTTGCTGGGCGTGCCTAACTTGCGGCAACGTTCCATCGAGCTGTTGGCTTACCTCTATCGGCGAATCCGGAAATGGCCGATTACTCAAAAGCCTTATTTGTTGCGCATACGTCCGTTGGAGCGATATGGGCTGCTGCTCTATGCCATCGTGGTCAATGTCTTTATGGGCTTTTACTTTTTCTATGTCATTCCCCTCTTCCTGTATCGGTTTGTCGGGACCTTCCCCGAGGCGGCTCACGAGTTGATCCTTTACCTCTCCAATGGGATGACACCCCCGTTCGCCCTGTTGCGGAACATCGGCTCGCAACTCCTCTTCCTGGCGTTGATCGGTTATATGCTTTGGAAAATCGTTCAACCTTTGCTCAGACGCTATGCCCGTTCGTGAATCCGCTCCCATGCGCTGGAGATATACGGGGGTGGCGCTCCTGCTTGTTTTCGTGATGGCCATTCTCCTGTTCCGTGTGACGGACACGTACCAAGTTTGCTCGCTCTCGCTGATTGGTGCCTTATTCCTTTTGCGTCCTTTACCTTTCCGGCAGTGGACGAGGGTGGATGTCTCAGTGGGCTTGGTCGTGCTGTACGACCTGCTCTCTCCGATCTGCGCCGTATCGGCGGTCGCCGCGATACCGAGGGCGGGCGTATCCTTTTTGACATTGTTGGGTTATCTCGTATCCCGGCGACTGTTCGCCTCGGAACGGGCTTTAAGAGTCGTCCGTTTTGGTAGCTTTCTCCCGATAGGGATCGCCCTCGCCTTAGCGATCGGCTCGTTTTTCGTCTTCCGTTCTTCCGTGTTGGAGGTAGGTTTCGCGGACACCTATCCTTTCCGCTTCCTGTTCCGCCCGCTGGGCTATATCACCAACGTATGGGCGGAGGTATTGTTATTGATTTTAGGGTGGCTTTGTCTCGCTCGGCGTCATGTGGGCTTCCTTGTTTTCCTGACGATAGGCGCAATTCTTCTGTCGTTTTCCCGCGGCGCTTATATCGCCTTGGCGGTCTACATGGCATTATGGCTCGCGTTGATCAAACCCCTCCGAGAGAAAGTACGCGTACCGCTTCTCGCCTTGCTCGCCCTTCTTTTAGTGGGGCTCTCTTTCCCTGCGGAGCTGGGAACGACACTGGCGATGAACCGGACCGTCTCGCAGAGGCAAAGCACGAGCGGACGAATCGACGCGACGCGGGCGAGTTGGGAGGCTTTCCGCGAGCGTCCGTTGTTGGGCTATGGCAACGGGAATTACACGCTGGCTATTGACAAGGCGCTTAATCAAGATAGCACACGGTCTTACACCTCGCTCGCTCCCAATCTGCCGGTTCAGTTATTGGTCGAGAAAGGAATCGTAGGCCTTGGGCTGTATCTATTCCTGTTAATCGCTATCGTCCAATCGCTATGGGAACGTCGGAAAGAGAGGGAAAGCCGTGTGGTGTTCTGCCTGCTATCGGCTTTGGCGATCAAAGAGATGACGCAAGCTTCCTTGTTGGGTACCCATTTCGCGCTATTCCTGCTCGCCATCTCGTTGGTTTTCCCGCAAGGGGATGAGAACGGGTCAGTGGAGAAGACGGAGACGGTATCAGTTTGGGACTATGGGTTGCCCGTCGTGGTTCTCTTGTGTTATTTCGTTTACGTGGGTTTTGTCTTTCGTAAGGAGCGGGAGGATCAACGCTTGCGGGCGATCGAATCCGCTTGGAAGCGGGGAGAGTGGGGCGAGGCGCTCCGTTTGATGGAGCGGGCGGGCGAGCGGACACCCGACCTCGTGAACCGGGCGCTCCTTTACGGGCGGGCGTATCGCGAGACGGGTGACATCATGCATTTAGCGGATGCGGAGAAAGCCTTGCGGGAAGCTCGGCGGCGACAACCGGAGGATGTACAAATCGAATATCTATGGACTTGTTTGTATTTGGACAAGAGAGAATCGGGAAAGGCGGCGGACATTGCGGGAAGGTTGGCGAGCGCGTATCCGAGGAACGCGTTTTATCGGTTCGCATGGGCGGAAGCGTTGTATCGACAGGGGGAAAAGGAGGCGGCGCTCGCTGAACTGGTGGAGGCGATTCGCTTTATACCCCGTTTGTTGACCGAAGAAAAGACAGATGGGTTGCGGCTATCCGATCCCGGATTTTATCGGGCGTTGGAGCGACGCTTATCCGATTTGCATCCTTCTTTGGAGGACACACCCGCCGATTATGCCCGCTACGGCTATATCGTTCATAGGCTGGGCGATCGTCCGAGGGCGGAACGCTATCTACGGCGAGCGGTGGAAGGGTTGCCCAATCTGGCTACCCCTTGGCGGTTGCTGGGGGATACGGCGAAATACCGTTTATTGTTGTATGGCGCGTTCCAAAAGGATTTGCGGGCTACGGAAATCCCGGAGGATACCGCGATCACCGCGAGCCGGCTATTCTTGCGCTACTATCCCTTCAAGTTCACCCAATGGTACGGGCAAAGGCTTTTGTTCTCGGAATAAGATGTTAAAGTAGGGGATTTGTCCGCCAATCATGCTATCTTCGCGTAAGACGAGTTAAAAAAGAGAATAGCGTATGGAGCGGCTGGAACGGAATGGAAGCCGGAAGAGTAATCGGACGGGACGTTTAGAAAAGGAAGGGCGAAGAATGATGCAGTCCGGACGGCCGTGCCGTGATAGAACGGGACGATGCTTGCGAAGTGAAAATGCAAAGAGCGTATGCTTGCGCCTTACAATAGTAGGATGGGGCGGAAACGCATTATACCCATAGTAGGAACCAGCCGACGATGATTTTCCTGCAACGGGCAATAATTCCATTGCTTTCCATACAGATTTACAATGGTTTTTGTTACCTTTGCGCTAAAAGGCTAAAGGATATAATGATGGAATATAATATAAAGGAAAAACTGGAATGGACGGTCATCTTCATCCTTGAGTTCGGGCGCAAGTACGGACTGACGATGAAACAGGCTTTCAACTACCTGAGCCGCTACAAAGGAATAGATTTCATAGACCGCCATTACGGGTACGTGCATACACAGTCGTTTTCCTCAATGGTGGACGACATCGCGGAATATTGCCATCGTCATGGAGGGGCATTGATATGAAACTTTATCATGGGACAAACAGGGATTTTGACAGGATAGACCTGCTGAAATCGAAACCAAACAAGGACTTCGGGCGTGGATTCTACCTTTCCGCCGACTATGGGCAGGCCTTGGATATGGCACAAGTGAAAGTCGAACAGTTGGAGACCGGTAGCCCGGTCGTACAAAGCTACCTCGTGGAGGACGATGCCTTGGATGCCTTGTGCGTGCTCCGTTTCGACGGCTATTCCGAGGAATGGGCGAAATTTATCCTGCTGAACCGGAACAATCCCACCGGCAAGCCCGTACACGACTATGATGTGGTAATTGGGCCCATAGCCAACGACCGTGTAGGAGTGCAGTTGTGGCGGTACGAGAACCGTTCGATAGACCTTCCCACGCTTGTGCGCAACCTGCAATACATGAAGGGTGTGACCTTCCAGTATTTCTTCGGCACGGAACGTGCCATCAAACTGTTGAAAAGGATATGAGCGAGAAAACGGAAATGATGGCGGACATGATAAAGAACCTTGCCGCCCTGCTGGCTGAACGGGATAGCGGAATGACGATGGAAGAGGCACTTGCCACGGTATTCAATTCGGACACTTACCGGAAAGTAATGGATGAACGGACGCATTTCTATCATCAAAGCCCGCGCTATGTGTTCGCCTTCCTGGAAGAAGAATTGACGAAAGGCAAGTTTGAATGACGGCATACCGTTGCAACACGGGCATGCCGGGTTACACCATGTGTTCCTGAAAGCCGGGAAGCGGGGTTTACCCTTCACTTCCCGTTCTTTTCAAGATATTCCCTCATGGCCTCGTTTTATTCATAATAAATATGTTCGTTGGGGATTTTTTTGAGTGGACGTCTCAATAATGCTATCTTCGCGTAAGACGAGTTAAAAAAAGAATAGCGTATGGAGCGGCTTTATCCGATAGGTATACAGAGTTTCGAGGAGATCCGCAAGGGCGGGTTCCTGTATGTGGACAAGACCGAGCGGGTCTATCGCATGGTGAAGAGCGGAAAGTATTATTTCCTGAGCCGTCCGCGGCGTTTCGGGAAGAGCCTGCTTATCTCCACGCTGGAAGCCTATTTCCGGGGGCGGAGAGAGTTGTTTGCCGGCTTGGCGATGGAGCGGCTGGAACGGGAATGGACGGACTATCCGGTGTTTCATCTCGATTTGAACGCACGTAAATATAACGACGTGCCTTCCTTGGTCGCAATTTTGAACCAACATTTAGAGATTTGGGAAGGAATTTATGGAGATGAGAAGAAAAATCGCGTGCCGGAAGAGCGTTTCGCCTATCTGATAGAGAACGCTTGCCGGATGACCGGTCGCAATGTGGTGATCCTGGTAGACGAGTACGACAAGCCGATGTTGCAGGCGATAGGTGACGAGGCCTTACGGACGGAATACCAGAATATCCTGAAAGCGTTCTATGGCGTGTTGAAGAGTAGCGACCGCTATATCCGCTTCGCGTTGCTTACGGGCGTGACGAAGTTCAGCAAGGTGAGCGTGTTCAGCGACCTGAACAATCTGGAGGACATCTCGATGGCACGGGACTATGAGAGCGTGTGCGGAATCACGGAGGAGGAGCTTCGCTCGGATCTCCGGCCGGACATACATCTGTTGGCGGAGGCGATGGGAATAGATGACGCGGAGGCTTTCGGGCGCTTGAAGGCGTGGTACGACGGGTATCATTTTGCCGCGAGCGGCGCGGACGTGTACAATCCGTTCAGCCTGTTGAGCACGTTGAAGCGGAAGGAGTTCGGCAGCTACTGGTTCGAGACGGGCACGCCGACGTTCCTCGTGGAGTTGCTGCGGCGGAGCCGTTACGATTTGAGCCGCTTGGCGGACGAGCGTACCACGTCGGACGTGTTAGGCAGTGTCGATTTGATGGTGGACGACCCGATCCCGGTGCTTTACCAGAGCGGCTACCTCACCATCAAGGGTTATGACGCCCGTTTCGGGCTGTATCGCCTCGGCTTCCCGAACGAGGAGGTGACGAAGGGCTTCATGAGTTTCCTGCTCCCGTATTACGCCCCGATCCAGAAGTCGGAGAGCGTATTCCAGATAAGCCGTTTTGTCGAGGAGGTGGAGGCGGGCGATCTCGACTCCTTCATGCTCCGTCTGCGTAGTTTCTTCGCCGATACGCCTTATGAGTTGGCCCGTGACCGGGAGCTTCATTACCAGAACGTGCTTTTCCTCGTGTTCAAGCTGATGGGATTTTATACGCGGGTGGAATACCACACGTCGCGGGGTCGTGTGGACCTGGTGTTGATGACGGACCGGTATATCTACGTGATGGAGTTCAAACTGGACGGCACGGCGGAAGAGGCGCTGCGCCAGATCGAGGAGAAAGGTTACGCGGAGCCCTTCGCCCGCGACGGACGTAAGCTTCTCAAGGTAGGCGTGAATTTCTCGTCCGCGAGCCGGAACATCGAGCGCTGGTTGGTAAAAATGGGATAAGTCCATGCGAACATCTCTGATTTTTTCGTTGATAGGCATTTCGCTCTTGTGCTTTTTGCTCTCGTGCGGTCTTGCGGCTTGTTCTTCGCACGACTGCTATCCCGAGGCGATGCGGCAGGCGATGTGTTGTTTGGAGGAGCGGCCGGACAGTGCGCTTTATTATCTATCGTCGCTGGATTTTGCGATCGGGAAAGAGGCGGAAGAGACGCAGATGTATCATGCCCTATTGAAGTTACGGGCCGAGGATAAATTGTATATCGACCAAACCTCCGATTCGCTGATCGCTCGGATTGTCGCTTATTACGACCGGCACGGCGATGCGGACAAGCGCCTATAGGCCTATTATATATTAGGTAGGGTGTATCGCACCTTGGGCGATGCTCCCCGTTCCTTGAGGGCGTTTCAAACGGCTTTGGAGATAGGCGAGGGCAGTGCCCGCTGGCCTTTGTTGGGGCGTATCCATGAGCAAATGAACTACCTTTTCGCTTATCAGGAATTGTATCCGGAGGCCATGCGCTCGATTGATGCCGGTCTCCGGATTTATCAAGAGCATGGAGATGCGAGAGGGATCGCTGTCGCTTGGAAGAATAAAGCCCGTATATTCGACCGTTATCAGCGGCTGGATAGTATGGCTTATTACTATCGGTTGGCTTACAAGACGGCCTGTGCTTCCCAAGATACATTTATGGCAAATCACCTTTTGAATGAGTATATCTCCGCTTATATGGATCATGGAATGGTGGAGGAAGGCGCGGCTTTGATTCACTTGCTTCCGGAAGAGATTCGGGAAAAGAATCCGATTGGCCAGTATTCATTGGGGATGACTTACCTGCGTTGGGAAAAGCCGGATTCCGCCCGGCTTTGTTTCCAAAACGCCTTGCGGCAAATTCATGAGGATTATTTCATTTTGCGCCGCGACCTCTATCGGCTCTTGTCCGAACTCGCCGAGAGGCAGGGCGATATGCGGCAGGCGCTCCGCTATGCCCGGGAAAGTTCCGCCTTGAAAGACAGTATCGCCGAGCGGATGCGTACCGAGGCACTTCAAAAAATCCATTCGCTGTACAATTACCAACATATAGAGGAGGAGAACAGCCGCCTCGCGGTAAAGGCGGCTCAAACTGAGAAGTGGGTGTATCGGTCGGTTTGTGTCATTCTCGTGTTGATGATCCTCCTTTTCTGGCTTTGGCGGCGGTCGAGAGAGCGGAGGCGGGAGGCGGAGGCATTGAGGCGATTGAAAGAGCGGCAGGAGCGTGATGCGTGGGAACGATTGGATGCCAAACGCGAAGGATCGCGGAACTGGAGGCGCTTTTGCGGCAGGAGCGGACGCAGCGGGATGCCGTGCGGCAACGATTGGAGCAACTAACCGCCGAGAAAGAGGCGTTGGAACTCGACAACCGGGAGATCCGGCTTCATTTGGACGAGCGAGAGATCAAGGATTTACGCATGCGGAAGACCGCTATTTACGTTTGGTTCCATACGCCGGAGCATTGGGATGCCATCCGCGAGAATAGTCCCCAATGGAAGGAATTGGAAGAACGGGTGAATGAGGTGTATCCGGGGGTCTCTCAGACTTTACTCCGCCATTACCCGAAGATAAAGACCTCGGAACTGCATGTCTGCCTTTTGGTGAAAATCGGGATTTCGGTGAGTGGCATGGCCCGGATCATGGATCTCACGAAGTCGGCCATCTCCAATATCCGGATCCGTTTGTACGAGAAGATCTTCGAGGACAAAGGAAGTACCGACGATTTCGATAAATTCATCCTTGGCTTATAATCTTTGATTCTTAATTGGATAGATTTTGTGAACAGCGTTCGCGGCGATTGTGAACGCTGTTTACGGCTTTTCTATGGGCTTTCTTCTACTTTCGCGGTCATCAATAACAAATCGTTGGTGGTAGATGGAAAACTCGTTTCTACGAAACGGATGTTGGTAGTTCAATAAATTTCCATAGTCCTAGCGGAACTACGTTATTAGAGAACGTTTGTCGCGGACGGACGATGCGAATATACGCGTTATCCTTGGGATGGCGCTTGGTATAATCTGGAAAAATCGTATAGGCGGAAGACTTTCCTCTGAATTCGTACGCGAGTCCCGCTAGGACCAATAAAATTTATACATATATAAAAGTTAGTTATGCGTATCTATTCCATTATTATCCCGGTTTATAATCGTCCGGACGAGCTGGACGATTTGTTGGCAAGCCTTTGCAGGCAAACGTATGTGCATTTCGAGGTGATCGTGGTGGAGGACGGCTCCACGGTGCCGGCTCGGGCAGTCGTGGAGCGATACCGGAATCGGTTGGATATGTGTTATCTCGTTATCGAGAATAGTGGTCCGGGTATCGCCCGCAACCGGGGCGCCGAGCGGGCGCGGGGCGAATACCTCTTGATATTGGACTCGGATGTCACGCTGCCTGCCGCGTGGCTGGAGCAGGTGCACGACGCGCTGCGGCATTATCCGGTGGACGCTTTTGGCGGTCCGGATCGCGCGCATCCCTCCTTTACGCCCGTCCAACGAGCCATCAATTATGCCATGACCTCTTTCCTGACGACCGGTGGCATCCGCGGCGGGCGGCGAAAGTTGGATACGTTTTATCCCCGGAGTTTCAATATGGGCATCAAGCGGGAGGTTTACCATGCGTTGGGCGGTTTCTCCGGTGCGCGTTACGGGGAGGATATCGATTTCAGCCTGCGTATCGTGGAGGCGGGGTATCGCGTGCGGCTGTTCCCCGCCGCGTGGGTTTACCATAAGAGGCGGATCAGCCTCTGGCGCTTTTTTCATCAGGTACGTCATTCGGGCGAGGCGCGTATCTGGCTGAGCCGGTCGCATCCCGGCTCGTTGAAGGCGGTACATTGCCTGCCCGCCGTATTCGTGCTCGTCGTTCTCCTTTCGTTGGCCGGTTCTTTCTTCTCCCTTTATTGCGCCGTTCCCTTGGCGGTTTATTCCTTCTTATTGTTTATCGACGCCACCTCGCGGAACAAGGGCGACTTGTGGGTCGGCTTCCTTTCCACGCTCGCCTCCTTCACGCAATTGCTCGGTTATGGGACGGGCTTTTGGCGGGCGCTCACGTCGCCTCGTGTGAGGCGGGATGAACGTCCGTGCAAGCCCGCGTGAACGCCCGTGCGACCCGCCGCGGACGTTCGCGCTTGGGAAGCGCTGTCTCGACGTTGTTTCAGAGTGTCATCGGACTTCCGTACATCTTGTTAATCCATAGCGCGAAGAGTTTATCCGTGAGGGAGAATACCTTGTTGATCTCGGTGATAAGATCTTTCTCCAGTAACTTCTTGGCGGCGGATTGCACGGAACTGGCGGACGTGAGTTTATGGCGTTTGATAAACTCGGCGGAGGTGATGCGTTCCGCCTCGCCCTCTTTCGCGATGGCATAGAGTAGTTCCTTTTGTCTCTCGGGGATGTTTGAGAGAATCTCGCGGAAGATCGTATCGTTCGAGGCAATCATATTGTCGATGGCGGCGCGGATGATTTTCAGCGCGCAAGTCTCGCCCTCGGACGTGTCGGCGAAGGATTCGTTGAATGTCTTTTGCATGTAATAGGTATGCCCTTTGAAAAGCGTATATACTTTGTCTACGTCCGCGGGATCGATAGCGCGTCCGTATCGTTCGAATAGCCGGACGACAAACGTTTGGTAGATATCCGGGGCGATGGCTTTCAATTCCAGTATATCGGCGCTGTGATAAAAAGGACGTGCCGCCGACGAGAACATCTCTTGCAGGATGTGCCGCTCGCTACCGGCGAATATGAAATGGCTGTTGCTTTGTCTCTGGATGTGCGTTCGCAACAAGGCCTCGATGTTTTTCTCCGGGTATTTGGCGATTTGCTGGAATTCGTCGATGGCGACGATACACGGTTTATCCGCGTGGTCCAAATACTGGAAAATCTCTTCCAACGTATATTCCGGCCGGTCGATATCCCCTAACTCGATGCTGAAAGTGGGAAGGTTGGAAACGGGGTCGAATCCGAATTTCCCGCTGATAGACTTGATGGTTTGGATAAAGAGGTGGGTCATCTTCCGGCTGCGGGGTAACAAGGTCTCGTAGATTTCCTTCCCTAATAAATAGGTAAATTCCCGTAAACTGGACGTGTGTAAAATATCCAGGAAGAAAGTGTAATATTCGTCGCGGATCTGGGGATGGTCGTAACAAAACTGTATAAGCCCTGTTTTCCCCATACGGCGCGGCGAGATAATCACCAAATTGTTGCCATTGGTGATGGATTTAATCAGTCGTGCGGATTCGGCTACGCGATCGCAAAAATATTCCGGAGCTATCCGGCCGGTTACGATAAAGGGGTTTGTCGTTCTTGCCATAACTAAGTTGTCTTGGGTGCGAAAGTAATTATTCGCTTCGGATTATGCAAATCGAATAATCGCGGTTTCCCTGCGGAAAGTGTCAAAAAATTGGACAGCGGTGTCAAAATTTTTGACACTCCCGGCGAATCGGGAAAATATCATTTGTTTGATTCCAAATCGTTTAGCTACTTTGGCACGCTATTTGAATGCAAATAGGCAGATAAACGATACGATAACTTTTAAAACGAAAACGAAATGATTAAGATTGAAGGATTGAGTAAGTTCTTCCGCACGGAAGAGGTAGAGACCATCGCGTTGAACAAGGTGTCGATGGAGGTGAGGGATGGCGAGTTCGTCGCCGTGATGGGGCCGTCGGGCTGCGGGAAGTCCACGCTGCTGAACATCCTGGGGCTGCTTGACAATCCCTCGGAGGGCGATTATTACCTGGGCGACCAGGAGGTGGGCCACTTGAAGGAGAGCGAGCGCACCCGCGTGCGCAAGGGCAACATCGGCTTCGTGTTCCAGAGCTTTAACCTGATTGACGAGCTGAACGTGTTCGAGAACGTGGAGCTGCCGCTGACCTACCTGGGCGTGAAGCCCGCGGAGCGGAAGCAGCGCGTCACGGAGATATTGAAGCGGATGAACATCAGCCACCGGGCGGGGCACTACCCGCAGCAGCTCTCCGGCGGACAGCAGCAGCGCGTGGCGATCGCCCGAGCGGTGGTGTCGAACCCGAAGATCATCCTCGCCGACGAGCCGACCGGTAACCTGGACTCGAAGAACGGAGCCGAGGTGATGCGCCTCCTGAGCGAGCTGAACAACGAGGGCACGACCATCGTGATGGTGACGCACTCGCGGCACGACGCAGGTTTCGCCCATCGCGTGGTCAACCTGTTCGACGGGCAGATCGTCTCCTCCGTCAGTGAGTTCATTTAGCGCCCGCGGAAACGGCTGAAAACCGTCGGCGGTGCTTTCCGCGGCCGCGGAAACGACAAAAAAGTGTCTGCGGTGACTTTCGCGGTCGCGGAAATGGCAAAAAAGTGTCTGCGGCGGTTTCCGCGCCCGCGGAAACGACAAAAAAGTGTCTGCGGCGCTTTCCGCGGTCGCGGAAATGGCAAAAAAGTGTCTGCGACGGTTTCCGCGGCCGCGGAAACGGCTGAAAACCGTCGGCGGTGCTTTCCGCGGCCGCGGAAATGAAATCTGAAATCTGAAATCTGAAATCTGAAATGATGCTAAAAGACTTATACAGTTTGTTCCGCCGTCATAAGATGGCGATGTTCCTCAACGTGGCGGGGCTCGCCGTGGCGTTCGCCGCCTTCGTGGCGATCTTGATCCAGGTACGCTTCGAGCGGAACTTCGACCGCTGCTATCCCACGTCCGACCGCCTGTTCCGGGTCAACCTGAGCGAGCCGGGGCTTTTCTCCGTCATCCTGCCCCGCGGTTTTATTGAGGAGGTCATCCAGTCGTCGCCGCACATCGAGGCGGGCACGTTGATCACCCCGACGTTCGTGGGCCGTTCTTACCTGTCGGTGGAGCGAGGTGGCGAGAAGGTGGGCTTCAAGGAATACGTGCAGACCTGCCACGCCGCGTTGCCCCGGATGTTTGGCTTCACGTTCGTGGAGGGCGACCCCGGTTGCCTGGCCGCCCCGGAGAAAGTAATCGTGCCGCGGAGCCTGGCGGATAAGCTTTTTGGCGAGGGCGAGCCCGCCGTGGGGCGGACGCTGCGAGCGGAGGAGGCGGTCTGGACAAAGACGAACGGGCCGACGACGCTCACCATCGGTGGCGTGTACGCCGACCTGCCGGAGAACACGCAGCTCCCGAACGCCGTCTATACGGCGATTGACCCGGATTGCGATTCGGATAATTTCTCGTCGAGCAACTACGTATGTTATCTTTTGCTGGACAACGCGGCCTCGGCCGCGGACGTGGCGGACAATTTCAACCGTCATTTCGATTTCGCGAAGATCAAGGCACCGGATGAGCGCGTCCAGCTGACGCCGCTCACGGACATTTATTATCGGAACGAGACGAGCGGCGGTCGCGTCTTCCGCGGTGGCGACCGCGAGGTGACCCTCCTGCTGCTGGGCGTGGCGTTCCTCATCATCGTGGTGGCGGCCATCAACTATACGAATTTCTGCACGGCGCTCACCCCGTTGCGCGTCAAGGGTGTCAACATCCGGAAGGTGCTGGGTAGCTCGGACGCGGCGTTGCGGCGGATGTTCCTCGCGGAGTCGGTGGTCGTCAGCTTGCTCGCTTGGGGGCTGGGCTTGCTCGTCGTTTATTTCCTGCGGCGCGCGGAGGCGCTCCCGTTCATCGAGGCGGACCTGTCGTTGGTGGAGAACCTGCCGGTGGTGGCGCTCTCGGGCGCGATCGCCGCGGCGACGGGTCTCGTGGCGGGGCTTTACCCGGCGTATTACGTGGTGTCGTTCCCGCCCGCCCTCGCGCTGAAGGGTAGCTTCGGCCTCTCCCGCGTGGGGAAGCGGTTGCGCGTGGCGCTCATCGGCGTGCAGTTCGTCATTTCCATCGTCTTGATTATCGGGGCGGCTTTCGTACGCCTCCAGAACGATTATATGCGTCGCTTCTCGCAGGGTTTCGACAAGGACCAGGTTGCCATCGTCGAGTTGAACGCCACGCTTTACAACCAGCATCGCGACACCTACGTCAGCCGGTTGAAGGAATACCCCGGCATCGAGGACGTGGCTTTCGCCATGCAGCGGATCGGCGCGAGCGACTCGTACAGTACTACTACGGGCGCTTGCCACGGACAGGAGTTCTCCTTTTTCTATGTCACCGCCTCGCCGAATATCCTGCGTACATTAGGCATCCCGGTGGTGGAGGGGCGCGATTTCACGGAGGCGGACGCTCGCTCGGGCGAGTATTCCTACATCTTCAACCGCACCGCCCGCGAGGCGTTGGATATGCGGGCGGGCGAGCGGCTGGAGACGTACTCGTCGGGCCAAGTGATAGGCTTCACGGACGACCTGAAGATCTCCTCCTTGCGCGGCGGGGAGGACAAGATTGGTTTCGTTGTCGGCTATAATTATCCGATGCCCGTCTCCTACATCCGCTTGAAGGCGGGGACCGACATCGCCGCCGCGGTGGCGCACATCCGCTCGGTGGTGCGCGATCTCGATCCCGCGTATCCGTTCGACATCGAGTTCTACGACGAGATCTTCGACCAATTGTATCACAAGGAGGAGAACTTGCGGAGCCTCGTCACCGTGTTCAGCCTGCTGGCGATTGTCCTCTCGTTGGTCGGCGTGTTCGGGCTCGTGGTATTCGAGACGCAATACCGGCGCAAGGAAATCGGCATCCGCAAGGTGCACGGCGCCACGGTGGGCGATATCCTTTGGATGTTCAACAAGACCTATCTGACGATTGTCTGCGTCTGCTTCGCGATCGCCGCCCCCGTCGCTTGGGTCGGCGTCCGGAAGTGGCTGGAGAGTTTCGCTTACCAGACGCCGATGTACGCGTGGGTCTTCCTGCTCGCCTTCTTGCTCGTGGCGGCCATCACCCTGCTGACGGTCAGCTACCAGAACTGGCGCTCGGCGAACGAGAACCCGGTGAACAGCATTAAGAGCGAGTGAGCCACCATCCCATCTTCCAAGCCAATAAAAGGACTAACGCGGAGAGGGCGAGGCACGCCAGCAGCAGCCAGATGCCCAGGCCGTTCACGAACAGGATGGGGACGAAGGTGATGAGCAAGATCTCGACGGGCGCGATCGGCAGGTAAGCCATCGCGTAATCGTCCATCGCCTTGCTGGCGAGCTTCGGATCCACGATGCGCAGCAAGGCGATGCCCATCGCCATTGTGCCGGTCCACCAACCCCACGCGAAGATGGTGCGCTCGAACCAATACGAGGGCGAGAGCCTTCTGCCTAAGTAGAACGTGATGCCGTAGACGACGACAATCCCCACGAGAATCAGCACGAGCAACGGAATCGCGTATTTCACGATTACGCCTAATTTGATAGACGCCACGCCGCAAGCCACCAGCAGGTCCGTGCACGAGCTACTCAATCGCTCGGTCGTTTGCGGACAGATGTAGCGCGACACCGTGGTGCGGTCGAATATTTTCTTCAATACCAATCCGATGATGAAGGCGCAGCTGAACACAGGAAGCTCCAGCGACGGATAGAACGATTTCACGCCTTGGCTGGCGAGGTATCCGAGGAACGCGATCACGAAGACGAACGCCATGTGGAACGTCAGGGAATCGATCGAGATCGACGAGGTCGTTGCCGTGCCGAGCGAGTCGCGCTTGTCCTCGGGCAGCAATCCGCTTCGCAGCTCGTCCGGCAACTCGTTGAAATCCGAGATAAAGGCGGTCTGCTTGTGCCGAGCCGCCCGCTTGATGAAAATCAGTCCGCCCACGATGGCGCAGATGATTCCCACGGTGGCGGTGGTCATGCCCAGGCTCTGCGCGTCGTCCCAACCCAGTTCGTGAAACGCCGCCCCGATAGCCGCCGCCGTGCCATGCCCGCCATAGAAGCCGGTCGGGAGCATGATGCCGAAAGCGTCGTTCAAGTCGGGCCAGATGAGCTTGATGATGAACAATCCGAACAATCCCATGATGCCCCATTGCAGCAACATCCCGGTGAGCGCGTACGACCAGATCGGGCCCACCCGCTTCGCTACCTCTTTCATCGAGACGTTGGGCGAGGAGAGGGGCAGGGCGCCGAACACGAGTGCGATCAAGATCGCGGAGTAGGTACCCAACTCGTTCGATAGCGGGATCCAGCCCGTCCCGTTCGGGCCGAACGCCAGTCCCAACAATCCGGCTATCAGGCTGGGCGGTATGAATAATTGTTGTATGAGCTTGACTTTTACGCGAATAACTTTACCGATAAGCATCAGGATAGAGATAATCCCAAGATCCGTGAAGAAGGTCCACGGCGTGAATTGTGTCAAATCAATCATGGTATCTGTTTACTTTTTAATAATGATAATATTTTAGTGGGCAAAAATAATATTTTTTCTTGAATAACTCACCGTTCTTTTTCCCGATAGACGGAGGGCGGGCATCCCATCACCTTCGTGAAGGTACGGGAGAAGTAGGCGGCGTTCTCGAACCCCAGGAGCGTGGCTATCTCGGTGAGCCGCATGGAGGTAAGCTCGATATATTCGCACGCTTTCTGAATCTTTAGCCGGGTGAAATAATTCATGGGCGATACGCCCGTCTCCTTCTGGAACAGGGCGGAGAAATGCGAGGGCGAGTACTTGAAATAAGCGGACAGCTCCTTCAGCGTGAGGTTATGCCGGACGTTCTCGCGCATATAATGGACGACCCGGGCGATGAAGGGAAACTCTTGCTGCGAGGGTATCATGCTATGCCGGAACTGCTCCACGTAGACGAACGAGGCGAGGAACAGGTGCAGGCACATAGAGGCGTAGATCATATATTCCTTGATATATCCCATGGCGAAGCTGCCGAAGATTTCCTCGAACAGGCGGAGCCGGTCTTGCAGGCGAGAGTGCTCGTTGGGCAACAGGGCGACCGGCATGGGATGCGCGGGAAGGAACCGCTCGCATAGTTTCCCCCGGAAATGAAGCCAGTAGATAGTCCACGGGTCCGCCTCGTCCGCCCCGAAGGAATAGGGCAGGTTCGGCGGGATGATGACGTAATGATTCCGTTCGATCGCATATCGCTTTCCCAGGATGCTGTACCAGCCCTTCCCCTCGGTGCAATAGATAAGCATGGCGTAATCGCATCCCCGTTCCTTTTGCACGAAATGGTATCTCACACGGGGGAAGAACCCGATCTTGCGGACGTACAGATTGCCGATAAGCGGTTCTTTCCGATAGCTTTCCAATAATTCCTCCGGAAGCGAGACAAGCCGCTCGCCCTTGAATCCTTCCTTGATTCTCATCATCGTCGTGAAATCGTAAGATTGTATAAGTAAATCGGAACAAATGTAGCGTTCCTTTCTGAAATATTGAAATAATTTTGCCGATAAAGAAGTCTCGAACAAGGATTGATCAATGTTTTTAAACGATACAGCTATGCGAAAGAGTAATTACGATAAAAGCCCGGCGACCGTCATCGACGGCGCGCTGTGGAAAGGCTGGACGGCTATCCGCGAGCGGCTTGCCGCCCGCCACGCCAAGGAAGGCGGGCGCCGCGTCTGGGTCGTGGAGTGCTATCAGGGCGTTCATCACGAGGAATTGACGCGCGAGCTGCGGATGCTTTATCCCGATAATTGGATAGATACGCGCGATTTGTTTAAGAGCCCGGACGAGATCGAGCGGATGACCTTCCCTTACGTGACGGACGACCGCCTGTTCGGCTTCCGCTCCCATTTCTCGTATAGGGATTTTCTGGACGAGGGGAAAGCGACACTTTGCCGCGAGGCCTTGCGGGAGGCGAAGGGATGGACTATCGTGTACGGGCACGGGGCGGCGGAGGTCGCTCCGGAGGCGGATACATTCATATATGTAGACATGGCCCGCTGGGAGATACAGCAACGCTCGCGCAGGAATGAGATTCGCAACCTGGGCGTGGAGAACCAAGGCGAGGAGCCTTCCCGCCAGTATAAGCGGGGGTACTTCGTGGATTGGCTCGTATGCGACGACTTGAAGAAGCGTTTGCTCCCGAAGGTGGATTATTGGTTGGATACGAATCAAGCGGAATGCCCGAGGATGATCGCGGGCGAGACGCTGAAGGCGGGACTGGAGAAGACCGCCCATCGGCCGTTTCGCGTAGTGCCGTTCTTCGACCCCGCGCCGTGGGGCGGACAGTGGATGAAGGAGGTATGCGGCTTGGATAAGTCGCGGGCGAACTTCGGCTGGTGCTTCGACTGCGTGCCCGAGGAGAATAGCCTGTACCTGAAGGTCGCCGGGGAGTTGTTCGAGCTTCCCGCCAACGATTTGGTGTTCTACCAGACGCGCGCTTTATTAGGCGGACCGGTGGAGGCGCGTTTCGGGCAGGATTTCCCCATCCGCTTCGATTTCCTCGATACGATGGGCGGGGGCAACCTGAGCTTGCAGGTGCATCCCGTCACGCAGTACATCCGCGATACCTTCGGGATGAATTATACGCAAGACGAGAGTTACTACCTGCTCGACGCCGAGGAGGGAGCCTCCGTCTTCTTAGGACTCAAGACGGGCGTGGACCCGGAGGCGATGCTCGCCGCCTTGAACGAGGCGCGGGGCGGCGGCGAGCCGTTCGACGCGGAGAAATACGTCAATCGCTGGCCCGCCAAGCGGCACGACCACTTCCTCATTCCCGCGGGCACGGTGCATTGCTCAGGCGCGGGGGCGATGGTTCTGGAGATTAGCGCCACGCCCAGCATCTTCACGTTTAAGTTGTGGGACTGGGGACGCTTGGGCTTGGATGGCAAGCCGCGGCCCATCAACATCGGGCACGGCTCGAAAGTCATCCAGTGGGAGCGGCAGACGGAGTTCACGCGGCATTATCTCATTAATCAGGTGGAAATGATCGCCGAGGGCGACGGCTGGCGCGAGGAGCGGACCGGCCTGCACGAGAACGAGTTCATCGAGACGCGAAGACACTGGTTTACCGACGTCGTGCCACACGATACGGACGGTGGCGTGCAAGTGCTGAACGTCATCAAGGGCGACGAGCTAATCGTGGAGAGCCCCGTCGGCGCGTTCGAGCCGTTCATCGTGCATTACGCCGAGACTTTCATCGTGCCGGCCTGCGTGGGCGCTTATACCATCCGCCCTTACGGCTCGTCAGTCGGGAAATATTGTGGAACCATCAAGGCGTACGTGCGCTTCAGGCAATGAAAGGAGGAAAGGGATATGATGTACGCGAATGACCCAAGAATCGTGATGACATTGGATGCCGGCGGGACGAACTTCGTCTTCTCGGCGATGCGCGGCGGGCAAGAGATCGTGAAGCCGCTGGTTCTTCCCGCTCACGCGGATGGCTTGGAGCGCTGCCTCGGGCAATTGGAGAGAGGTTTCATGGAAATCTGGCGAAGCCTTCCGGAGCGGCCGGTGGCGATTAGCTTCGCCTTTCCCGGACCCGCGGATTACCCGGCGGGCATTATCGGCGACCTGCCCAATTTCCCCTCCTTCCGCGGGGGAGTGGCGTTGGGACCGTTTTTGAGGGAATTATTCGGGATACCGGTCTTTATCAACAACGACGGGAGCCTCTTCGCCTATGGCGAGGCATTGGCGGGTATGCTGCCGGAGGTCAACGAGCGTTTGCGCGCATCGGGCAGTCCGAAGCGTTTCAAAAATCTGATAGGCGTGACACTCGGCACCGGATTTGGCGCCGGTGTCGTCATCGACGGCGAGCTTTTGGTAGGCGACAACGCCACGGGCGGTAGCATCTGGTGCTTCCGGAATAAAAGGCATCCGGATTATATCGTGGAAGAGAGCGTCAGCATCCGGGGCGTGCGTTACGCCTATGCCGAGCGTTCCGGCGATACGGCGGTTTACACGCCGCGGGAGATTTTCGAGATAGCCGAGGGCCTTCGCCCGGGAAACCGGGAGGCGGCGATAGCCGCGTTCGCCGAGTTGGGCGAGATGGCGGGCGACGCGCTGGCCTCCGCCGTGACGTTGGTCGACGGGCTGGTGGTGATAGGCGGCGGCTTGTCGGGAGCGGCGAAATATTTCATGCCCACCTTGATGCGCGAGCTCAATGCCTCGCTCGGCATGTTGGATGGCAGGAAGGTCGGGCGCTTGCAGATGCGAGCCTTCGACTTGGACGACGCCGAGCGATTCACCGCCTTCGCGCAGGGCGAATCTGTTCGTTTACCGGTGCCCGGCAGCGTCCGGATGGTCGATTACGATCCCTGCAAGCGTATCGGGGTCGCCATCAGCAAGACGGGGGCGAATCGCTCCATCGCGATGGGCGCTTACGTCTATGCCTTGCGTCATTTGGGAAAAGAGACATTAGAATAAACATATTCTACCTTCCGCGGACTCGCATGAAGCGAGAAACGGGTGTTTCTTGTCTCAGCGGCTCCGCGTGAAGGAATCCGCGGGTGTTTCTTGTCTCAGCGGCTCCGCGTGAAGGAATCCGCGGGTGTTTCTTGTCTCAGCGGCTCCGCGTGAAGGAATCCGCGGGTGTTTCTTGTCCCAGCGGCTCCGCGTGAAGGA
>DXEN01000070.1 GCA_019114945.1 Candidatus Parabacteroides intestinigallinarum | reverse complement strand
ATAGTGACTATACAGATGACGTTGCCCCAAAGTAAGCAGACTATCAATAGGACCATGCTTATGAAACGGCATCAACGTATCGCTTCACTCTTCAAGGATGAATTTTGGGGTACGCGTTGACGAAGTCAGGAAAAAACACGGAGGCACAAGGTCTTGTGTCTCCGTGTTTAAATTTAGTTATCGCGAATATACGGAAAATTCGCTTACTTGTACTCTTGCCAGCTCTTAATCTGTATATCTTCCATGCGCATTTGGCAGAAAGCGCTGATGAAGGCGCTCGCCAGGCGTGCGTTCGTGATCAGCGGGATGTTGTGGTCGATCGCGGCGCGACGGATCTTGTAGCCGTTGGTCAGCTCGCGCTTGCTGTGATCCTTCGGGATGTTGACAACCAGCTCGAAGACGTGCTGGCTGAACATATCCATGATATGCAGCTCGCCTACCTCGTCGGGCCAGCAGACGGCGATCGCCTTCACGCCGTTATCGTTCAGGAACTTGGCCGTCCCGTGCGTAGCGTAGATCGTGTAACCTTTCGCGTCGAGCATCCGGCACGGATCCAGCAGGTCGACCTTGCTCTTGAGCGCTCCGGAGGAGACTAATACGTTCTTCTTCGGGATGTTGTTGCCTACGGCGATCATGGCGGAGAGCAACGCCTCGTCGAAATCGTCGCCGATACAGCCTACCTCGCCGGTCGAGCTCATGTCGACACCCAGCACCGGGTCGGCCTTGTGCAAGCGGGCGAACGAGAACTGGGAGGCTTTCACGCCGATCCAGTCGATGTCGAACGCGCTCTTGTCCGGTTGCGTATAAGGAGCGTCCAGCATGATGCGGGTAGCCGTCTCGATAAAGTTGCGTTTCAATACCTTCGAGACGAACGGGAAGCTACGCGAGGCGCGCAGGTTGCACTCGATCACTTTCACGAAGTTGTTCTTCGCCAGGAACTGGATGTTGAACGGACCGCTGATGTTCAGCTCCTTCGCGATCATCTTGCTGACTTTCTTGATGCGGCGGGCGGTCTCGAAATAAATCTTCTGCGCCGGGAATACCAGCGTGGCGTCGCCGGAGTGCACGCCGGCGAACTCGATGTGCTCGGAGATGGCGTACTCGACGACCTCGCCGTTGCGGGCCACGGCGTCGAACTCGATCTCCTTCGTGCCTTGCATGAATTCCGAGACGACTACCGGGTATTCTTTCGATACCTTCGCCGCCAGGCCCAGGAACTCGATCATCTGCTCCTTCGTGTGGCAGACGTTCATCGCCGCGCCGGACAATACGTACGACGGGCGGATCAGGATCGGGAAGCCCACTTTCTCGATGAAGGCGTCGATTTCCTCCATGCTGGTCACCTCCGCCCAGCGCGGCTGGTCGATGCCCAACGTATCCAGCATCGCCGAGAACTTATGCCGGTTCTCCGCCCGGTCGATGGAGAGCGGCGAGGTGCCGAGGATGGGCACGTTCTGCCGGTGCAGCTTCATCGCCAGGTTGTTCGGGATTTGTCCGCCTACGGAGACGATCACGCCCTTCGGCAGCTCCAGGTCGATCACGTCGAGCACGCGCTCGTACGAGAGCTCGTCGAAGTAGAGGCGGTCGCACATATCATAGTCGGTCGACACGGTCTCCGGGTTGTAGTTGATCATGATGGACTTGTAGCCCAGTTTGCGGGCCGTCTGCGCGGCGTTCACCGAGCACCAGTCGAACTCCACGGACGAGCCGATGCGGTACGCGCCCGAGCCGAGGATAATCACGTTCTTGTCGTTCGGGTAATACGCGATATCGTGGTCCGAGCCGTCGTAGGTCATGTACAGGTAGTTCGTCAGCTCGGGATGCTCCGAGGCGATCGTGTTGATGCGTTTCACGCTCGGCAGGATGCCCAGTTTCTTCCGCAAGTTGCGCACGCGGATGTTCTCCTTTTCCATATTGCCGGCGGGATTCTCCACGAAGCGGGCTATCTGGAAGTCGGAGAAGCCCAGGCGTTTCGCCTTGCGCAACACGTCCTCCGGCAGCTCCTCTATCTTGTTGTATTGTTTCAGCACGTGCGAGTAGTCCACGATGTTCTTCAGCCGCTCGATGAACCAGGGGTTGATTTTTGTCAGCTCGTAGATGCGCTCCACGCTGTAGCCCTCCTCCAGGGCTTGCGCCACGGCGAAGATGCGCAGGTCGGTCGGGTTGGCCAGCTCGTCGTCCAGGTTGTCGAAATGGATATCGTTGTTGCCCACGAAGCCGTGCATGCCCTGCCCGATCATCCGGAGGCCCTTCTGCATGATTTCCTCGAAGCTCTTGCCGATGGACATGATCTCGCCCACCGACTTCATGCTGGAGCCGATCTGGCGGCTCACGCCGACGAACTTCGTCAAGTCCCAGCGCGGGATTTTCACGATCATGTAATCCACCTCCGGCGCCTTATACGCGGAGTTGGGCGTGCCCATCTCGCCAATCTCGTCCAGCCCGTAGCCTAATGCCAACTTGGCGGCCACGAACGCCAACGGGTATCCGCTCGCTTTCGACGCGAGGGCCGACGAGCGGGAGAGGCGGGCGTTTACCTCGATCACGCGGTAATCGCACGTCTCGGAGTTGAACGCGTATTGGATGTTGCACTCGCCCACGATGCCTAAGTGGCGGATGGTCTGTATGGAAAGGTCTTTCAGCAAATCCAGCTCCTTCTCGGTCAGCGAGCAGGTAGGCGCCACCACGATGCTCTCGCCGGTATGCACGCCTAATGGGTCGACGTTCTCCATGCTGACGACGGTGAAGCAATGGTCGTTCTTGTCGCGGATTACCTCGAACTCGATCTCCTTCCAGCCCTTCAGCGACTCCTCCACCAGGATTTGCGGCGAGTAGGTGAAGGCGCTCTCCGCCAGCGTGCGCAGCTCCGCCTCGTTCTGGCAGATGCCGCTGCCCATGCCTCCCAGGGCGTACGCCGAGCGGACCATCACCGGGTAGCCTATCCGGCTGGCGGCGGCCACGGCGTCGTCCATGCTCTCCACGGCCTGGCTCACCGGCGTCTTCACGTCGATCTCGTTCAGTTTCTTGACAAACAAATCGCGGTCCTCGGTGTACATGATCGCCTCGACCGACGTACCTAATACCTGCACGCCGTACTTCGCCAGCGTCCCCGTCGTGTACAGGTGCGTACCGCAGTTCAGCGCCGTCTGTCCGCCGAACGCCAGCAAGATGCCGTCCGGCCGCTCTTTCTTGATAACCTCCTCCACGAAGTAGGGGGTGATAGGCAGGAAATAGACGCGATCCGCCACGCCCTCCGAGGTCTGGATGGTCGCGATGTTCGGATTGATCAAAACACTACTGATTCCTTCTTCCCGCAACGCCTTCAGCGCCTGCGATCCGGAATAGTCAAACTCTCCGGCTTGTCCGATCTTGAGGGCACCCGAGCCCAGGACAATAACCTTTTTGATACCGCTTTTCGACATAGTAAATTGGGTTGTTTTGTTGTTTATATATGTATATTGTTTGTCCGTCTCCTCCGCTTGGCCCCGGCGCCTAACGTGGCGCGTGGATAAAAAAAATGCGTTAGTGAAAACCTAACGCATCTCAAATAAGCCAATAATGATCCCTAACCTCCGAGAAAAAAACATTGACTTCCGACCCGTATTCGGAATCGCGTACCGGAATTCCCGTTATTCGTTGCGCTGTCATCTGTCCTTTCCTCAAAGTTTCGGCAAAGATATAGCTTTTCTTTGAAATAGCTACCGAAAGAAGGGAAAATAATTGTTTCGTTCGTCATTTCTGTTCGCTTATTTTCCGGAACTTCTGTTAGCGTACGCTCACTTTCTGGGTTTTATCACCAGTTGTTACCACATAAATTCCCGCTGGCAGATTGGATATCGTGACACTGCCGCTGACCGTCGCGTTATAGTGGCAAACACCGTTTACGCTATATACTTGTACGGCTCGCGCCTCGGAGGTTTGGATGGTCAACGAACCATTGGCCGTCCAAACGCGGAAGTCCGGCGCTGCGTTTTCCTCGATCGCCTCATTGGCCACGGTTCCCGGATAGTAATAATAGTAAGTCGCTACCGTTGCCCAAGGGCCATTCTCCATGTTTTGCTGCGTGCAGGTATAAATAGCCGGATTTCCTTCCTCGCGCTCGTATTTAAGAGCCAAATAAGTAGGATTAAGGGCTGAGGCTTCTTTCGAGTATTGGATTCTCGTGTAATTCCACGTGCCCTCATCCGCATATTCGTATGTAAGGTCGTATGTGCGCAATATCTCTCCGTCGCTGTCGTAATTCACCATGTCGGAGGCGATTGTCCGGTTCAACGCGTCGTATTCATGATTCCATACGACCGCCTCGTACCAATCTACCTCCTCGGTTTCCTCGTTCCAGCTACCTCCGTATGAAATTTCCTGGATGGTGTTCCCCGCGTTGTCATACGTATAAAGATATTTCTGACGGGTGCTAGTGCTACCATTCTCAAACAGTGTGGAATCGCGTCTCTCGTACGTACATTGGTTACCTTCATAGGTGTAATAATCCACGACGTGCCTGTTATCTTCCGGAATGCGGATGTCTCCGACGAGTACGCGGTTCCGCTCGTCGAACGTACGGGTGACGAATTGTTTCTCCACATATCCCGAGCCTTCCCACTCGCGGTAGATTTGCCCGGTTTGGTTGCCGTTCGCATCGTACGAATAGGTATTGTAGGTCGCTTTATCCATGCCCCATTCCGCTTTTTCCGCGTCCCATTCGTAATACCACATTTCCGCGATTTGTCCCGCGTCGGTGTATTTGTAGGTGTTCAGGTAAGCGCGGATGCCTCGCGCGTTGTAAGTAACCATGCTGTCGGGCAATTGCTCCGCCGTGCTTCGGAGCAGGCTTCCGGAGGAGGCTTGTCGCGGGGTGGCGGAAAGCGCGCTGCCGTTTCCCGTTTTCACTGTGAAGGGAGCTATCTCCTCCGTGTTCAAACTCGATGGGTCGATACTTGGCGTCACGCGCGTTTGCGCCTCGGCGCCCATTCCTAATGCTACGCTTGCCACAAGGGCTAAAAGGTACTGTTTTTTCATGTTTTAGATCTCCTATACTTTAAAAAAATCCGATATGCGCGAATATAGAAAGATTTCATGGAAATCCTTGCGAGATCCGTTGAATTTTCTATATTCGCGTTTAAATGAATTATAAATCCATATGCCATGAGAAAATTAGTATTTATCTATCTGTTGTTATTGCCGCTCGTCGCCGCGTTCGGGCAAGGGAATCTCTCGGTAGAGGAAATGGCCGAGAAAGGTATGCGCTTGTATGAGGAGGAGAATTATGTCGAGGCAGTGGAGTGCTTTCGCGATGCCGCTGAGCGAGGGTACGCCGAGGCGCAGTTCTATTTAGGGTATTGTTATGAGAATGGCGAGGGCGTGGCGCGAGATTATGAAAAAGCGGCGAAGTGGTATCGCGACGCGGCGGATCAGGGTCAAGATGACGCGCAAGTGGCTTTGGGGAATTGTTATAAAAAAGGCAGGGGCGTGCGAGGCGACTATGCTGAGGCCGCACGGTGGTTTCGCCGGGCAGCTGAGCGAGGAAATGCGGTTGGGCAAAACAACTTGGGGAATTGCTATAAAAATGGTGAAGGCGTGAAGCGTAGCGATAAGAAAGCGGCGGAGTGGTTCCGTAAGGCGGCTGAGCAAGGTTCCGCCGTGGGGCAGTTCAATTTAGCCGGGTGTTATGCGTATGGAAAAGGGGTGAAAGAGGATCATGTCGAGGCGGCGAGATGGTATCGTAAGGCTGCCGACCAAGGAATTGCCGTGGCTCAATACAATCTGGGCGTTTGCTATTTGGAAGGCAAAGGTGTCGCAAAGGATTGCGCGGAGGCCGTAGAATTGTTTCGCAAGGCGGCCGAGCAAGGTTATCCATCCGCTCAATATAATTTAGGCGTTAGCTATTATTTTGGGAATGGAGTGAAAAAGAATTGGTTGATAGCGAAAGAATGGCTCCAGAAAGCTGCCGCGCAAGGACATAGTGACGCAAAATATTTGCTTAGGCAATTAGAATGATTGACATTTTAGATTTATGTTTCCTATATTCGCGTTTAAATGAATTATAAATCCATATGCCATGAGAAAATTAGTATTTATCTATCTGTTGTTATTGCCGCTCGTCGCCGCGTTCGGGCAAGGCTCGAAATCCATGTATACCGAGGGTGAGCGATTCTTCGCTCAAAAGAATTATGCGGAGGCCGCGAAGTGTTATGAGAAAGCCGTGAAAGCGGGTGATGATATGCTCGCTCCGGAGCGGTTGATTACCTGCTACGAGGAAATGAAAGACTATAAGAAGGCGGCGAAGTGGGCTAAGCGGGCGACCGATGATGGTTCTCCTACGGCTGCGATGAAATTGTGCGAGTATTATATGTATGGGATGGGCGTGAAGCACGATCCCGAAAAGGCCATCGAGATATATCGGAAATGGATTGACGAGACGGAGTATCCGCGGGCGATGGTAGGATTAGGTATTTGTTATCAAGAGGGGATTGGAGTTGAGCAGAGCGATAGCGACGCTTATTATTGGTTCCGCAACGCGGCGCGATTGGGCGATGCGGAAGGCCAATATTTGACAGCTTATTATTGTTTCCAGGGAAAGGGAACGCTTCAAGATTATAAAGCTGCGAGTGAATGGGCGCAAAAGGCCGCCGCACAAGGGCATGCCGATGCCGCCGCGCTTTTGCGAAAAATCCCGTAGAAATAGAGCCGTAACTCCGTTCCCGCGCTTCGCGGGAAGCGATTGTCGAGCCGCGATTTGTTCCCGCGCTTCGCGGGAGGTAATTGTCGAGCCGCGATTTGTTCCCGCGCTTCGCGGGAAGTAATTGTCGAGCCGCGATTTGTTCCCGCGCTTCGCGGGAAGTAATTGTCGAGCCGCGATTTGTTCCCGCGTTTCGCGGGAAGTAATTGTTGAGCCGCGATTTGTCGCCGCGTTACGCGGGAACAAATTGTTGATACAAAATGATATGTTTTACATTAAAAATAAAGCAAAATGAAAGAGATTATTTATGACTTCCCTCGCTCGCGGGCGAAAAACGCACAACACGTACAATTCGCTACGGACGTGCTTGCGGCCGTGACCGAGGAGGTGGCGACGGCGCAAGGTTTCGCCTCGCAGCGCTCGGCGTTCGCCACTGCGACAACCGCCGAGCAGGATTGTTTCAAGGTAAGCCGCAAATATGTGGATACTACTGAGGTGGCGAGCCGCGATAGCGTGCGCGACAATGTGGCGTTATTTTATCGGGGTATCGCACGCGTCAACGCCGAGTATGGACTTACGGCGGAAACGAGAAAAGCCGGGCAACTGGTGTTTGATCTTTTCAATAACGCAGGCGACGTGGTTCGGATGGATTACGCCTCGGAGACGGCTACCCTGACCGACTTGGTGGGGAAGATGCGCGAGACGATGTACGCCGAGGCGTTGACGGCGATCGGCATCGAGAGCGCCCCCGACGATATCGAGGAGGCGAACGACGCGTTCAACGCCATTTATCTGCAACGTTCCGCCGCCGAGCGCGACCGCGCGTTCGCCGCGGATATGAAGACGCTCCGCCCCGCGACGGACGAGGCGTTCGACACCCTTGCCTACGCCATCAACGCCCTCTTCGCCGTGAACGAGATGGTGACGAACGACGAGGGGAAGCGCACGACGCTGACGAAGGTGATCGACGACGTGAACGCCATCGTCGTCCGTTTCCGCAAGACCATCGGGCAGAAAAGCCCCTCCGGCTCCTCCTCGACGGACGAGCCCGGCGAGGAGCCCGGCGGGGGCGAGGAGACGGATTCGCCCTCGGTGATATAAGGACGGTACGTGTAGAGAGAGAGTTAATCGAGAAAGTGGATGTGCCCAAATAGAACGGGCATATCCGCTTCTATCTAAAAAAATCCCCTAAGAGCGGGGAGCTTTTCAGGGTATTATTGACACATCTTTTTCCTATTTTAAATTTTTATCGCTATGAAAAGACTATTTATTTTGACATTATTGCTCGCTTTGGTGAGCGGCGCGTCGTTCGCGCAAAAGACAATTACGTGTCCGATGTGTGGCGGATTGGGTGGTACCTATATGGCTTATTCATATATACCGTGTTATTATTGCATGGGGGAAGGTACGGTTCCAGATCCCAACGAGGCGATGCAAAAGGCGTATAACTATGGCGCGAACCTGATGGCGATGCTAATGGGAAAATCCGCTCTCGTGAGAGGCGATTATGAGGAGGCTTATGACTTGTTTGATAAACTTTTTTCGGAAGAGAATAGCGCGGAGGCCGCTCTTTATTTAGGCGCTATGGTAGAGTTGGGGATGGGTATGGAATCGAAAAAGAGTTTAGCTTTAAAGCTTTATAAATATGCGGCCGATTTAGGTAATAGTGACGCGAAAGCCGCGCTTCAACGCATTAAAAGTAGTGGCTATTGGGAAGCTACCGACGCGAAAAGGTTATGGTTTCGCCAAGCGTTGAGCGTGCAAACGGGCGTGAGCATGAGTCCGGGAAATAGCGGCGGAGGCTATTATCAAGGTGTAAGTCCGGGAGGAAATTCGAGAGGAAGCTCTTCCGGGTCGAGTTCAGAAAGGCTTAGATGCGCGGCATGCAACGGGACCGGCCGATGTACGATGTGTAATGGACGAGGTGAATATACGATAGAAACAGGATACTATACCGGCAATAGTCACAGAAAGTGGGTAACTTGTGATATTTGTCATGGAACCGGGCAATGCCAGGGTTGTTATGGCAAAGGATTTATATGGCGTTAAAATGCGAAGGCACGGGATACAAGAAAAGATTCTTTGTATCTCGTGCCTCTGATTTTATATGCTATTTCGTGATGGTCAGCTTCGCCGGGGTAATTTCCTCCCGTATCTCGTAATTCTCCCAGTTCGAAACGCAATGGGCGGTGACCTCGTAGGTGCGTAGCTCCAAATCATCGGTTACGACGTATTGTACCGCGTAGGGTTTCTCGTCCTCCGATGTGGCTTCCGCTACCTTAACCCCGTCCAAGTAATACGATACGGTTAACACGGGAATTTTTCCATTGACCTCATGGATCCAATCGAATGAACGGTAAATATCAAATGTCACCGTATCGCCTATTTGAGTGAAAGAAGGTGATACCACGACTTCTCCTTTAAATTTTCGGAATCCTGCCATTCCTTTTCCTTCATCGTCATCATCGCAACAATAAATGAGCGAAAGCAATAGAGCTAAAATGCTTGCGTTGAGAATTCCTTTTAAAACTGTTTTCATGGACAGATGCCCTCATTCGTGTCGGGCGCAACTTGAAAGTTTTACGAAATGATAACTGTAAGAAATGCTTTATTCCTCAATGGTGAGCCGTGCGGAGTAGATTTCCTCGATGATATCGTAGTTCTCCCAGTTCGTCTCGCAATGGGCGGTTACCTTGTAGGTGCCGGGCTCAAAATCCGTGACTACATAAGTCGCCTCGAACGGTTCTAATCCATCCGATGAAACCTCGGCCACTTTCTTTCCATCCACGAAATATGACACAGTGAAAATTAGCTTCTCGTCATTTATGCTCATTCCCGTGTGTCTTTCTTGTTCGATATCGAATGTCACTGTGTCTCCGTTCTTGGCGGTGGAAGGTGAAACCGTGATGAGTCCGTTGAATGTGCGTTCTCCGGAGATCTCGACATCGTCATCGCAACTGAAAGCGCAAACGAGCGACAGTGCCAGAAGCCACGTCGGCAATAGATTTTTCATGCGTGTTTTCATAGCGTTTCTTTTTTTAGGGGTTTATAATTCATATGGTGCAAAGATAATGATATTCTCCAAGTTATCACCATTGTTTATGCCTTAATTTCCGGTCTGTCATCTTCCACGTAAAGTTGCTTTTCACAATCCCCGTCCCGCCGCTCGGGGGCGCTCGTTATTATCTTGATTCTTAAATTTGAAATTTGAAATGGGAAATCGTATATTCGCGTTACGAACAAAATGATATTGAATGATGGAAGCAACGATTGCACGTAAACAAACCACCCTCCGCCTGGGAGCCGACTTGATGGATCGCCTGCGCGAGGAGGCCCGCTCGGGGAAGTATGCGGGGACAATTGACACGAGTAGCATGGAAGCGTTTATTAAATCTATCTAAGAGAATCCAAGCGTTTATTTATTCCTTATCCCGCATCTCCCGTTTGCGGAGGGCGAAAAGGGGCAGGTAGAGGAAGATGCCGAGGACGGACATCGCCAGCCCCCCGATGGTGCCGGCGGCGAGCGGGAACCAGAAGGCTTCCTTGTCCGTGCCGAGCATGAAGGGGATGAAGCCGAGGATGGTGGAGATGACGGTGAGCGAGATGGGCGTTATCTTGGCGTTCCATGCCTTCAGGTAGGCGCGGAGCGGGGCGATGGCGGGGACGCGCGCGCGGATTTGGTTGTACTCGTTCAGGATGTAGATGCTGGCGTTCACCGTGATGCCGCACAACAGGACGAACGAGGCGAAGCCGCCTTGGTCGAAATTGAGCTTGAACCAGTAGAACGTCAGGAACACGCCGATGTAGGAGATGGGGATGACGAAGATGACCGCCAGCGGCTGCCGCAGCGAGTTGAACAGGATGCCGGTGGTGAAGAAGATGATGGCGATGATGAGGAAGAGCAGGAGGTATTGCCCCTTGTCCTTCTCGTCCCAGCCCCAATAGGCGTTCTCGCTCTCGGCGGTGTAGCCCATGGGGAGCGCGCGGTTGAACTCTCGCAGGACACGCTCCTGTATCTTGTCGCCTTGCGAGCCCGCCCCGATGTACTCGTATTGCAGGCAGAGGCGGTATTGCTGGTCCACCTTGGCGATTTCTTGCGGCGCCTGCCCCCGCTCGATGGTCGCCAGGTCGGACAGTTTGTAGCTTCTCTCCTCCGTGGCGTAGGGCATCTCGCGCAGGCTCCAGATATCGTAGTCGCTCGCTTGCGCCGAGGCGAGGCGCAGCCGCTCGCTCTCGTTGTCTACCACGACCGTGCCGGCCTGGATGTCTTTCCCGAATACGGGGCTGATCGCGTCGAACAACTCGATGGGCCGGATATGGGCGCGCGCCATGCGCTCCTTGTCGAGGTTGAAGTAAAACTCCTGGTAGTCGTCTTTCCACCACGAGAACTCGGAGCTGATTTGCACCTCCTTGATGCGCCGGTAGGTGAGCAGCTTCTCGCGCAGCTTCCGCGCCCACTCGTACAGCTCGTCGTAGTTGTAGCCGTACATCACGACGCGGAACGAGCCGGCGTTCTCGCGCACGTCGTTGCTGAACCCTTGGTCCATCAGTCCCCACACGCTCCAGCTTCCGCCGCCCAGCTCCAGCGCCTTGCTGACGACGCGGCTCTTGAGCGTGTAAGGGAAGCCGCTCCGCTCGCTCTCGCGGGTGAAGTAGACGTTGATAAGCGCCTGGCGGGCGTTGTAGATACGCGTCTGGAACTGGCGGATTTCCTTGTACGTGCTCAGGTAGCTCTCCATGCGGCCGACGAGGTGGTTCATCTGTTCGAGGGTCGTCCCGTTGGGCATCGAGGCGCTGATGCTGAGCACGGTCTCCTCGCTGCGGGTGAGATAGCTGCCCTCGTACACTTTCTCGACGAAGAGGCGCAGCGTGCCGCCCAGCGCCTTGTCGACGATGGGCTTGATGGTCTCTTTCCATGTCTCTTTCGCGGCGAACTCGTTGTATCGCTCAATCCAGAGCGAGTCGGTGGCGGTCAGCTCGGCGTCCTTGTCCGGCTCTATCTTCTCCGGCAGGAGGAAGACCGGCAGGCCGAACACGAGCGTCAGGAGCGCGCATGCCCACGTCCGCCGGCGGTGTAGGAAGCGGATTTGCCCGGCGTAATAGCGAGAGAAATATACGGGGAATCGCTTCCGCCACGCGGCGAGGCGGCGGAGGAGCGGGTGACGCTGGAGCTTCTCTTTTAGGCCGGCGAGCCGTCCGCCCTTGGGCGCTTTTGCCGGGAGCGGGCCGCGGGGCCGCGTCTTCTCCAACAAGGCGGGCACGAGGAAGAGGGCGATGAGCAGCGAGACGGCGAGGTTGATGATGACCACGGCGGCGAAGTCCTGCAGGTTCAGCCGGATGCGCTCGTCGAGGAAGAAGATGATGGCCAGGGCGCCGATCGTGGTCAGCGTGGCCGCCAGGATGGAGACGAACGCCTTGCGGTCGCCGTGGTAGCGGATGTGGTCGGTCATGACAATCGTATTGTCGATGACCAGGCTGAGCGAGATGGTGATGCCCGCCAGCGAGTAGAGCTGCAGCTCCAGCCCGAGCAGGTAGTAAAAGATGACGGCCACGCACAGGTTGATGGTCAGGCTGGTCACGATGAGGAACAGGTAGCGTGCGTCGCGGGTGATGAGCAGCACGAAGAGCAGGAGGATGAGGATGGTCAGCCCCGTGCGGACGTAGATTTTGTCCAGCTCCTCTTGGATGTACTCGGTAGCGTCGTAGCTCGTGTGAATCTCGTAGCCGGGCGGCAGCAGGCCGCGGATGTGCTCCATCTCCTCCTTGACGGCTCGCGCCAGCCGCAGTTGGTTGGCGGTCTCGTCGGCTTGGATGGAGAGGTAGATGGAGTTCAGCCCGTTGATGCGGTAATAGCTTTGGGGCGCCTCTTCCTGCCGGGTGACCTTCACGAGGCGGTCTAACTGAATCGGCCGTCCGTCCCGGTCGGGCACGGATATCCGCGCGGCGTCGAACCCGTCGCCGTCCGTCGGGGGCACCAGGGCGAGGCGTATCCAGCGCGGGCCGGAGGCATCGCCGTCCGCTTGCCCGATATTCGCCGTGCCGAGGAATTCCTTTTGGTAATAGCGCCGGATGGCGTCTTGGATATCCTCGACGCCGATGCCCAACTCCCGCAGCTGATGGCTGTCGTATTCCAGCCGCCATTCCATCGGCGTGGCGCCGCTCACGTCGACACGGTAAATGCCCGGTATGCCGCTCAGCCGGGGCTTGATTTGGTTCTCTGCGAGGCGTTGGATGACGATGGGCGCGGCGGCGGCGTTCAGCGTGTAGCTCATGAAGGGGCGCTCCTCCTTGTCGTCCGGCCGGCTCATCCGCAGGAGCGGGTAACTCATCTCCTCCGGCAGGTCCGGCCACGTCTGGCGGATGATGGTGGAGGCCTCGAAGCGGGCGGCGTCGATGTTCGTGTGTTTGTCCAGCTCCACGTCGATCCGTCCCCAGCCGTTGCCCGAGGTGGAGCTGATTTCCTTGATGCCCTTGATGCGGGCGAGCATCGCCTCCAAGCGGGAGGTGACTTCCATCTCGACGACCCGCGCCGAGTTGCCCGGCATGTCGTAGCTGACGCTCAGCCGGGGCAAGACGCGCGAGGGCGACAGCTTGATGGGCAGCAAGGGCACGAGCGCGAGGCCCGCCAGCGCCGCGCACAGGAAGGCGACGATAATCGTGAAGGATGATATGTGAGTCTTGCCGGCCATATACGTTCTCTCGTTTCTTTCTCCTTACGCGCGTTTCCGGTAAATCGCCCAATATACCAACGGGATGATGAACAAGCTGACCGCCGTACCGATTAGCATCGCCGCGATCATCGCGATGGAGAGCGGCTTTTGCAGCTCGCTACCCATATCGAACGAGAAGAGGAGCGGCACCATGCCGATGATGGAGGTCAGGGAGGTCATGATGATGGGTCGCAGGCGGCGGCGTCCCGCCTCGTGGATGGCCTCCAGCAGCGGCGTGCCCGCCTTGCGTAGCTCGTTGATCGCGTCCAGCTTCAGGATGGAGTCGTTGATGATGATACCGCACGACACCACGATACCGATGGCGCTCATCAGGTTCAGCGTATGCCCGAGCGCCCACAGCGTGAGCAGCGAGGCGGCCACGTCGATCGGGATCTCTAATAGGACGATTAGCGGTTGCAGGAAACTCTCGAACTGCGCCGCGAGGATGAAGTACATCAGGAGGATGGAGATGCAGAGAATCACCACCAGCTCGTTCAGCATCCGCTGGTTGGAGAAGAAGCTGCCCGAGAAATCCACGTCCCATTCCGTCCGTCCGGCGTCCTCGCCCCGCACGATGTCGCGTATTTGTTCCATCAGTTCGTCCGCGTTTTCCACTTGGTAGAATTGGAAGGGGATGAACTCGCCGTTCTTTCCCGCCGTGAGTGTTTTCAGGTCCTCGCCCGGCGCGACGCTGACGACGGCGCTCAGCGGGATGTAGGCGGCCCGCGCTGTCGTGTCCGCGTCCGTATGGGCGCGTACCAAGGTGTTGCGCAGGATGTCGTCCACCGTCCGGTCGTCGCCCGCCAGGGTGATGGGCAGGTATTGCTGGTACGAGCGTAAGGTAGCCACCTCGTTTTCCTTGAAGACGGTTTTCAGCACCCGGTACACTTCCTCGTAGGCGACGTGATACAAGAGCAGTTTCTCGTGGTCGATGGAGAGGTTCAATTGGTTCTGGAAGGCGACGCCTACCGGCGCCTGTCCGGTGCGGCGCTCCATCTCGTCCTCCAGGTGGCGGAGGGTCGCGGCGTCGGGCACGCGCTCCTTGTCGCGGGCGTAGAACTCGGCGACGATATCCGCCTCGCCGGTCACGAATATCTTCTCGAACACCGTCTCCGGCGGGGCGAACGAGACGACCGCCATCGGGTAGCGCTGTTTGAGCCAGGCGGCGATTTCTTGCCGCAGCGGCTCGATGTCGTCGGTCCGCTCGGTCTTGAAGTAGAGTTCCGCCTCGGAGATGGAAAGCTCCCGGTCGCGGTTCAGCAGGAACTGCTGCTGCCCGATGTAGGCCGTGTGCTGTACGGACGGCCGCTCGATGCCGGCGAACAGACGGGCGACGCGGTCGCGGTTCTCGTCGAGGTGGATGTTCTCGTTCCATTCCACTTGCACGAGTAGCTCGTTCTGGTCGATCGCGGGCATCTTGCTCTTGGGTATCAGGTAGAACAAGAGGACGCACAGCGGGACGGAGATGAGGATGAGCGATAGGCTGGAGCGCTTGTGGGCGAAGGTGAAGTCGACGCCCCGGTCGTAGAAGCGGTCCAGCGTATGTTCCTTGATGGGGTTGTTGAGCTTCAGGTTGAGGAATCCTTTCTCGCGCCTCGGCAAGCTATATACCAATTGGTAGAGTACCGGCAGGAGCATGATGCCGGTGAAGTAGGAGACGATTTGCCCGACCGTGACGGCGAAAGCCTGGTCGAAGAAAATCGCCCCGGCGATGCCGCTCATGAATACCAGCGGGACGAACACCACGATGGTGGTGAGCGTGGAGCTGAGCATCGGCGTGATGACCTCGGTCGTTCCTTTCACGCAGGCGTCCATCAGGTTGTCGCCCCGCCCGCGGTATTGCGCGATGTTCTCGGTCACGATGATGGAGTTGTCTATCATCATGCCTAACGCGAGAATCAGGCCGGAGAGAGAGATGATGTTCAGCGAGATGCCGAACACATAGAAGAATTGGAAGCTGATGATGATGCCCGCGAACATGCTCAGCCCGATGACGGCGGGGCTTTTCACGTCGCCCAGGAAGAGGATGGCCACGAGGCAGATGCACAGGAAACCCAGCGAGAGGTTCTGCTTCAGGTTGGAGATGCTGTAGTCCAACAGCTCGGTCTGGTTGCGGGTAATCGAGAACTCGATGTCCGGATAGATTTCCTGGAAATGCCCGGTGACCTCGGCCAGCGCCTCTTTCAGGTTGTCCATGTTCTCGTCCGCTTGCTTGATGACCGCCAGGGTGACGGCCCGCTTGCCGTCGGCCATCGATAGCCCGGTCTCTTTCTCCGGCACGATGTCCACCCGGGCGAGTTCCTTCAGCTGGAGAATCCGGCCGTTCTTCTGGAGATAAATGGCGCGCACGTCCTCCACGGTGCGCAGGAGCGACGAGAACTTGATGTTGTATTCGTAGTAGCCGTCGCGCACGGTCATGCTTCCCGGCTCGATGTTGTTGTGCGCGAGCGTCGTCTCCAGTTCCTCCAGCGTGATGTCCGCGGCTTCCAGCAGGCGCATGTCCGGCACGATGCGTACCTGCCGTCCCACGGTGCCCGTGATGTCTACCATCGCCACCTCGGGCAGTTGCTCGATGCGGCGCTTGATGACGGTCTCCGCGAACTGGCACAGGTCGAGGAAAGCGGTCTCGCTTTCCGCTCGCTCGTCGTCGATGAAAGAGAGGTTGAGGCAGAAGACCGGTATGTCGGTGGCGCTCGCCTTTACCACCCGGGGGCGTTCCACCTCGCGGGGCAGGTAGTTCATGGCGGCGTCGATTTTCTCGTTCACCTCGATAAAGGCCAGGTCGGTGGAGGTGCCGTAGTCGAAGTCGAGGCGGATGATGCCCGCCCCGTCGCGGGTCTCGCTATGGATGTCGCGCAGGCCCGCCACCTGCATCAATTGCTGGCGGATGGGCTTCACGATGGTATTCTCCAGTTCGCGGGCGGAGGTGTTGGCGCCCGATACTTGCACGGTAATCTCCGGGATGGCGATGTCGGGCAAGAGCGATACCGGGATGGTGAAGTAGGTCACCATTCCTAGGATGAACAGGGCCGTGAAGGCCATCAATACCGCGATCGGGCGTTTGAGCAGGAAGCGAATCATGGGGCGACCGTTTTCATTCCGTACTGATTTCGATGGGCGCTTCGTGGGCCAGGTTGATGTTGCCGCTCGTGATGACCGCGTCGCCCGCTTTCAAGCCTTCCACGATGGTGTAGCTCTCGGCGTTCTCCAGCCCCGTGCGCACGTAGTTCCAATACGCTTTGCCGTCCACCGCGGTGAATACGACTTGCTTGCCCGAGCGCAGCACCACCGCCGACTTGGGCACGACCAGCTGCCCGCTTACCGAGCGCCGCACGCTGACCCGCACGTTCATGCCCTCGAAGAGCCGTGCCGCCCCGTTCACGCTCGCTTTCACTCGCGTCATGCCATTCTCGTCCACCCGGGGATTAATCTCGGTCACGCGGCCTTCCGCCCGCTCGCCCGGCGAGGCGAAAGGCGTCACCTCTACCTTGTCGCCCACGTGAATCAAGGGCAACTCGCTTTCCAATACCGTGAAAGAAGCTTCCAGGCTATGCGGGTCGATGACGGTGCAAAACGCCTCTGTCGTGGAGGCGATGTTCGCTTGCCGTGCGGACAGGTTGGCGATTACGCCCTCGAAGGGAGCGGTCAGCGTGGCGTTCCGTTCCTCGTAGCGTGCCAGCTCGTATTGCGCCAGGGCGAGGTCGTAGCCGCTCCGCGCCTTGGCGAGGCGTAGCGTGGCGGCGGGTACCCTCGCCGTGTCGGCCAGCGAGTAGCCTTGTCCCACCAGCACCTCTTTCAGCTCCAGTTCCGCCTTGTCCAGCGTGCCTTTCGCTTGCGCGGTTTTGTTGGCGAGGCGGAACGTGGCGAGCTCGGCTATTCGTTGCCCTTGCGTCACCCGTTCCCCATTCTTCACGAAGATGCGCGCGATGGGTTCGGCCGACTCGAACCGCAAGTCCGCCATCCGGCGGGCGGATAGCTTCCCGTTGCTGATTAACTCGTGATGGAAATCTCCCGCTTGTAGCGTCACGACGGTCACCTTGTTCGTCTCGTCTGGCAAGACGGTCTCTACGCCGCTTTCCGCGGCATCCCCTTGGGGCGTCTTATCCCCGCAAGCGCCGAGGAGTGTCAGGACGAGCAATGGGAGCAATGCGAAATCTTTCATGGCATTTATCGATGGATTCTATTTTGTCTTGCGAAGATAAGGTATTCCGCCGGAACGACAAACGTGTTAACTATAATTTGTAGTTTGTCCGGAGAACATACGTGCGTTGCCCAAGTCACGTAGGTGCGTTGGCATTTTAACATACGTGCGTTGGCCAAGGCACATAGGTGCATCCGGAGAATTGACAATTGACAATTAACGATTGACAATTATTGACCGGGGACCTTATAGGA
>DXEN01000069.1 GCA_019114945.1 Candidatus Parabacteroides intestinigallinarum | reverse complement strand
ATAGTGACTATACAGATGACGTTGCCCCAAAGTAAGCAGACTATCAATAGGACCATGCTTATGAAACGGCATCAACGTATCGCTTCACTCTTCAAGGATGAATTTTGGGGTACGCGTTGACGAAGTCAGGACATAATAAGGGTGTGTCAAGAACCACGTGCTTTCCGTGATTTGGCACACCCTTTTTATTTATCCTTTATTCCCTCATTCCTCGTCCTCTATATCGATGGGGATTTGTCGTTTAAAAGCCTCTTTAAATGATATCAAGGTCTCCGTGCGCGCCAAGCCTAATGGCTGGAGCTTGTTGTGAATGATGCTTAGCAAGTGCTGGTTGTTCTTGGCGTAAATCTTGATGAACAAATCGTATTGGCCGGTCGTGTAATGACATTCCACGACCTCGGGGATTTGTTTCAACGCCTCGACCACGGTTGGGAATTGCCCGGGCGATTTCAAGTATAAACCCATATAGGCGCAAGTCTCGTAGCCCACTTGCGTATTGTCGACGATAAATTCCGAGCCTTTGATTACGCCTAAGTTCGTTAGTTTTTGGATGCGTTGGTGAATCGCCGCGCCCGATACGTTGCACTCTCTCGCTACCTCAAGGAATGGCATGCGGGCATTGCCGATGATTAATTTCAGGATCTTCTCGTCCAGTTCATCCAATTGATGATGTGCCATATATTTTCTATATTTGTATTGCTGTTAGATTGAATCTTTCATATTTAAGGCAAATATAAGGATTATCTTATAATTATCTAACATTCGCTTCGAGATATTTGGCTTTTGTAAGTAGCTTGATGTATTAACTATATTTTGGGATGTATGGAATCTGTAATTGTTTGTGAGTTGGTGAAGGATCCGAATAGTCCTTTATCGGGGTTGGTGGAGAAGACGTATAACGAGTCTTTTCCGGAAGTTGAGCGCCGGGATTTCTCTCTTGTGCGGAAATTGTTGGTGGAGGACTCTCGTTTTGAGTTGCTCGCCTTGTCGCGAGATGGTGTATATGTCGGGTTTATTACGGCTTGGCAATTCGATGGATTTGTTTATGCCGAGCACTTCGCAGTTGATCCTTCCGCACGAAACGGGGGGATTGGCTCAAGGGCGATGAGGAGTTTCTTGGCGCTTCACAAGGATCCCGTGGTGTTGGAGGTAGAGATGCCAACCGACGAGATGAGTCGGCGCCGTATAGGCTTCTACGAGCGTTTGGGGTTTGTATTGGATACGCACACGTATCAACAGCCGCCTTATCGTCCGGGCGATGGTTGGTTCGAGATGCGTTTAATGACATACGGATCGATAGACTTGTCTCATTCTTTCGAGCAGGTGCGGGATACAATCTACCGGAATGTATATGGCGTCGTGCGGTAGCGGTGTTGTGACTTTTCGTGAACGTTCATGTGTGCTGACGCGAATATTCGTGTTTTGCTGTAGGGGCAGGAGGTAGGTTTAGGCAATAAAAAAGGCGGGATGGAATATCCCGCCTTTTTAGGTATGTCAGATTGTTATTAATTGATACGTTGTGTAGCTGAATAACTAATCTTCAATGCGTACGCCTCACGGAGCGCCTGTTTGATATCGGTAATCACACCCATCTTGGTCTCTCTATCCGCCTTGATGGAAACCGTCATAAACGGTTGATCCTCCTCTTTCATACTGGATTTCTCCTGAGCGATATAGTCCTGAATCTCCGAAGTCTCGGCAAAAGCGTCGTTCAACTGGATACGAGTCTCGGAACCCATCTTCGCTTGCAAATCCTGTGTCGGCTTTCCAACATAGATGAACGTTACCAACGACTTTTTCTCCAACTTCTGAAGCTCTGTCGCCTGCGGAGCACGGAACTCCACTTTCAATGTTACCTCACGCATGGTGGTTACCATCATGATGAAGAACAAGAACGCAAACACCAAGTCAGGCAATGAAGAGGTGTTCAACTCCGGCATCTCGCGACCACCCGCTTTACTAAATTTTCCCATTACTTGACTCCTCCATAATTTTTAGGTTCAGCCTCGGAAATCTTCTGCGGATAGATTTGTTGCACAGCTTTCTGTTGCTCCTCGTCTAATTCCATGAAAATTTTTCCGAACTTTTGTCTCGAAAGATCATCTCTCAACTCGTTGTAAGCCGCCGCGATCTCATTTTGGACATCGATGTAAGCTTGATACTCGGTACCACGGTCGTTCTGCAAAGAGATGACGTGATTCTTCGTAACCATTTGCTTTCCAAAGTAAGGAACATCTACTTCCACCTTCTCCGGCATGTGCTCGTTATTGTTCGGGTTCGAGACAAACTCCTTTACCCGGTCTTTCAGTTGTTTGATGTCAATGAACTCATCTCCACACAGAATCTGGTTCTGGCTGTTAATCAACACAACCAACAGATTTCTCTTTTTGATGTCCACATCCGTTTCTTTCTGCTCTTTGGGTACTGGGGGCGGCAACCGTCTTGGTAAACCTTTATCCGTATCCATTGAGGATGTCATAAGGAAGAACAGAAGCAACATAAAAGCGATATCGGCAGATGAAGAGGCATTGACTGCTGGTACTTTTCTCTTTTTTCCCATATCCTTTGTCTGTATTATCTGATTACTTACTTATTTAAAATTCTTTTTACGGTTCCAGCACAAATTACAGCTACAATCGCGATAAATAATACGATGGTTGATTGAATCCACATATCGGTCGCCTTCAACCAAAACTCGGTGTTGTAAGTTTGAGCATCCGCGTTCAATGTAGTCAACGGAGTTCCGTCACCCATCGAGTAAGTGATGATCAACATAAGGGCGAACAACGCCAATACGATCAATGATGTTACCGCGGATTTCGGATTCGTCTTGATAATAGAAGCGAATTGCCACAATGCCAACACAATCATTACAGCGATCGTAAGGAAGAAGACGATATACGTCCAATCCAACAATAATCCTGTATAGATGTAGTTCTTAACTTCCGCAGCGGGATCTTCCACGCCGCCTCCAAAGAATATGCCCAGAACGACAATCGTAATCAATGAGATGATTAACAATGTCCAGCTGGATAGTTTTCTAATTTTTGTTACAGCCATGGTCTATCTTATTTTTTGAATTTGAGGGAATATTTCAGAGCCATATCAACCAACGATACGGAAGCGTCTTCCATCTGGTTCAATAATGCCTCAACCTTGCTCAACAAGTAGTTGTAGAATACCTGAAGGATCAATGCTACGATCAAACCACCGATGGTCGTGATCAACGCCACCTTCATACCACCTGCAACGACCGTCGGGCTGATATCACCAACTTGCTCGATCTTATCGAACGCCATGACCATACCTACCACAGTTCCCAAGAATCCTAATGACGGAGCCATCGCGATGAACAATGTTACCCAAGAAAGGTTCTTCTCTAACAAACCACCTTGAACACCACCATAAGAGATGATAGACTTCTCAACAACGTCGATACCTTGATCCAATCTCATCAAACCTTGGTAAGCGATAGAAGCGATAGGACCTCTTGTGTCGCGAGCGATAGCCTTAGCGCCCTCAACATCGCCTTTGTCCAAAGCGTCTTCCAAGCTCTTCAAGAATTTAGAGGTGTTAATCTCAGCCAAGTTCAGATAGATAATTCTCTCCAAACAGAAAGCCAAACCTAAGATCAATACGATCGCGATAGAGCTCATGAAGTCAGCACCACCTTCGATGAATTTTACTTTCAACGCTTGATACAGACCGCCTTCAACTGCCGGTTGAGCTGCCTCTTGCGCAAACGCTACTGTAGAAGTTCCAAGGGCGCACAAACCCAAGAATGCTTTAACGAAATACTTTTTCATTGTGTGTTTAATTTTTAAGATTAATAATTCTCTTTTTGTTTTTTATTTTGTTATTAATTTGTTCATGGTATATTCCCATCGCGGAGAGAGCGGGATTCGAACCCGCGAAACCCTTTAGGGGTTTACACGCTTTCCAGGCGTGCCTCTTCAACCACTCGAGCATCTCTCCAAGGTCTCTTCCTCGAAATCGAACGCAAATTACGAATAATTTTTTAACCCGCGTTCTTTTCTGGCACAAATCTAAAGTTTTTGATTGAAATACGCATCATTTATCCGAATAAATTTATCATCCTTTCAGAAAAAAATAGCTATTCACCCGTTTTTATGTTCTTGAACAATTCCAAAGCGCTCTTTCGGGTCGTTTTTACGGTCTCCTCGAGTGTCCGTCCGAAGGTTTCCGCCACCTTTTCCGCCGTCTTCCATATATACGTTGGTTCGTTCCTTTTTCCCCGGTAGGGTACGGGCGCGAGGTAGGGGGCGTCGGTCTCCAGGACGATTCGGTCGAGGGGTATCTCGCGGATGGTATCCGCCAATTTGGAATTTTTAAAGGTAATGACTCCGCCAATCCCGATCTTGAAGCCGCCCAAAGGTAGGATGTCCGCCAATTCATCCCGCGTGCCCGTGAAGCAATGGAATATGCCCCGCAACCGGTCGGCCCCGATCTTATGAATGCTTTCCATAACCTCCGGATAGGCCTCGCGGGTATGGATCGCGACGGGCAGGTCCAAGTCGATACTCCAGCGTAGTTGCTCCTCGAAGACGATGCGTTGCTCCCGCAGGTGGCTCTTGTCCCAATAGAGGTCGATGCCGATTTCCCCGATGCCATGGTATTTTCGTCGGGATAGATGGTGTTCTATCTCTTGTAACATGCATATGTAATCGGTACCCACGCTGGTGGGGTGTAGCCCCATCAACGGGAACGCGAAACGAGGGAACCGGTCGCATAGCGCGTGCATCCGGTCGATCGTAGTCAAATCGACATTGGGTAGCACCAAGGCTTCGATGCCGGACGCACGCGCGGTACGTACCAATTCGTCCTGTTCGGGGTCGAACTCCTCTAAATAGAGGTGACAATGTGTATCTATCAGTCCCATCCGTTTATTTCTTTCGGTGCATGAGTTGGTCGCATACCGTTTTTAATACGTTCAGTCTTTCCGGGTCGACGCTGAGCGCCGCCAAGTCGCGGGTCGCCTCCTCGTAGTACGCTTGAATTCTTTCCTCGGTGAGCTCTTTTAATCCTAATTCATTATATATAGAGGTATAGGCGGCGATTTTCTCATGCGGGTCAAAAGTCTCCCGACGTGCCCAGTCTTGGAAGCAAGCCTTTTGCCGCTCGTCCGCCAATCGCTCCGCGTGAATCCGCAGAAAGGTCTTCTTGTCGCAAAGAATATCACCTCCGATATTCTTCCCGAACGTGGCGGGATCGCCATATACATCTAATAAATCGTCCTGCAACTGGAAAGCCAGTCCGATATGAATGCCGAAATCGTACAAATGATCCGCGTCCGCTTGGGGTGCGTCGCCTACGATCGCTCCGGTCTTCAGGGCGCACGCTAATAATACGGCGGTCTTCAAGCGGATCATCTCGATGTACTCCGCCTCGCTTACATCCGTGCGGCTTTCGAACTCCATATCGTATTGCTGTCCGCCGCAAATCTCGGCCGCGGTTTGCGTGAACAAGTCCAATACCGGGCGCAGGTACCGCGGGTCGGTAGCGCCGATGAGTTGGTAGGCGGCTATCAGCATGGCGTCTCCTGAAAGGATGGCCGCGTTGGCGTTCCATACCTTGTGTACGGTCGGTTTGTTCCTCCGCATATCCGCCTCGTCCATTAAGTCGTCGTGCAGCAAAGTGAAATTATGGAATACCTCCAGGCCCAAGGCGGGTTGGATGGCGTTCTCTATACCATTATTATATATATCGCACGCTAATAAGGTAAGTGCCGGGCGTATGCGTTTGCCTCCGAGTGATAGGATATAGCGAATCGGCTCGTACAGGCTTTTTGGGGGGTAGGGGAACCGCATCCGGGCGATCTCACCCTCGATGCGTTGAAGGATTTCTTCGAAGGTATGCATGGTTTGAATGATTATTGGATGATGGATATTTCAATAAAAAAGGCTGCGATGAAAGAGCAGCCTTTTTTATGATTATTTCTCAAGCTATTATTGCAAACGGAACGTGATAGGTACCGTGTACTTTACACGTACGGGTTTACCTCTTTGCTTACCCGGCGACCATTTCGGCATCGAGTTGATCACGCGGAGCGCCTCCTTGTCCAACGACGGGTCTACACCACGTAATACTTGCGCATCGACAATCGAACCGTCGCGGTTTACCACGAACGAGCAGATTACGCGTCCTTGGATACCGTTCTCTTGTGCGATAACCGGGTAACGGATCGATTTAGAGATAAATTTCAACAATTCAGCGTCACCACCCGGGAACTTCGGCATCTCCTCAACGACCGTAAAGATCTGTTGAGCGGCCTCCTCTTCCTCTTCCTCTACGGCTGGAGGCGGTGTATAGGTGACGGTCTGGGCATCCATCTGTGTATCCTCAGAGGTCAAGATGTCTTGTTGCTCCAGCTCTACGTCGTCCTCAACAACGTTCAACACTTCGGTTACTACCGGTGCCGCGGGTGGGGGTGGGGGCGGAGGCGTATTCTCCGGTCTCGTGATTTCCACTTCCTCCTCGGCGATAACGTCAGCGACTTGCTCGCTTTCCTGTACGACCATGACGTCGCGGGTTGACCATTCAAACCCGACGAACATAACGGAAAGACCTACAACTAAGCCCAACAACAGGCTTAAGCCTTTTCCTCTCTCAAGGTCCGCTTTCGGTGATTTCTTAATTTCCATACTTACTTATTTATGTAATAAAGTTTATCAGTGTTTTCCACTAACGCGAAAATACAAATTATTTTATTTCGCCAACAAAAAACTCAAAGAATAATATACCTTTTTCTCATTTTCCTCGTTTTTGTTTATGTAAAATCCGAATTAATGTATCTTTGAACGCTATTTAGAGAGGAAAATATGAGAAATAGGCTATCGATACTGTTCTTTTTCTTCAGTGTCACGTTGCGTGCGCTTGCCCAGACGGGAGGCGAGGCGTTTACCTTCCTGCGTCTTCCTACCTCCGCGCGGGCGAATGCCTTGGGTGGGCATACCGTCGCGTTGGTAGAGCGGGACCCTTCCTTGATTTTTCATAATCCCGCGTTGTTGGGCGCGGAGATGGACGGGATGATCAATCTGAATTATATGAATTATATATCGGATGTCAACGTAGGGAGCGCCTTGTTTACGAAAGCGCATGGCGAGCGTGCGGCTTGGGGAGTCGGCGCTACGTTTATCGGCTATGGCGATATCCAGGAGGCGTTGCCGGGGAATGTGGTGACCGGTGCTTCGGTATCCGCGAAGGATATCAGCGTGAATGGCTTTTATGCCCGCGACCTGAACGAGCGTTGGCGGGGCGGACTTGCGCTGAAGTTCCTCTACTCGGGATTGGCGGATTATACCTCGATCGGCTTATGCGTGGATGCCGGCTTGAGTTATTATAATTCGGAGAAGGGTTTCTCGTTCGGGTTCGCCTTGAAGAATATTGGGGCGCAACTGAAGGCGTACGAGGATGAGCGGCAGAAGATGCCTTGGGATATCCAGCTGGGAATTTCCCAAAAGCTATCGCATGCGCCATTGCGTCTATCCTTGACGGCCCAATACTTGAATTGTTGGAAGTTCGATTATGTGGATAACACGAACGTGGAGCAGAAAGATGATTCTTTCTTCAAGACTTTCGCGAAGCATCTGATCATCGGGGTTGACTTCGTGCCTTCCGATAACTTTTGGGTAGGCGTCGGTTTCAATCCGAAGGTGAACATGGACATGAAGCTGCAAGGCGGAGGTAGCTTCTCCGGCTTCTCGGCGGGAGCGGGCGTGAGAATCAAGATGTTCGACGTAGGTTTCTCGTTGGCGAAATATCATCCGTCCGCGTTATCGTTAATGCTCAGCGTATCGACAACGTTGGAGGATTTTAAATAGCAAAACGTAACACAGTGGTATGAAGAAATGGCATTTTTTATCCGGGGCGTTTATCGCGGCTTTTACCGTGTTCTTGGCATGCGGGGACGATAAGGCGCTTACGATTACCGATTCCGTGCATATGGACGAGCATGGCGATCCGGACATACAAGAGCGTTTGGGCTGTATCGATTATGACTCCGTTACGTTTTCCGACGGGTCGTACGCGGTATGGGAATTGAAGCGTGCTCCTATGAACAGGCTTACACGGTATGTCGATACGGAGGGGCGATGGATCGCGACGATCTCCGGGGCATCCGAGGTATCGGATCAATATCTGGTTTACAATTATGACTCGGCGGGCCGGTTGACGCACTTCCTTCGTTTCGACGAGAAGTTGTATTCGGATGAGTTTGGGGAGTTTGAAGGGAAGGAAGGTGACACGTATCTGGATTTCCGCTTGGTCATCGATAATATCGATTTCGACCGGCCGGATACCACCCGGCATATTGTCTCTCGCGTCGTTTATGATGACGATGGTTACGCACGTGAGGTGTTCGAGGTGCCTACCGGAAAGCGTATAAAGGCGCCGGAGGGTTACAAGTTGGAGGTGTATGTCGATCCTTGCGTGTCCTTTTGGGCCAGCGATTTGGATGGCGGTCGGTTCCTGCTGAAAGTGGATATGGTGCCTCTCGCGAGCACGGACGGGACGTATTTCGTGAAACGTTTCGTGGATTTCATGCCTACCATCGATGAGTATTACGAGGGAGGGCAACGTTGTAAAATCGTTTGCCACCCCAATCCTTCCTTTACGGATAATGTGCGGACGACCAAGACACGCTCGGTGGAGAACGGGGCGCATATTTATGTCACGAAATACGAAGGCAACAGCGATACGTGGGTGCATGTATGGAAGGACGGACGTTTGCGGGAGGAGCGACGCGAGAGCCGGTACGGTACGACGCTGGAGGCGGAGCGATACAGCTATCCGGCATCGGGCAAGGTAAAGGTCGAGAGTTTACGGTACGATTATCGGGCGAAGCGCTTGAAACCGGTATCGGTAGAAATAAAAGAACGTTCGGATATGCGTTCCGAGGCGGAGGAGATGAATCCGTTGCGAGTGTCTTTATGGGAAAATGAGTATGATTCATTAAAATACAGCGAATGAAAAAGATAGTGATAGCCATCGATGGGCATTCGTCCAGTGGCAAGAGCACGATGGCGAAGGATTTGGCGAGAGAGATCGGTTATACGTATATTGATACGGGTGCGATGTATCGAGCCGTGACGCTTTATTGCCTCCGGCAGGGGTGGTTCGAGGGCGATACGCTCCGGGAAGAGGCATTGAGAGCCGTTATTGACGATTTGGAGATTACGTTCCATTTCAATCCGTCCACGGGGCGTGCGGATACGTATCTGAATGGAGAGGACGTGGAACAGGAGATTCGGACGATGGCGGTGGCGGAGAAGGTGAGTCTGGTAGCCGCTTTGGGGTTCGTACGGAAAGCGTTGGTCGCGAAGCAACAAGCGATGGGCAAGGAGAAAGGCGTTGTGATGGATGGCCGTGATATCGGTACGGTGGTTTTCCCGGACGCGGAGTTGAAATTGTTCGTGACGGCCTCGCAGGAGGTGCGTGCCCGCCGTCGGATGGAAGAGTTACGTGCGAAAGGGACACCGGTCTCGTTCGAGGAAGTCTTGGAGAATGTGCGGAAACGGGATTACCTGGATTCGACCCGTACGGAAGGACCGTTGCGGCAGGCGGACGACGCGTTGGTGCTGGACAATTCCGATATGACGCTGGCCGAGCAAAAGGCTTGGGTGCTGGAGCAATACCATCGGGTGGTGGATGTGTAATAGGCCTAATGGGGAATGTATGATAGAGGTAGAGATAGATAAAGATTCTGGTTTCTGTTTCGGGGTGGTGACGGCCATCGAGAGCGCGGAGCGGGAGTTGCGGAACACGGATACGTTGTATTGCCTGGGCGATATCGTTCATAACAGTTTGGAGGTGGAGCGCCTGGAGCGGATGGGTTTGCACACCATCGACCACGTTGCTTTCTCTGCGTTGCGCGACCAAAAGGTGCTGTTGCGTGCCCATGGCGAGCCTCCCGCTACGTACGAGATGGCCCGACAAAACCGGATTACGATTATCGACGCGACCTGCCCGGTCGTCTTGCGCTTGCAGCGTAAGATTCATACCTGTTATCAGGAGACACGGGCGAACAACACCCAACTGGTGATTTATGGAAAGAAAGGACATGCCGAGGTGAATGGCTTGGTAGGCCAGACGGACGGGACGGCGATCGTTGTCGAGCGAATGGAGGATTTGGACCGCTTGGATTATTCCCGGGCGATCTCTCTCTTCTCGCAGACCACCAAGTCGTTGGATGGGTTCAAGGCGATCGTGGCGGAGATTAAACGGCGGATGCATGACGACGTAGAGTTTAATTATTACGATACGATCTGCCGCCAGGTAGCCAACCGCTTGCCGAATATACAGGCTTTCGCGCGGCGGCACGATTGGGTCTATTTCGTTGCCGGACGCAAGAGTTCCAACGGGAAGATGTTGTTCGAGGAGTGCCGGAAAGCGAATCCGAATACGTCGTTTATCTCGGAGGTGGAGGAGATCACCGAGCCTCTGCCCGCGGAGGTCCATCGGGTGGGAGTGTGTGGCGCCACTTCCACGCCGAAATGGCTGATGGAGCAAGTGGCTGTCCGGATAAAGGAATTGAATGCCGTTCGATGATATTTTGATGAATATCAGTCGAACTTTCCGCGTCAGGAAAGTGATATATAATCAAATAATGATTACTTTTGCGACTAAACAATAAAAACATAGGCACCATGTCTGCAATAAAGTGTATTGGTATTTTAACCTCCGGTGGCGATGCCCCGGGAATGAACGCCGCGATTCGTGCGGTAACGCGTTCCGCTATTTTCCACGGAATGAGAGTGAAAGGTATCTATCGCGGTTATAAGGGCTTGCTCTTGGACGAGATAGAAGAGTTTAGAACGCAGAACGTCAGTAATATCATACAGCGTGGCGGAACCGTCCTGAAGACCGCTCGCTGTACGGAGTTTAAGACACCGGAAGGTCGCAAGCAGGCGTATGATAAGCTGATGGAGCATGGCATCGATGCCTTGATCGCTATCGGTGGCGATGGAACCTTGACGGGGGCTCGTATTTTTGCACAAGAGTATAATTTCCCGATCGTGGGTTTGCCGGGGACGATTGATAACGATTTGTATGGTACGGATACGACAATCGGTTACGATACGGCCTTGAATACGATTATGGAGTGCGTGGATAAGATTCGTGATACGGCTACCTCGCACGACCGGTTGTTCTTTGTCGAGGTGATGGGACGCGACGCCGGTTTCTTGGCGTTGAACGGCGCGATCGCCTCGGGTGCCGAGGCGGCTATTATCCCGGAGATCTCGTTGGAGAAGGATCAGTTGGCGGAGATGATCGAGACGGGTTTCCGTAAGTCGAAGAATAGTAGTATCGTGCTGGTGGCCGAGAGCGAGGTGACCGGTGGAGCGATGGGTGTCGCCGAGCGTGTGAAGAAGGAATATCCGCAGTTCGACGTGCGTGTCTCTATCTTGGGGCACTTGCAAAGAGGTGGTTCGCCGACGGCGCAAGATCGTATCTTGGCGACGCGGATGGGTATCGCCGCTATCGACGCCTTACTGGACGACCAACGGAACGTGATGATGGGTATCCAGAACGACCAGATCGTTTATGTTCCTTTCTCGAAAGCGATCAAGAACGATAAGCCAATCAATCGTGATTTGTTGGATACGTTGCGTATCTCTTCGATCTAAGATCTTTCGATTCCCCTGAAATAGCAATGGGCATTATAAGGTACTGACGATGGGCATTGTCAATACCTTATAATGCCCATTATTCGTATCTCATAATGCCCATCGTCAGTATCTTACGATGCCTATTGCCTTACGGGCGTAACTGGGCGTCCATCGCGGCGGCGGCTTTGCGCCCGTCGCCCATCGCTAAGATCACTGTCGCTCCCCCGCGTACGATATCGCCTCCGGCATATACGTCCGGCAACGCCGAGCGCATCGTATCCTGTTCCACGACAATCGTACCTTTCTTGCTGATATCCAATCCTTGGAAGGCGTGAGGAATCAGCGGATTGGGTGATACGCCGACGCTGACGATCACCTCGTCGACATCCACGGTTTCGATCGCTCCCTCGATGGGGATCGGACGGCGGCGCCCCGAGGCGTCCGGTTCGCCTAATTCCATCTTTTGCAGGCGCATTTGCCTTACCCGGCCTCTCTCGTCGCCGATGTACTCGATGGGGTTGTGGAGTGTCAGGAACTCGACGCCCTCTTCCTTCGCGTGTTTCACCTCTTCCAGGCGGGCGGGCATCTCTTCCTCGCTGCGGCGGTAAACAATCATGGCGCGCTCCGCTCCCAGGCGGCGAGCCGTGCGCACGGAGTCCATCGCCGTGTTTCCGCCACCAATCACGGCGACGTGCTTACCCTTTAATACCGGCGTGTCGCTTTCCGGATTGGCTGCGTCCATTAGGTTCACGCGGGTCAGGTACTCGTTGGACGACATGACACCCACCAGGTTCTCGCCCGGGATGTTCATGAAGTTGGGCAAGCCCGCCCCGCTGGCCACGAAGATTCCCTTGAATCCGTACGTGTGCAAATCCTCGTAGCTGATGGTCTTGCCTACGATGCAATCCTTCTCGAAGCGGACGCCCATCTGGCGTAGGCCGTCGATCTCGACATCTACGATCTTGTTGGGCAAACGGAATTCCGGTATGCCGTATTTCAGTACGCCGCCAATCTCGTGCAGCGCCTCGAATACGGTCACCTCGTAGCCCCGTTTCGCCATATCGCCGGCGAACGACAATCCGGCGGGACCGGAACCGACCACGGCTATCTTGATACCGTTTTTCTCGGCGATGGCCGGTATCGAGATGTTGCCGCTTTCCCGTTCATAGTCGGCGGCGAATCGCTCCAGATAACCGATCGCTACTGCCTCGTGCCCCATTTTCAAGTGGATGCATTGGCTCTCGCATTGCTTCTCTTGCGGGCATACCCGGCCGCACACGGCGGGCAGGGCGCTCGTCTCTTTCAGCACCTTGGCGGCTTCGAGGAACTCGCCTCGCTCGATATTCTTAATGAAAGTCGGGATGTGAATCCCTACCGGGCAACCCTGCATACAAGTGGGATTCGGACAGTCTAAGCAACGTTTGGCCTCCGACAGGGCTTGCTCTTTCGTCAGGCCCAGATTTACCTCCTCCACACGGGTGTGACTGCGGTATTCCGGATCCAGTTCATTCATTTTCACACGGGGAATAGCCGTGCGTTCTTTATTCTTCATGCTCCCGCGTAGCTCCACTCTCCAAGGTTCGGCACGGCGGGCGGCGATTAATTCTTCTGTTGTCATGACTCAAAACTCAAGGTTATATTATTTTCGTTCCATATCTTTATAAGCGCCTAAGCGCATAATCATCTCGTCGAAGTCCACTTGATGCGCGTCGAACTCCGGTCCGTCCACACAGACGAACTTCGTTTTCCCGCCTACCGTTACCCGGCAGGCGCCACACATGCCCGTGCCGTCCACCATGATGGTATTGAGCGAGGCTACCGTAGGAATCTCGTAGCGTTTGGTGAGCGCCGCTACGAATTTCATCATGATAGCGGGGCCGATCGTGACACACTGGTCTACTTTCTCCCGTTGGATGACCGCCTCTACGCCATCGGTCACCAATCCTTTCGTGCCGTACGAGCCATCATCGGTCATGATGATCACCTCGTCCGAGTTTTGGCGCATCTGCTCCTCCAAGATGATGAGCTCTTTCGTGCGCGCGGCCAACACGACAATGACCCGGTTGCCCGCCTTGTGGAACGCCTCGACGATGGGTAACAACGGAGCGACACCTACGCCTCCGCCGGCGCAAACCACCGTGCCGACTTTCTCGATATGGGTCGCTTGCCCGAGGGGACCGACCACATCGGTCAGGTAATCGCCGACGTTCAAGGCACAAATCTTGCGGGACGAATCGCCTACCGCTTGGATGACTAACGTGATGGTTCCTTTCTCCGTATCGGCACCGGCGATCGTGAGCGGTATACGCTCGCCTTTCTCGCCCTCGCGTACGATCACGAAGTGGCCCGCCTTGCGGGAACGGGCGATCAGGGGTGCTTCCACCTCCAGTTTCACCACGTTGGCGGAAAAATGTTCTTTGTTTACAATCTTGTTCATTATAATCGTTTTTATTGATAATTTGTATAGTCCTTTGCGCGAAAGTAAAATAAAAAAGCGAAAACTACACTATTTAACCGACAAAAGGACGCTATTCGAATAAACCTTCGTCGCGGATGCACATCAGGATAGCCGAGTGTGGGACGATAAGGTATTTTTCCTCGTTGAAGTTAATCTCGTAAGCGGCGTTTTGCAGGTAGATAGCCAAGTCGCCCTCCCGTGCTTGGAGAGGCAGGTAGCGAGGTTCCTCATCTTTCTTCCGCTCCCATACCTCATGCTCCTCCGGTTGCGTGGGTAATGGATAGCCGGGACCGGTCTTGATAATGTATCCGGCCTGTATCTTTTCGCCTTGCTGCACCGTGGGTGGCAGGTATAAGCCGCTTCGGGTCTGCCCTTGCGGGTTCTTGGGTTTAATCAGCACCTTGTCGCCTATCATCAAAAACTTGTCGATGTCTTTTCGATTGATGGATAATTGCATACCTATAAGATATTAAAATGAATGACTCGCGAACTTACGGAAAGTTTGTCAGAATGGCAAAAGGAAAGATATAAACGTTATCTTTGCGCAAACCTATCAGTAATATAGCGCAATGGAACAGAAAATGACTTATCAGTTGATTACTTCGCGGTTGCCTATACGTCGGCTAACAGCACAAGACATTCCGGAAATGCGGGAATTGTTTCGCGCCACTGTTCTCGCAGTCAATTCCAAAGACTACACGAAAGAGGAAGTGGCAGACTGGGCTTCGTGCGGAAATAGCGTAGAGCATTGGAAGGAGCTGCTTGCAGAAAACGATTATGTCGGCGTACTTGACGGGAAAGGTAATATCATCGGCTTTTCCTCCATGAACACAGACGGTTATCTGCACTCTATGTTTGTCCACAAGGATTGGCAAGGAAAGGGTGTGGCAACCTTGTTGCTTTCGGAAGTGGAAAAGATAGCTCGTGGATACGAGGTGCATAAAATAAGCGTAGAAGTAAGCATTACCGCACGACCTTTCTTCGAGAAGCGTGGCTACAAGGTGGTGAAGGAACAGAAGGCGAGAGCCAACCAGCTTTGGCTGACAAACTATGTGATGGAAAAGGCTGTATGAACATCTTGAAATCCCTCATAATATGGCTTTGCTTTATCCCCGTAGCCATTCTCAATGGAGGATTGAGGGAATATGTATTGGCGAAGGCTATCGGAGAGGAATGGGCATTGCCTGTCAGCGGAATCATTTTAAGCGTGTGTATTTTCCTGATAACTTGGCTGTTATTGCCTCGAATGATAAAAGCCTTTACCTCCAAAGATGGCTGGTTGATTGGGATAAGCTGGGCATTGTTGACGATTGCTTTTGAATTTGCCGCAGGACTGGCGGGAGGCAGTACTGTTTCAGAACTTTTAGCCGCTTATAATCCGTTGTCCGGCAATTTGTGGTTGTTGGTTCTGATGACTACGTTGTTATCACCAATCGTGACGAAGAAATGCAGATTCGCTTAAAAAGAAATAGATATGAAAGACGAAATAATTCAATTCCTGAAGGAAAATATCATTGGCAAGAATTTGTTTACGGATGATGTAGTCTATCAACTTGACAACGGAAAATTAGAAGGCGTATATAGCGACAAGATAGTGTTTTCCGATTTGGCCAAAACCGAAAACGGCTTTGGCTTCAATATGACTACAGTCACGCATGAACTGATTTATAATATAGATGGGAAAGGCTCAAGAATGACCATTGCCAAAGATTATACCGGGACGAGTGTGTTTCGCTATGAACTGGCTATGCGGAAAAGCACCAATCAATTGACCGGCTATATGCGTTGTATCTCAACAACAGTCCAAAATCAGACGATGGAAGCCGTGGTCTGCGGAATATTCGATGTGAACTTTG
>DXEN01000068.1 GCA_019114945.1 Candidatus Parabacteroides intestinigallinarum | reverse complement strand
GTTTATTATTTATCTTATTTTGTATCCGATCTCTTGGTTCTCAAGTTTGTTATCCGCTATCGTTTTGCGCGTCGCCGGCATGAAGGCGAGTAACGCGCCTTCGGTCTTGGGCAAGATGGATTTGGATTATTTCATACAACAACGGATGGAAGATGCTCCTGTCGATTCGGAAATGGATACGGAGGTGAAGATGTTTCAAAACGCGCTTGACTTCTCGAACGTGCGTGTGAAGGATTGTATCGTGCCGCGCACGGAGATCGTGGCATGTGACACGATGACGACGATAGCGGAGTTGCGTTCCCGATTTATCGAGACCGGATTTTCCAAGATTTTGGTCTTTAAAGATAATATAGATGACATTATCGGCTATATTCATTCGTCGGAACTGTTTAAGGCTCCGGAGGATTGGACGACGCGGATCCGGAGCGTCTCGATCGTGCCGGAGACGATGGCCGCGAATAAACTCATGAAACAACTTTTGCAGGAGAAGAAGAGCTTGGCTGTTGTCGTGGATGAGTTCGGGGGGACTTCCGGCATCGTGACGCTGGAGGATTTGGTGGAGGAGATTTTCGGGGAGATAGAGGACGAGCATGATACGAAGTCGTACGTGGCTCGGAAAGTTTCCGAGAATGAGTTCGTGCTGTCCGGCCGGATTGAGATAGATACGCTGAACGAGAAGTTTGGATTGGAGCTACCCGAGTCGGATGAGTATGTGACGATCGCCGGTTTCATTTTGCATTTCTATCAGAAATTCCCGAAATTGAATGAGACGGTCGAAGTCGATAAGTACACGTTTAAGATCCTTAAAGTAACCGCTACGAAGATAGAATTGGTTCGCATGAAGGTGGAGAATTGATAAAATAATGGTGTTATATATGCTGTGATTTTCTTTTTTTCCTATCTTTGTGCCCTTAAAATGAGAAATAATAAACTTAAAAAATAAAACATAGTAAATGGCTACGCTGGAAAAAATCAGAAGCAAGGCAGGACTGTTAGTGCTCGTTGTGGGTGTGGCATTGTTCGCCTTTATCATCGGAGACTTTTTGAACTCCGGTTCTACTTATTTTAGACAATCGCAAGAGAAGATCGCCGAGATCGAGGGCGAGGTGGTGCATATCCAGGATTATCAGGCACGCATCGACGAGATGTCAGAGATGTATAAGATGCAATCCGGTTCGACGAGCTTGCCGGAGGAGGTGATGACCCAGATCCGCCAGTCCGTGTTTGACGCGATGGTGCAGGAGGTCGTATTGGACAACGCTACCGAGAAATTGGGAATGGTTGTCAGCGCGGAGGAGTTGTTTGATATGGTGCAAGGTGAGAATATTTCTCCGTTGATTCAGCAAATGCAGATGTTTACGAATCCTCAAACGGGCGTTTTCGATAAAGCCGCTTTGCTGAACTTCTTAAAGCAAATCGACGCGGATAATATCTCAAGTTATCCGGTAGAGCAGCAGGCGCAATTGCTTCAGGCCCGGAATTTTTGGTTGTTCTGGGAGAAGAATATTAAACGCCAACGATTGGAGCAGAAATACACGATGTTGTTGAGCAAGGCGGTTTCCGCGAATTCGTTGGAGGCGAAGGATGCGTTTGAGGCTGGCAACGTGAATTCCGACATCGTTTATGCGATGCAGTCGTATGCTACGATCCCTGATTCGACAATCGAGGTAAGCCAGAGCGAGATCGAGCGATTGTATAACCAACGCAAGGAATTGTATAAGCAAAAAGAGTCGAAGGTAATCGATTATATCGCGGTGGATATCCGTCCGAGCAAGGAGGATTATGATAACGCGCAGGCCGATATCGAGAGCGTCAAGGAGGAGTTGGCTACGTCAAATAGAGTGGCTGATATCGTAAATGAATATTCGGAGGTTCCGTATATCGACGCTTTCTTCTCGGAGAAGGCTTTGGATGCCGAGATGAAGCAATTTGCCACGACCGCTCAAGTGGGCGATATTTATGGTCCTGTATTTGATAACGATAAGTATCGGATGTTCAAATTGGTCGATAAGACGAAAGCCCCGGATTCCGTGAAGGTGAGCCACATCATGTTGGCCGGGAAGCCCGAGGCGGAATTGAAGGCGTTGGCCGATAGCTTAGTGGGTGCGCTGAAAGGTGGCGCTGACTTCGCTACGTTGGCGAAAGAGCATTCGGTGGACCAGGCTGCCGAGAATGGAGGCGAGCTGGGTTGGTTTACGGAAGCGACCGCTTTGCGAGGCGTGAACGAGGACTTTAAGAACGCGGTGTTCTCTACGGCGATCAACGAGGTGTCCGTGGTAAAATCCATGTATGGCACGCATATCGTGAAAGTGACGGAGAAAACGGCGAACGTGGATAAGTATAAGATCGCGGATATTGATATGACCGTGTCTCCGAGTTCGAAAACATATAGTAATATTTATAATGAGTTGAACCAATTCGTATCGCAAAACAATACGATGGAGAAATTGGAAGAGAATGCGAAGGAGGCTGGTTACAATTTGATTTCCGGTGTTTCAATAACAGCGGATAACCAGATGTTAGGCTCTATCCAGAATTCTCGTCCGGTGATCCGCTGGGCGTTCCAGAATGGCAAGGGCTCTATCTCCGAGATTTTTGAGTGCGAGGATCAGTTCGTGGTCGCCGCGGTTGAGGGAACGATTCCTGAGGGATATCGTCCTGTGGATCGGGTCGCTACGACATTGCGTGCGGAACTGATCGCCCAGAAAAAAGGTGATAAGATCGCGCAAGAACTTTCCGCGAAGAACTTGACAACGGTTGACGCATATGCGCAGGCGATGAACTCGTCCGTGGATAGCGTGAAGTTCGTGAACTTTGATACGCGTCGTATTTCGGGTATCGGCATTGAGCCGAAATTGAATGCGTTGGTCTCGATGGCCCCTGTTGACCAAGTGAGCGCTCCGGTAAAAGGAAATAACGGCGTATATGTATTCAAGGTATATGCGAGAAACAATGAGAATAAAGAGTATAACGCGGCTGACGAAATTCGTTTGCTGAATTCCGCGAACGCATATCGTATTGGATTCCAGGCGATCCAGTCACTAGTGAACAACGCGGATGTCGAGGATAATCGGATTCGTTTCTATTAATAGATTTTTGTAGTGAAAGTATCCCCGTTTCATCGTGGAGGAGCGATGAACGGGGATTTCTTGTATTTTCGCGTATATGGAAAAGAAAGAGCATATGGACGAGAAAAGGCGGCTGTTGGGAATGACCTTAGGCGAACTGAAGGAGGTGGCCGCGGAAGTGGGCTTGCCCGGTTACGCGGCGAGGCAGATAGCCGATTGGATTTATAAGAAAAAGATAACCCGGATTTCCGAGATGACCAATATCGCTGTTGCTAAACGAGCGGTATTGGAGGATTTGTTCGAGGTTGGCGCTTGTCCTCCGTCGAATGCGTGGAAATCGGAAGACGGGACGATAAAGTATTTATACGAGGCAGGCGTGGGCCGTTATGTGGAGTCTGTTTATATTCCTACGGAGGAGCGGGCTACGCTGTGTGTTTCCTCGCAAGTGGGTTGTAAGATGAATTGCATGTTCTGCATGACGGGGAAGCAGGGCTTTTCCGCGAATCTGACAGCGAATCAGATCTTGAACCAAATCCAGTCGTTGCCGGAGCGCGATTCGTTGACTAATATTGTCTTTATGGGCATGGGAGAGCCGTTGGACAATGTGGATGAGTTGTTCAAGGTGTTGGAGATTTTGACCGCTCCGTATGGATATGGGTGGAGCCCTAAACGCATTACGGTTTCTACGATTGGCGTGCGAAAAGGATTACAGCGTTTCTTGGAGGAGAGCGATTGCCATCTGGCGGTAAGTTTGCATTCGCCTTATGCGGAGGAACGCCTTTCCTTGATGCCGATGGAGAAAGCTTTTCCGGCGAAGGAGGTGATAGAGTTGATTAAGCGATATGATTTCTCGCGTCAGCGACGCGTCTCTTTTGAATACATTGTCTTTAAGGGTTTGAACGATAGCTTGAGGCATGCCGCGGCCTTAAGCCGTTTATTGCGAGAAATTCCTTGTCGGGTGAATTTGATTCGTTTTCATGCGATCCCTGATGTGCCTTTGGAGACCTCGGACATGGACCAGATGGAGGCGTTCCGGGATTTTTTGAACGCTCGTGGCATTGTTTGTACGATCAGGGCCTCTCGTGGAGAGGATATTTTTGCCGCTTGCGGAATGCTTTCTACCGCGAAAAATACTACATTTGTATCCAATAAAAACATATAGATATGAGAATAGCTTCTTTATGCGTCAGTTTGTTATCGTTGTTTATCGGGATGGGAGCGTGTAGCTCGGGACCCGCGTTGAGCCGTGCGACAGGTTTTGCCTACGAGGTCGTCGTCGTTATGGATCAAGAGGTATGGAATGGGCCTGCGGGCGAGGCCGTGAAATCGGAATTGGCTTCCGATGTGCCAGGATTGCCCCAATATGAGCCATCGTTGAAGATTACCTATGTGCCGCCCAAGGATTTCTCGGGCTTGTTTGAGTATGTGAGGAATATATTGGTCGTAACGATCGATTCGACACGTTATACGAAAGTTTCTTTGGGTTATGAGAATGATGTCTGGGCGAGGGGGCAAGTGGTTTTGACGATGCGGGCGCCTAACGCTAAGTCTATCGTGGAGTTCTCCGAAACGAATAAGAACGCCCTGGTGGATTTCTTCGTGAAAGAGGAGATCGATCGGGCGGTCGGGCAGTTGAAGGAAGAGTATAGCTCTGTTGTGATGGAGAATCTGAAAAGTAATTTGGATGTGGAGTTGAACGCTCCGGCGAACTTTATTTATTATAAGGATACGACGGATTTCTTTTGGTCGTCCAATAATGCGACTACGGGACGTATGGATTTGGTCGTATATACGTTTCCTTATACCGATCCGGATACGTTTACGGCGGATTATTTGGTTGCGAAGCGCGACTCCGTGATGAAGGCGAATCTGCCGGGTGGCCATCCGGGCTCTTATATGCAGACCGAGAAACGTGCGGGTGTGGAATACGAGCCTATCACTTTGCAAGACAAATATTGCGGTTTGATGCGAGGCTTATGGCGGATGGAAGGTGATATGATGGGTGGCCCGTTCGTAAGTGTAGCCCGTTTGGATGAGCGGAATAACCGTGTCGTGGTGGCGGAGGGCTTTGTCTATGCGCCGGAGACCAATAAGCGGAATTATATCCGGAGGATGGAGGCCTCGATGTACACGTTGCGTTTGCCGGGAGAGTTTGGCCAGCCGGAATCGGAGAAGTAATAATGAATAAAATTGTGATATGGAAGAACGATTGATCAAGGTAGGTATTACCCATGGAGATATTAATGGTGTTGGCTACGAGGTGATCTTGAAAACATTCTTGGATATGCGGGTGGCGGATTTTTGTACGCCGATTATTTATGGATCCTCGAAGATCGCCGCTTACCACCGGAAGGCCTTGGAACTTCCGCCCGTGAATATGAATATCATCTCGCGGGCGGAGGATGCTGGGGCGAGCCGTTTGAACATTATTAATTGCGTGAACGACGAGGTGAAGGTGGAGTTATCGAAACCTACGGCGGAAGCCGGCGAGGCGGCTTTCATGGCGTTGGAGGCGGCCGTGGCGGATATGAAGCGGGGTGTCGTGGACGTGCTGCTGACAGCTCCGATCAATAAGCATTCGATACAAAATGATAATTTCCACTTTCCGGGGCATACCGAGTATTTGGAGCAATGTTTCGGAAACTTGGAGAAGAAAGCGTTGATGATCTTGCTAAAGGATAACCTCCGGGTCGCTCTGGTGACGGGGCATGTGCCTTTGTCGCAAGTGGCCTCGATGATTAGCGTGGATGCCGTAGTGGAGAAGCTGCGAATCTTTAACCAGTCTTTGAAGCAGGATTTCGCGATCGTGAAGCCGCGCATAGCCGTCCTCTCGTTGAACCCGCACGCTGGCGACGCCGGTTTGTTGGGTACGGAGGAGGAGACGGTTATCAAGCCGGCGATGAAAGAGGCCGAGAAGAAAGGCGTGATGTCGTTTGGCCCTTACCCGGCGGATGGTTTCTTTGGATCGCGGATGTACGATAAGTTTGATGGAGTACTGGCTATGTATCACGATCAGGGCTTGGCGCCTTTCAAGGCATTGGCGATGGACGACGGCGTGAATTATACGGCGGGATTGCCAATCGTCCGCACCTCGCCGGCGCATGGAACCGCTTACGATATCGCGGGGAAGAACATGGCGTCGGAGGAATCTTTCCGGCAAGCGCTATATGTGGCTTTGGATATTTACCGCAACCGGGCGCGTTATAAGGAGGCTACGGCGAATCCGTTGCGCAAGCAATATTTCGAGAAAGGTGGCGACAACGAGAAGCTGGATCTGACCAAGGAGGAGCCGAGCGAATTGTAAGCGGGCTATCTTTTGTTTCGATAAGTACATAAAATGTCATGTTAATAACGAATATGCGTTATTGGCATGACATTTTTGCGTCGTAGGGTGGATGCTTTTTGTCCGTACGCTTTTTAGATAGGAAAAGTTTACGTAAGTTTGCGCCTCAAATAGAGCAAACTGTTAGAGCGACTATGTTTAAGGACAAAACAATCGTATATACTTCGGGAACATTCGACATGTTCCATTACAATCATCTCCGGATGATCAATTATGCCCGTAGCTTGGCGGATATATTAATCGTGGGAGTAAGCACCGACGAGTTAGTTTCCTCCTATAAGGCGAAACCGATCATCCCATTTCACGAACGGTTGCAGATTATCGAGGCCTTGAAGACGCCGGATATCGTGATTCCGCAACATTCCCTGGATCATACCGAAATCGTGAAGAAATTGAATATCGACGCTTTCGTGGTGGGTGACGATTGGTATGGAAAATATGATTATCTGAAAGATTTAGGGGTTCAGGTATTTTATTTCCCGTATGGGACGGGCGTTTCCTCCTCGAATCTGAAGAAAACGATTCACGACTCGTACGAGGCGAACTTGAACTCGCAGCGGAAAGCGAAGCCGGAGAGCGTGAAAGGTATGAGCGTAAAATAGTCGTTTGCGTATGGATAAATGGATCTTGATAACCGGCGGGACCAAAGGAATTGGTAGGGCGGTCGCTTCCTGCTTGGCGAAGGCGGGGTATAATCTGATTGTAACGTATGCTTCCGATGAGGAGGTGGCCGAGAAGGTAAGCGGGGAGTTGAGGGACGCTTTCGGCGTGAACGTATATAGCGTGCGCGCGGATATCTCGGACCGGCGTTCGATTAATGCGATCGACGCGTTCCTGGCGGAAACGGATATCCGTTTGGACGGTCTCGTCTTCAATGCGGGCCTGACTTGCCGGGAGCCTTTCGAGCGTTTGACGTTTGAGGATTGGGACCGGGTGTTCTTCGCGAATGTTCATTTTCCCGTGTTCTTGTTGCAGCGGATCGTGAACCGTATCCGAAAGGGAGGGAGCGTGGTTTTCACGGGTTCCCTGATGGGGATCGAGCCGCATTCCGTCTCTTTGGCGTATGGCGTAACGAAGAGCGCGGTTCATGCGTTGGTTAAGAATTTGGTGAAGTTCTTGGTGCCGTATGAGGTGCGGGTGAACGCGGTCGCTCCGGGATTCGTGGATACGGAATGGCAGAAAACGAAGCCCGCCGAGATACGCCGGAATATAGAGAGCAAGGTCTCGTTGGGACGGTTTTGCGATCCGGACGAGTTGGCGGAAGTTTATAAGATCTTGATAGAGAATAGCTATTTGAATGGAGAGGTAGTTGTCGTGGATGGTGGCTACTCGTATAAGTAAAAGAGAGGATATCAATGAGCGAGTTGGATAAGGAATACGAGGCATCGTTGAAATCGATTGAGACTGAGAATGTAATAGACCGGATTTTTTACCGACCGATAGGTTTTCGGATCGCTCGTATGTTGCGTGGTACGGGAATCACCCCGAACATGGTGACGGTTGTCTCGATTTTCGTGGGCGCCGCGGTCGGGCTTCTGTTTTATCAAGACGATTTGTATTATAATATTTGCGGGATCTTGTTGCTGATTTGCGCGAATATCTTGGATTGCGTGGACGGGCAGCTGGCCCGCCTGACCGGCATCAAATCCGCGATCGGGCGTATCTTGGATGGTTTCGCGGGCGATATTTGGTTCGCCTCCATTTACGTGGGTTTCGCGGCGCGCTTGTCGAACGAGTATGGGACGAGTCTCTTTTTCATCCTGGCGGTGTTGTCCGGCATGTCCCATCTGGTGCAGGCGAATATCACGGATTATTATAAGACGCTTCACCTTTATTTCATCAGCAAGGATAAAGGCGCCGAGTTCCAATCGTTGGAGCAGGTGGAGGCGAGGCACAAGGCGATGCGCTATGGCGTCAACAAGTTCTTTTATTTCTTGTACCGCTGGTACACGATGTTGCAAGTGAAGGCTACGCCGGTGTTGCAACGGATGTTGCGGAGTTTGCGTGAGCGTTATGGCGACGATATCCCCGAGGATATCCGCCTCGATTTCCGGAAGCGGAGCCGGGCGTTGATGCGTTATATCGACTTGCTGACGTTCAACGGCCGTACGATCGTGATGTTCGTGATCGTGCTGACCGGGCAGGTCTGGGCTTATTTCCTGTACGAGATTCTCGTGCTGAATATCGTGTTGGTATTCGTGTCGCGGAGGCACGAGAGGATGTGTTCCGCCTTCGTGGATAGGTAGCCATGAGAAAGAACGTGATGGACATAGATGATTTGCGCGAGATGGTGCCTTTCTTCAAGGGGCGGTTCGGAACGTGGGTCGGGAAGTTGTTGCTGCGCTGGTTGCGTATCGATTGGGTGAACACGGCGCATGGCCGTTCCGCCCATCTGCGGGGCGCGGCGTTCACCTCGGCCTTGTTGCGGGATCCTTTAATCGATTTGCGTTACGAGATACATAACGAGGAGCGCTTGGAGCGTTTGCCCGAGGGGGCGTTCGTCACGGTCTCCAATCATCCGATAGGTTCGCTGGATGGCATTATCCTGATCGATATCCTCGCCGCGCGGCGGCCGGATTTCAAGGTGATGGTGAATGGCGTGCTGACGAAAATCTGGGCGATGGAGGACAATTTCATCTCCGTGGTGCCCGACTCGCGCAAGCGGGGGGCGAATCCGGCGAATATCAATGGCGTGCGGCTTTCCTTGCAGCGCTTGCGGGAGGGGCACCCGATGGGCTTCTTCCCGGCGGGGGCAATCTCGTTCTTTAACTGGAAAGCGTGGCGGGTCAAGGACCTTCCTTGGACGCATAGCGTAATCCGCCTGATACGGAAGTCGAAAGCGCCGATTTACCCTGTTTACTTCGATTTCCGGAACAGCTTCTTTTTCTACCTCTTGGGATGCGTGAGTTGGCAGATACGCACGCTGCGTATTCCTGCCGAGGTGTTCAACAAGCGGGGAAGGAAGGTGGACGTGTATATCGGCGAGCCGGTCTCGCCGGAGGAGGTCGCCGCGATTCCGGATGATAAGGATTTGGCGGAATTTTTGTACGAGCGTACGTATCAGGCCAAGCGATAGCGCCTACGGGAGTTTATTCGCCCCGTCGCGGGCCGCGAAGGTCTCGCCGGAGGTTTTTGGCGCTGTTGCGGGTCGCGAAAGGCCCGATGGAGGATTTTTCGCCCCGTCGCGGGTCGCGAAGGTCTCGCCGGGGATTTTTGGAGCTTTCGCGGGTCGCGAAAGGCTCGCTGGAGGATTTTTCGCCCCATCGCGAGCCGCGAAGGTCTCGCCGGAGGTTTTTGGCGCTGTCGCGAGTCGCGACGGGCTTCTGGAAAAATTTAAGGAGGATCGCGGCGGAAAAAGATAGCGCTAATTCGCGGAAGATTTGTAATTTTGGCAGGTGAAACGGAAAAAATTACAGTTTAAAGAAGATAGATAGACGATGAGAGCGGATATACAACAAGTAAAGCAACGTTTTGGGATTATCGGCAACAGCCCGGGGCTGAATCGCGCGATCGATGTGGCGCTGCAAGTGGCGCCGACCGATTTGTCCGTGCTGATAACGGGCGAGAGTGGCGTGGGAAAGGAGACATTCCCGCAGATAATCCACCAGAATAGCCAGCGTAAGCACGGGCAATATATCGCCGTGAACTGCGGCGCGATACCGGAGGGAACGATCGACTCGGAGCTGTTCGGCCACGAGAAGGGTTCTTTTACCGGGGCGCTGGCCGACCGGAAAGGTTATTTCGAGGTGGCGGACGGAGGTACCATCTTCCTCGACGAGGTGGGCGAGCTGCCTACGCCCACGCAGGCGCGCCTGCTGCGGGTGCTGGAGTCGGGCGAGTTCATCAAGGTGGGTTCCTCGAAGGTGCAGAAGACGAACGTGCGCATCGTGGCGGCGACCAACGTGAACCTGACGCGGGCCGTGGCCGAGGGTAAGTTCCGCGAGGATTTGTATTATCGCTTGAGCACGGTGCCGATACAGGTGCCTCCCTTGCGCGACCGCTCGGAGGATATCGTGCTGCTGTTCCGGAAGTTCGCGAGCGATTGCGCCGAGAAATATCGTATGCCGCCTATCCGTTTGGAGGAGGACGCGCGCCAGCTGCTGGTGTCCTACCGTTGGCCGGGAAACGTGCGCGAGTTGAAGAACGTGACGGAGCGGATCTCCGTAATCGAGGAGAAACGCGAGATTACCGCCGACATCCTGCGGCAATATCTGCCGAACCTGGATACGGCGAGGTATCCGGTGCTGGTGAAGCCGGAGAATGAGCAGAAGGTGTTCAGCAGCGAGCGGGAGATTCTGTATCAGGTCCTTTTCGATATGAAAAAAGACGTGAACGAGCTGAAGAAATTGGTGCACGATATCATGGGCGGGAACGTCCCGGTGCCGACGGTCGACGAGGGCGCTCCGGCTTACGTGACGCAACCGATTCATCCGGAGGTGGTGCATTCGATGCGTCCGCCGCTCCAGGAGCCTGTCGACGTGGAGGAGGAGACTCTCTCGCTCGAGGAGGTGGAGAAAGAGATGATCCGGAAGGCCTTGGAGAAGCATAACGGGCGCCGGAAGAACGCCGCGGCGGACTTGAAGATATCGGAGCGTACGTTGTATCGGAAAATCAAGGAATATAATTTGGAATAATATGTGGCTGAAAATGAAAAATAGATGCGTGGGCGTGGCGTGCGCCCTCTTGCTGTCGCTGCTCGCGGCTTGCTCCATCTCGTATAAGTTCAACGGGGCTTCTATCGATTATACGAAGATAAAGACCATCGCGATTAGCGATTTCACCAACCAGGCTCCGCAGGTGAACCCGCTTCTCGCGCCGCAATTCACGGAGAGCCTGAAGGATATCTATATCCGCCAGACGCGGCTCCAGTTGGTGCAGAGCAACGGGGACCTCGCGTTGGAAGGCGAGATAACGGGCTACGACTTGACGCCGACGGCGGTGAAGGAAGACGCCATGTCGTCGCAAACCCGTTTGACAATCACGGTGCGGGTCCGTTATACGAACAACGTGAACCCGGAGGAGGATTTCGAGCAATCGTTCTCCGCGTACCGCGAGTACGACGATACGCAGATGTTCCAGCAAGTGGAGAGCGAGTTGTGCGATCAGATATCGGAAGAGATTATCGACCAGATTTATAATGCCACGGTAGCCAATTGGTAGAATGGAGGCGGAGGAATTGTATCGTTGCCTGGAGGATTTCTCCGCGTTGAACGGGGACACGTTGTCTGGCTTGCGGGAAATAATCACCGCTTATCCCTATTTTCAGACCGCTCGGATGCTTTATCTGAAGAACCTGTTTCTGTCAGATAAGCGCTCTTTCCCTTCCGAGTTGGAGCGGATGGCTGTTTTTGTCGCGGATAGGAGGAAACTGTTCCGCCTGATCGAGGGCGATAAATATGGTTGGGGAGTCGAGCCGGAATCGCGTCCGGAGGCGGGAGAGAAGTCGGCGGATAGCTTCTCGCTTATCGATGATTTCCTCGCGTCTCACGGGCAGGAGCAAGAAGCGCGTGGAGAGAAAGAGCTCTTGTTCCAGCCATCGGTCTCTTCCGACTATATCCTTTGGGCCTTGGCTGAGGAGGAGCGGGGTGGCAAGGAGGAGCCGTGTGAGGAAACTCCCGGGAAAAAGCTCCGCCATCACGATTTAATCGACTCGTTTATCGAGAACGATCAACGGCGTGTGCCGGGAAGCCGGCTGGGGCAACGTGAGATGGCGGAGGAGCCCGCCTTGCCCGAGGCATTGCCGGACGAGGGGCATCCTCAGTCGCTCGACGACTCGTGCCTTACGGAGACATTGGCCCGGATTTATATCAAGCAGAAGCGATATGAGAAGGCTTTGCAAATTATTCAAAACTTAAACTTGAAATATCCAGAAAAAAATATTTACTTTGCAGACCAAATCAGATTCTTGGAAAAGTTGATTATTAACACTAAAAAATAGAACAAAAAGATGTACGTATTTATTTCTATCTTAATCCTGATCGCCTCGATCCTGTTAATTTTGATCGTGTTGATCCAGAACTCAAAAGGTGGAGGTTTGGCTTCAGGATTTTCCTCTTCTAACCAGATTATGGGTGTTCGCAAAACGACGGATTTCTTGGAGAAAGCTACATGGAGCTTGGCGGGTGCCGTTGTCGTTTTAAGTATCATTATTACGGCCTTTATCCCCGATGCGCATAAGAGCGTGCAGTCGGAGATTCAGCAACAAGTGAACGAGGCTGTCTCGATCGACCCGAATACGATCGCTCCCGATTTCGGTACGGCCCAGCAACCTGCGGGCACGGAAGCGGCTGCGGAAACAGAGGAGGAGACTCCCGCCTCGACAGAGGGCAATTAAGGAACATAAAAGTAACTACGCATACGAATCGAGGGTGCGCCAGGGCGATAATATCGTACGGCGCACCCTCGATTCGTTTGGGATACTATTTATTTGGCGAACGTTTAATCCCGCAATGTCATCTCCACCGGGCAATGGTCCGAGCCCAGGATATCCGTGTGGATTGCCGCTCCTTCCAATCGTTTCACTAAGCGGTTCGAGATCACGAAATAATCGATACGCCATCCGGCGTTCTTCTCGCGGGCCTTGAAGCGGTACGACCACCACGAGTAAATACCCGTTTGCTCGGGATAGAAATGACGGAAGGTGTCGGTGAACCCCGCGTCGAGCCAACGTTGGAAGCAAGCCCGCTCCTCGTCGGTAAAACCTGCGTTGTGGCGATTGCTCTTCGGATTCTTGAGGTCTATTTCCTTATGGGCCACGTTCAGGTCGCCACAAACAATGACTGGTTTCCTCGCATCCAGTTCTTTCAGGTAGCGCAGGAAGGCTTCCTCCCAGGTCATTCGGTAATCCAGTCGCTTTAGCCCATCCTGCGAGTTGGGTGTATAGACCGTTATCAGGAAGAAATCTGGCATCTCCAGCGTGATAACCCGTCCCTCACGGTCGTGCTCCTCCTGTCCCAATCCATACGAGACAGCGATCGGTTCGCGCTTCGTGAAAATCGCCGTGCCGGAATAGCCTTTCTTTTCCGCGTAATTCCAATACGAGCGATAGCCCTCGAAAGAGGCGTCCAACTGTCCCGCTTGCATTTTTGTCTCCTGCAGGCAGAAGAAATCGGCGTCGAGCGCAAGGAAACTCTCCTTAAATCCTTTATCATAACAAGCCCGTAGGCCATTGACGTTCCAAGAAATAAATTTCATATTCGTTTCTTTGTATTAGTGCAACGCGAACTTACTGAAAAAATCGTTCCTATTCAATATTTATACTCGAACTCAGGCATGAAAATCTCCGTTCATTCCTTGTTAAAATAGGAATAGAGCGCTTGTTAAAGGAAAAAGTCGAGAGACTGAAAAATAATTAAAGGAATATTTGTGGGTTATAAAAAGAATGTTTATGTTTGCGGTGTCAATTGAAAATGAAACATTAAAGTATAACCTATAACTATGAAAGCGTTTTTTGCAAACTAAATTTAAACAGAAAGCGCGTCTAAACAAAAGACACTTGACCTGATTTTAGTAAGGTTGTAAATAAGGACTTTTGTACGGAGGTCTACGGTGGCGGACTTCCGTTTTTTAATTAAAAGAGGATAGTATGTTTATCAAAGGCGCAAAAAATAAAAGATGGGGAAAAATAATTAAAGAAAAACTTGTGGGCTAAGAAAAGAATGTTTATGTTTGCAATGTGATTAAAAAATGTAACAAAATGCTCTTTTGATTTTGGGGTGGTTTGGGTGGAGCGAGGCTTTTAAAAAACAGAAAGCACGATGATATCTAAACAAAAACACAATTAAACAAAAGGAACTTGTTAGCCATAGCTAATATTGTTATGATTAATAAGGACTTTTGTACGGAAGGCTGCGACGGCGGTCTTCCGTTTTTTATTATAGGGAGGAGGTATTTCCGTTGAATACTCTTATACATTGCGGAGCGAAAGAAATGCTCCTTTCTTGCAAATACACATGGAATTTATGAATCAATAGGCCATTTCCTCTACAAACTTCAAAAGAGAAGCGACCTTTTTACTATGAAAAGATAGCTGGTTAAAAAGCTTATGGGTTTTAAGCATTTCGATGGCGGCGTCAGCCGCGATGACGCCTTGCTCGTAGAGCCGGATGGTGGCATATAACTGGTCGTTGGCTACGGGCCCCATGACTAAATCGTACTTTTGCGTCTCTTTTCCCCGGCGGTTATTGACTACAAAATCCAGCCATTCTTTCGTGGCGCCCGAAAAGCAAAGCACCTCAAAACTACGGTCAAGAATATCGTCAGGGACTTCATAAACAGAAACGATCGCACGCTCTGCCTGTTCACGGTTCTTCTTGAGAACAGCCCACTTCATAGCTTGTTCGAGACTGGTTGTCGTATAAAAACCTTTCCCGAAATCTGTCGCCTTGCGTCCTCTCTGAATATTGGGACGCTTCACGACAACAGTAGAGCCATGGTACAATCTCATTTCTTTTTCCTTTTAATATATGTCGCGATGGTATCTATCATGTAATCCGTGTCCTGTGTATGAAGCATCTCAAACGTGCTGTCCAAAAAATCAAACACACGATATCGGGAAAAAAGCGACAGGGCTTCCTCTCCCGACAGGCCTTTCGCTTTCCGATAGTTCTCTATGCAAAACATCTTGAAAAGCAATATTTTCGTATCGCCGTTTTGTTTCCGCCTCTCTTCCGCCTTTTCTTTTTCCAATGTCTCATACAACGACAGCGTACTGGAATACCACTGCTTCGTATCCTCGTCTAATAGCGATTTGTACAAGCGGGAGGTATAAATATAATGCAGGGCATTTTCCAAGGGTAATGCCTTTTTCCGCATCACCAACTCCGCCAGTTCTCGCATCACAAACGGAAGCATCGATTGAGCTAACCCTTCCTCCTCGTATATTTTCTCCATAAGACATCCTATTCGCTACCGACACAAAGATAAGAATCTTATTTCAGAAATTGGAGGATTCTTCCATGAAGATGAAAAGTAAGACAATACAATCTATATGAAAAATACGTGAATAACCGAATGCTTACACGATAATAATATGTTTGAGAGCATAAAGTGCGAAATAGAAGGGATTTTATTTGTTAAGCTGGAAAAGAATGTATTCCTTTGCGGGAGTGAATGAACCTTAACTATGTTTTTAAATCTTATGCGACCAAGGCCTTTGGCTATGATTCATAAGATTTAGGAGGTCGCTTAACGGCGGCCTCTTTTTGTGGTATGACGGACATATCGTTAAAGGCCGTCTATCTCTTTGAGATCCAATCCAGTGGCTTGGGCGATAATCTCGGAGG
>DXEN01000067.1 GCA_019114945.1 Candidatus Parabacteroides intestinigallinarum | reverse complement strand
CGGCCAGGGCATATCACCATCCGAAACGGGCTGGAGGATTTCTATCAAAAATTCTCCCTTTTTGAGTTTTGGACAGATATGAATCTTGATGTGTATAAAGAGTAGCTCTTGAGAGGGGGCAGGGGGTGTGTCAAGAAGAGGGAGGGCTGAATAGCTCTATTCAGACATCCTGAATAACTCTATTCAGACATCCTGAATAACTCTATTCAGACATCCTGAATAACTCTATTCAGACACCCTGAATAGCTCTATTCAGCCTTCCCGGATAACCTTATTCAAAGCATTCCTCAAATGTTGCCCGGTGAATCCGTGCCCCCGCCCTCGGCCAGATGGAGCGTTTGGGTCAAAATACGGGGTTCTTTCAAGGAAGCCGAGCTGCCGGAGAATTGCGTCGTGAGGCGCAGGGTGTAGTCGCCGGCGGCGAGGGTGGCGGGGATGACGAAGACGAGCTTCGAGGGCTGGTTCACGCCGATGGCGCCGGCTGGGATTTTCGTCTCCGTGTCGTCCGAGGCGATGAGCGCGATGCCCACCGAGGGGTCGTCGCCCGCCACCTTGATGTTCCTGCCCGTGAGGGTGAGGTTGGCGCCCGGCGTGGCGCTGAAGTCGGTCGCGCCGGTGGCGGCGTCGAGGCTGGTGGAGAGGTAGAAGGTGGAGCCTTTCTCGCCGATGACGTTGATGGTGGTCGAGCGGATGGCCTCGCGCATCTCCTTGCCTTGCTTGAAGTTGACGTAGATGGAGTTGACCGTGGGGTCCCACGCCGTGCCGCGCACGACGCCCTTGCATTGGGGCGCCGCCTCGAAGAGGCCGTTGTTCACCCGCATCCCGTTGAGGAGGAGTTTCATCACGACGCGGTTCTCCAAGTCGAGCACGTGGCGCAGCGTCTCGCGCTCCAGGCCGGGGTTGACGGCCATCATCTCGGCGATGACGCGCTCCTTGTCCGCCGTGCCTTGCGACACGACGTTGAAGATCTTGTCGTCCGGATCGTCTTTCGTCACGGTGTTGTCCGCGATCTGCACGTTGATTTGATACTTAATCTCGTCTGCCATAATGTAAACTATTAGGTCGCCCTCTTACAGCTTCGGGCATTGCTTTCATTCAAATTTCCGTTTCATCCTGTTCGTCACTTCGTGATAATATCTGAATTATCAATCGCCTCACCGCCCATACGGTTATCGAAGCGCTTGCCGAACAGATAACGTACGGAGAAAGTAAAGTTCATCATCTTATTCTCAGTCACCACATGTTGCTCGAAAGAATCCCCTCTCGAAAAAGAGCGACTGGTGCCGAACCAGCCTCCCAGATCTTGGCAATACAACTCGATCTTCAGCCTGTCCCCGCACAAATTCGCCTCTATGTCCAGATTGACCATCGGTTTCATCCGCATGGTACTGACCAATTGGTATAACCTGGAATCGTAGCTCCAATCGAGATTGACAGACAAGAAGCCTTTTAGCGTCATCCCCGCGTTGAGATAACCCGCGAAAGACCAGCCTCCGTTCTCCCGCACTAACGAGCGAGCGTCCGGCGACGCGTATTCCCGATGGACAGGGCCCGCCTGCGCGTTCAGATAGAGGTCGTACGGTAAGGAAGCCGACCAACCGACATTCAATCCGTACACACGCATCCTCCCGATATTGTCATAGCTATAAAACGTTTGGTTCTTCTCCTCCCTCAGCACCTCGCCAATCACCTTGTTATTGAATAGGTAGTAAGCGTTAAGCGAGAGTTCGTGCCGTTGGGCGATCGCCTTGCCGATCTGCGCCGACAGCTCATTGTTCTCCTGCAGGTCCAGCCTCGTATTGCCGACACGAACATAAAGCGGGTTGTACACCTCCTTCTCCGGATTTAGGTAATCGACGCTCGGACGGGTAATCTTACGGGCGTAATTCAAACGGACATCCGCAAGGCTTGAATTCCTGTACAACAGGGCGACGACCGGAAGGAAAGAATGATAATCGAACGTCTGCCCCTCCAAGCTCTGGTGCGTGTAATCGTATGACAAGGAAACGTATCCGGATACGTTCCCGGCCGAGTAGCTCGCCGAGGTATGCAGGGAGTTCACCATTTGGGATGCCAACCAATCGTGTCTCTCCCCCGTGAGATATCTCCGGTAGATATGCTTATAACCGGCGGTAAGCTCCAACGGGCTCTCCCAAAGATCGGTCTTTCCCAAGAATAGGACTTCCCCGCTACCCTCCCTTATCTTGGAATATTTCCTCGCCTGGCTCTCGTATTCCGCGGAATAATCGAAATAGCGTGCTTTTAGGTCTAAGTGGGCATTCTTAGAGAAACTATGCCGGAAAAGCACATCCGCCGTATATTTCCCTACCCATTCCCGATTCCTATAATCGAAAGACATACGCCCCGTATCGCTTCTCAGCGTCCCGTCATAGTAATGATCGAACCCATAGTGCGTAGCGGAGCCCGACAATATCAATCTGTTGGACAGGTCAAAATCCATCCGGGCACGTATGAGCCCATATCCTTGCCAACCCTGCGTCTCTTGGTCGTAATCTTGTTCATAATGCTTCTTATCCCATATCCTATCCATGGACGAATGGATATCTTGGTTATTCTTATTGAAAGAATAGAACGCGTCTATCATGACTTTATCCTTCTTGAAGGAAAGACTGGGAGTGAATCCATACAGGTTCAAGCGGACGGATCTCGAGGCTTCCAACTCACCCATAAGAAAACATTCCTCTTTCTTTCTCCTTACGACATGGATCACCCCTCCCGTAAGCTCGGAGCCATAGATGGCCGATGGGTTGTCGATTACCTCCACGGACTCTATATCCTCCACATGCAGGCGCTTCAGCTCCTCCGGCGTAGACTCGATGCCATCGATGTAAACAACGGCGTTCTTCCGATTGTCAAGCAGGATACCGGAGGGAGTGACCGCCACGTTGGGAATCCGCCTCAGTATATTCTCCGCCCTCGAATGCTTGATGAAATCACCCGGATCCACCTTGTATATGACCTTATCGGCTTTTCGAATCACATCCTTTCTCGCGGTTACCGTGACACCCGACAAGGAGACGATCGAGTCGCTGACGAATATCGTATCCCCCGACAGGAACTGGGCGAACGCCATCCCCGCACCACAAAAACAAAGCAGAAGAGAGAGCAAAGATTTTCTATACATAAGATGATGAATTATAATAAGTTGAACACATACAATTGTTCTTGTGCGTAAAAGACAATGAAATTACCCATTTGAAACAATTGTTCGATATGATTATTGGCGCAAGATAACTCTGGGACTTTAATGCTATTCACATAATTCCCGTCCGATAGAGAATAACGATCTATTATTACATTATGTTCATCATTAAATCGATAAGATAATACATAAACAATATCATTCTTAATAAATGCTCCTATATTAGAATTGAATGTTTTCCCCCTTGTATAGATATAGGTATCATTGAATACTGATATATTAGGAGATGGCACATTATCTTTTGTTCTAATAGTGCATAAATAATTTCCGTTTAGATCAAATATATACATATAAGATTTCACAGAGCATACATATATTAGGTAATTTCCTGTAATTAGAAAATTTCCATTGTATGATAAGTCGTAAATAAATTTAGAATCTTTATCGCAACCACTATTTTCCACATTATGCACCAATTGTATAACATCGCCATCTAATTTATAAAACCCCACATTAGCTATACTGTCTTTTTCTGAATATCCAAGAAATATATAGATATTATCATTGCAATAACAAGCCGAAAAAACGCTAATACTATCCGTTTCTATCACATTTGATTCTAAGTTGTTTAAACTGACACTATTTAAAGTATATCTGTCAATATATAAAAATTTATCAGCATCCGCATACGTTATAAATCCTTGCTGAGCAATTATTTTCTTCTCCTTATCTACTTGTTGTCTATTCAAATTATAAAAGAAGAATCGATTTTCTTCATCTAATAGAATCAACATTGAATCATTCACCGGATATATCAAATTATTTACCCCTAATTCTAAATCGATCTTCTTATCAAAAACCAATTCTTTATTCTTAACGAAAATTCTTTCAAAACCAAAAAGAGAATCATCACTTTCTTTATCAAATCCCAAACGAAACAACAAGAAAATAAAAAACACTCCAATGATAGCAATTAAAACTATTTTATATCTCCTCATGAAGTCTCTCATCTTTCAACAGATAAACGATTATACATATCAACAAAATATTGACAAACAAGTGGCTCTTAAAATCTAATCCATTCATGATTCCACCACATCCACATACTTCATACCTTCCCATGGCATATAATACAATGATATATAAGGTAAATAGACTCATCATGGATAATGATAAAACTAAACCATAATACTTTTTCAAACAAAGCAATAGAATAGATACCGCCTCCAATAAAATAGCGATTACAGATACAATATAAACTTGATAGTGACTAAATATACCTGTCTTAGCTATATTTAAAAGAAAAGAATCATATATCAGAACTTTATTCATTAAAGTATAAGAAAAGAAAGATATCGAGATGATATATAATAATTTCTTCACTGCATTTTGTCTTTATAAATGAATCATTTTACGTTAAACAGATGGAAGGGCGCATCTCTATAAATGCACCCTTCCTTTTGGTCACTGAAGTTTTTCTCTCCATTGTCCTGACAAAACAGTTCCATTTGCGGTTGTACCACAGTGTCCACGCCCTACACAACCTCCTATGCCTTTAGGAGTAGGAGTATCAGGATCCGCTTTTACATCATCTACATAGGCTACAAAAGCTAAAGCTAAGCCGAATAGTACGGCACTCAATTTGAAAAACTTAGACATAATGAATTATTTATCATTGACCTCGGATTTATTACTCCGACCAAGGTTTAGGAGTTATTTAGATCGATCAAAATATGCTTATATACTATTAGATTCTCATAAAGCTCATATTACTGAATAGTGAACTCTCCTATTACCCATCCTAATTTGTGGGTTAAGAGTATTTGACAAGTCCCAGGGGTAAAGCCATCTAAAGAGATAGGGTATATTTCTCCCATTTCTCCATCAATTACATCTTCATAAAGAATCATCCCTTGAGAGTCTTGAATTTGGATACTTAAATCCGTCAAAGCGTCCACAAATTGCACGCTTAATACATTCCCTTCTATATACAGCATCGGAGGGGTGGTTGGAGCGGTTCGATAATCTTTTTCATTCCATCCTCCTTTTCTATCAATCGGGTCCGCCCATGTTCTGATTGAACTTAATAGTAAGATGGAACAAAATAACGAAATCCATAAAAATTTTGTCTTCATAAGTCTTTTGCTTGTTGTTTTCGATGTCGCGAAAGTAGGGTAGTAGGTATTCAGAGGCAAGCACATTTGTGCACAAATGCCTTATTCATAGCGATTGTGCACGAATGTGTCTTAAAATTGGCGTATGAAATCGTCGAATTGCTCGGCGGAACCGGATTCGTTATGGATTTTTTGATAGAGTCGCTTGCGAGTCATGGAGACACTTGCCGTAGAACAACATAGCAGGTGGGATATGATGCCCGGGGACACGTTGGCCTTGATAAGGCAAGCTATTTTCAATTCCTTGTCGGTTAAATCGTTCAACTTCTTTAGCCGAATCGTGAAATTGTTATATGCCAAATCCAGGTTCTGGCAAAGTTCGGCCCAATCTTTCGCTGATGGTTTCCATTCTTCCTTCCTTCTAAACCGGATACAAATCTCCGAGTTCTGGAACCGGGATTCCAATTGCTCTTGCCGTTCTCTACTCCTGGCAATATTCTTATTCTCTTGTTCAAGCTGTTCGGTACGCAAGGTGATTAATTCCTTCGTTTCTTCCGCTTTCTGAATCTTCATTTCTTCCAAGTCACGGATATCTTTTTCGTTCTTGGATAATTGTTCTTCCAGCTTTTCTTTAGAAATCAAAAGAGATAATCCTTTTATTTTCCAATGCTGAACGTTTGTCTTGGTTTGACGTATCCGATGATGAAAGAACAAAAAAGTGCACACTAAAGAAACTCCGATTAAAGCAATAGTTAACCAAGCGTTTACTAATTTCAAATGTGTGCTTGTAAGCGTAGCGTTCAGCAATTTATTTTCCTGCTCCTGATAATCATACATCGCTTGCGCCTGTCGAATAGAGACGGTTTGTACAAATTCTTGAATGGAATCCCGGAGAAGTTCATATTGGTCATTATATGCTAACGCGGAACGCAAATCTCCTTGAATACGTTTTAGTTTATACAATAATCGATAACTACCCCTACGTGTATACCGGGATGGGCTTTCTACCGCTTTATTCAAATAATATACGGCGGAATCCGGATTATGAACATGTGTAAAATAGTCACCTAATGTCAAATAAACAGGATAATTTTCGTCCTTATTATCGCTTAACGCCAAGCGGATTTGATCATGCGCTTCCTTGTACAATCCCATATCAAGATACAGGCTTCCAAGTTCACTACCAGTAACCGCTGTTTTTTCACCTTTTGTATAGCGTTGCGCCTCCTCATAATAAAACCGGGCGCTATCTAATTCGCCCATCATATGATAAACTCTCGCCAAATCCCTTGAAGCGAAGGCTACTCCCATAGAATCGTTTAAAGCTGAGAAATGATAAACCGCCTCTTTTTGGAAAGGCTGTGCTTTCTCGTAGACATCTTGATAGGTATATAGCAATCCGATGTGGTTGTTGATCCGTCCCAACAAGGCGTGGTCGTGGATCTTTCCTCTTTCTCGCAGTGCTTTCAAGTAATAGTCTTGCGCCAACAATGGACGATCCAAATCTTGATTGATCCGGCCTTTATAATACCACGCTTTCGCTTTTCGCAAGGCATCATCGGTATTTTCATAGAAATTCACGGCGATGGATATTAGGGAATCCGTCGTATGCGGTATGCGACACTTATCTTCCGCCTCGGTATGCAATAGATAAAAATGGGCTTGCTCCGCTCTTGAAAGACGTTCTGGAGTTTTTATTCCCTTAAGCACTAACAACGCACTGTCCGGCTGATTTGCTATCAAGCGTTCCGCGCTTGATAGCAATGAAATCTCCTTCTGATTCCTTTCGCAAGCAAGTAGCATGAGCGAAAGTAGAAACAGACAACAGCCGTTTAAAATATGTCGCATGAACAAACCTTTTTTAATTTATCCCTTCCTTCCCCGCGAGGTATCGGCGATTTGGTCGCGCCAGCCGCGGCGACCGCCGGTCACCTCGCTCAGGCGCTCCTCTTCCTCGGTTGGGCAAGAAGCCGCGGGGGATGGACGATTATCCGTTCCTTCCGCCCGCTTCTGTTCATCTCCCTTTTGCATAAGTCATTCGGTTTTATTGGTTTATACGCCGCGTCGCTTATCTTCGCCGTTTCTTGTTGCGGGGGACATCCTCGTAGAACTTGCGCTTACGCGGCTTCTCGCCCCGTTTCTCCTCTTTCTTCCGACGTCCTTCCTTGCCGCGTCTCTCCTTGAAGCCGTCGCCACCCCGGCCTCGGTCGGCCCGGTCGGCTTTTCCCTTCTTGCGTTCGCCGCCTTCGCCCTTGGCTTGCGCCACCTCCACGGAGATGCGCCGGCCGTCCACCTCGAAGCTGTTCATGCGATCCATCACGCGCCGTGCCTCGCCTTCCTCCACCTCGAAGAAGGAGAAGTTGTCGTGCAGGTCGATGCGCCCGATGCGTACCTTGCCTGGCACGCATTTGTTGATTAGCTCGATGAGCTGGGCGGGCGTCAGCTCGTCGGTCTTCCCGAAGTTGATGAAGAAGCGTGTGTAGCCCTCTTCCGCCTCGCCTTTGGCCCGCTTGCCGCGTTGCTCTTTCCGGCTCTTCTCGTCGACCACCTCGATGTCCTCGGCCTCTTTATAATAATCGATCATGCGGTTGAACTCCAGCGAGACGACCCGCTTGATAATGTCCTCCTTGTCCAGCCACTCCAGCTTGCGGTAGATGGAAGGCATCAGGTTCGCGATCTCCTCCTCGTTGACCTTCACTTTCTCGATTTGGTCCACCAAGTTGAACAGCTGCTTCTCGCAAATCTGCTCGCCGGTCGGCATCTCGCCCCGCTCGAACTTCTTGTTGATGGTCCGCTCGATGTTCTTGATCTTGCCTTTCTCCTTCACGTGGCAGATGGAGACGGAGATACCCGTTTTGCCGGCGCGGCCCGTACGTCCGCGGCGGTGCGTGTACGACTCGATATCGTCCGGCAGGCCGTAGTTGATGACGTGTGTTAGGTCGTCCACGTCCAGGCCACGCGCCGCCACGTCGGTAGCCACCAGCAATTGCAGGTTCTTGATGCGGAACTTCTGCATCACGTAATCGCGCTGCGCCTGGCTCAGGTCGCCGTGTAGCGAGTCGGCGTTGTAGCCATCCTGTATCAGCTTGTCGGCGATTTCCTGCGTCTCCTTGCGGGTACGGCAGAAAATGATACCGTAAATATTCGGGTAATAATCCGCGATGCGTTTCAGCGCCAGGTATTTGTCCTGCGCGCGTACCATATAATAAATATCGCGTATGTTCTTGTTGCCCTCGTTCTTGACCCCGATGACGATTTCCTTGGGGTCTTTCATGTATTTCTTGGTGATGTTCGCGATCTCCTTGGGCATGGTAGCGGAGAAAAGCAACATATTCCGCGTAGGAGGCACGGATGCCAGGATCTCATCGATACTCTCGGAGAAGCCCATGTTCAGCATCTCGTCCGCCTCGTCGAGGATGACATTCTTCACGGTGCTCAAATCGACGGTCTTGCGGTGCATCAGATCGATCAGACGACCCGGCGTGGCCACCACCACGTGTACGCCCCGCTTCAACGTCTTGATTTGGCTCTCGATGCTGGAACCGCCATAGACGGGCAACACCCTCAGATGGTCGATGTACTTGGAATAATCGTTCAAATCGTCCGCGATTTGCAAGCACAGCTCGCGTGTCGGGCAAAGGACAAGCGCTTGAGGCTGATATTGGGATACATTGATCTTTTGCAGGATCGGCAAGCCGTAGGCGGCCGTTTTTCCTGTTCCTGTTTGCGCTAAAGCGATGACATCGTTATCTTCTCCCAGTAAGAAAGGAATCACTTCTTCCTGTACGGGCATGGGCGACTCATAGCCCATCTCTTGAATTGCCTTTAAAATAGGCGCGGCAACTCCTAATTCTTCAAATGTTTTCAAAACGTGAAAGTGTATAGATGATAATTAAGAGCGCGAAGTTATGGAATTATTTTGGGATTCACAAACTAATCGTATAAGAGGATTTTGCGCAGTCGTTTTTGCGCGTTGTCGTCGAAACGCAGTCCTTGCGAGAGGTACTTCTCGGTCGATCCGTATTCCTTCTCGATTTTCCGGAACGCCAGGTCCATCAAGTGCTCGTCGGCGGTGAGGAATACCGTGATGCTTTCTTGCGCTTCCGTGGAAAGGCAACTCGCCATCTCCATCAGATGATCCGCGCTGATGTATTGGTTGGATGTCAGGTAATCCGTGAGAATCGTTTCCCGGGTGGCTTTTAATGCCGTCAAAAGCATCGCCCCGAGGAAACCGCTCCGGTCTTTCCCGTAGGAGCAGGTAAAGAGTATCGGGTAGTTGTCCGCGTCGAGGAACACTTGCAGCGCCTGGGCGAACGCGTCGCTGTTGTCGGTCACGAATTGCAGGTACTCGTCTTCCATGAATATCTGTGCGTCGCCCTTCCGCATCTTGCCATCCACGACGCGCTGGATCACGTCGGTCGTCTCGCCTACCGTGATCGGGATTCGCACGATGCGTGCGTTCGTATAGCGAGTGGGGTGGAGGGCCGCTTCCCACTCCGTGCGCAGGTCGATAATGGTTCGGATTCCCAGCTCGTTGATCCGGATGGAATCCTCCCGGCTTAAAGCGTCTAATTGTCCCGAGCGAAATACCTTGCCCCATTTCACGATTTTCCCATCGCCGGTGGCGTAGCCTCCCATATCCCGGAAGTTCTGGATATTGTCCATCGTGCTTGAACGCGCGCTGACGATACGTGTATATTTCTCGTTGAATACTAAGCGGAAATATTTGCGGGTGACGTTGTCGTTCGTGATGTAGGTCGCCACGCCATCCCGGATATTGGCGGTCAGCGCGACGGGTTTGTCCTCGAAACGTTCCGAATCGTCAGATACGCTGATACGCACGGTTCCCTCTATTTCCGGGTTGGTTTCCCATTTGAGTACGTAATTGCCTATGGCGTCGCGCAGACAGAGGGCTTCTATCTGGGGGGCATGGGAGGTGCAACTAACTCCCCAAACGATGGCCGCGCATAACGAGAGTATCTTACCTAACATTGTATTTCCTTGCATAGCATTGTTTACAAAAATACGAAAATGAGTTTTTCCCGCTATGTGCCTTAATGATATTTAAGACAGACTAACATACTGGGCCGCGAATTCCTTCGATACGTAATTATCGTAACTTTGGCATACCTCGGCGGCCAAATCCATTCCGTGACGGACGATTTTCCCCCATGTCTCCATATCGATGTCGGGCAGGTCGTCGCGCCGTATATCGTATTTCAGTAGTCCATATAGAATGCCCGCGTTGAAGTTGTCGCCCGCTCCGATCGTGCTTACGGAATGGATGCGCGGAGCGTCGAAATGGCACGTGAATTGGCGTGTGCATAGGTCCACGCCATTGGCTCCCCGTGTCGACAGCAGGCGGTCGCAATAGAGTTTTACGTGATCTTGGTATACTTCCCGCGTGTCGGTCTTGCCAAATAAATTCTGGAAATCCTCGTCCGACCCCCGTACGATATCGGCGAACTCCAGGTTTTCCAATACGGTAGGTTTTAATAAGATCGCCTCGTGCGCATGTGCTTTGCGAAAGTTCGGATCGTAGTAAAGAATCGCCTTTCGCTCGCGAGCATATTGCATGAATTCTACCATGCGGGGGCGTAAGGCGGGATTCAAGGAGTAATAGGAACCGAAGATGAAAATGTCGTCTGGCTCGATCGCGGGTAGTGGCACCTCTAACCGTTGCGCCGGATAATCTTTGTAAAAGATATAGTGCGCATTCTTATCGTCGTCTAAGAAAGCGAGCGATAGAGGGCTTTTCCCGTTGGGAAAGCAATCCACGAATTCGGTCGTAAGGTGGCTGTCTTGCATGAAATCGCGGATGATGTCGCCCACCCGGTCGTTGCCTAATTCGCTGATAAAAGTGACGGGAAGCCCCATGCGTCCCAAGGTGATGAGTCCGTTGAACACGGAGCCGCCCGGGACGGCCTTATAGGGCTGGTTGTTCTGGAAAATAATATCAAGGATGGTTTCCCCTATGCCAAAGATTTTTCTCATGGTATCTTATATGTTATTCGTTTTTGCTTTGCTCGCGGCTTTTGGAGCCTAAGTATCCGCCGTGGTGGCGTTTCGCGTAATCCTTGTTGGTGAAATGGATTCGTTTCATGGTGCCTACCACCAATATATCGCCGATCACGGTCATGACGGTCGTCGATGTGGTTGGTGTTAACCCTAAGGGGCATACTTCCTTGGGTGCTCCTGTGGGTAGGCAAACATCCGCCTCGGCCGCTAAGGGACTCTCCGGGTTTCCCGTGATAACGATGAACTTCATCGCGGGTACCAACCCTCGTGTCAAATTAACCAGTTCCACCAATTCACGTGTCTTCCCGGAGTTGGATATCAACAGCATGATATCGTTCGGACGTACGATGCCTAAGTCGCCGTGCTGTGCCTCGCTGGGATGCAGGAAGAAGGCGGGCGTACCCGTCGAGCTGAAGGTCGTGGCGATATTCATGGCGATCTGTCCCGCTTTCCCCATACCGCTCGTAATTAATGTACCGCCTGCCTCGTGCACGTGGTGCGCGATTAGTGAGATGGCTTCGTCATAAGCCGACGTGACGGGGATGTTTCGTACCGCTTCCGCCTCTTGCTCTAAAATAGCGTGTATATGTTCGTTTTCCATATTGATTGCTTCGTTTTATGGCTCAAATAAGCTATCGCGAAAATAAGAAAAATCGGGAAATATCCATGACTTACGGTATGATTTGTGCGACGTGGACGGTAATCATGTATAGATGAGGCATGATAAGTGCTCCGGGGCATATATTTCGTTGGCGACTTCCAAGATCTCGTCCGCTGTCAGCCGTTCGATTTGGGCGAACACCTCCGGAAGGGTATCGTAGCGGTTGTAGTGCAGATAGCTTTTCCCTAACCCGAGGAAAAGGCCTTCCCGGTTGTCGCTCGATACGCCCAATTGTCCGATCAATTGTTTTTTCGCGGTAGAAAGTTGCGTGGCGGTCAGCTTGTTCTCCCGGAGTCGGGTCAATTCCTTGTATACTAAACGTGTCGCTTTCTCGCGGTTTTTGGGGTCCGTACCAAAGTAAATACTTGCCAGCCCCGTGTCGGTATAGGAGGTGATGTTGGATTCTACGTTATATACCAGTCCATTCCGTTCACGAAGCGATACGTTGAGGCGATTGTTCATCCCCGGTCCTCCTAAGATGTTATTGAGTAGGAAAAGAGGAATACGCCGGTCGTCGTGCATGCTATAGGCACGTCCGCCTATCAGTACATGTACTTGGTGCGTCTCTTTCTGTACCTCTCGAATGCTTGCCTCGATCGGTCGCGGGGCTTGCCGGTGTTGTTCGGCCATAGGGAAGGTGATATCGCTTAGCGCCGTCTCGGCCATCCGGATGATTCGTCGGAAGGAGGTCCGTCCCATGGAGAAGAAGACCATGTTGTCCGGGGTATAGAATCGGCGCATGAACGAGCGCCCTCGATCGGTGTCGAAGCGTAGGAGTGATTCTTCGTTGCCCAGGATGTTGTGCCCTAAGGCATGCCCTTGGAAAAGTATGTTCTCGAACTCATCGAAGATCAGTTCCGAGGGACTGTCCTTGTAGGAATTGATTTCGTCCAAGATGACATCTACCTCTTTTTCGATCTCTTGCTTTGGAAACTGGGAGTGGAACACCAGATCGGTCAATAACTCGAACGCCCGTCCGAAATGTTCTTCTAAGAATACGGTGTAGACAAAGGTCTCTTCCTTGGTCGTATAGGCGTTGAGCTCGCCTCCTACATTCTCCATGCGGTTCAGGATGTGCCAGGATTTGCGTTTCCGGGTACCTTTGAAGAGCATGTGCTCTACGAAATGCGCCAAGCCGAACTCCTCCGCTTGCTCGTCGCGGGTTCCGGCGTTTATGGCAAAGCCGCAATAAGCCACTGGCGAGTCGGCTGGCAGATGGACGAGCCGAAGCCCGTTTGATAATGTATGGGCATTGTATTCCATGTTCCGATATTTTTCCGAGGGTGTGTGTCAAAATCAGGTATAGGCACGCAGATGACACAAAGGGGGCGGATTCGCGTCATCCGCGTGCTTTTCCTCGATTTGACAACCTTTTCTCGTTTATAATTCCAGCTTGGCGCGTATCTCTTTAGGGATCGCGTCTTTATGTACCATAATATAAATAGTCTTGGCACGTACGAAACTCTCGGACATGTTCAGGTAACCGCCGAAGGTGTTACGTTCGGTGCCCCATGAGTTTTTCGTGATGTAATATTTCGTGCCGTTCTGGTCTTTGGCGATGCCGGTGAGGTGCATCAAATGGTCGTCGGTCGTGACGAATGCCTCGAATCCCTCTTGGCGGATTTCCGGGGTTACTTGTACCTCGGGGAAAGGTTTCTCGAATTTGTAGACCTCTTCCAGACGCTCGCCCTCGTCCATCTTCTCGAAACGGGCGCGGTCGGTGGTCGAATAATCCTCTATCTTTTTCACTTCCGGATTGATCGCTACGCCGTTCTTGAAAGAGAAGCCTTTCTCGCTCACGTCGCCATCCCAGCAAACCGTATAGCCATTACGCAAGGCATGATCGGTAACGGCGATCAATTCATCCAGCGGAAGATTGTACATCCGGGCGTGCTCCCAGTTGTCCGGCACCTCCAGCTCGAACGCCTCGTAATAGGGATGATGCGTGAAACTGGTTAGTTCGATATAATCATCCATGTTCAGCCCTAACGACTCGGCGAAACTTTTCGGGGTATATTCCTTGCCTTGGTAAGTGAATTTCTCCGGCAATTGTCCCATATAGATGTCAAATAAGCTATTGATCAATTCGAAGTATTCCGGGCTGCGCTTTTTCATGTCGATGGCGGTCGTGGCGATCGCTTTCATATATTTAGCCAACTCGACATGGTTGTGTGTCTTGGAGTCGTAATTGATACCCGAATAGACCTCTTCCGGCACGATGCCTACCTGCCGGAACGCGTTCATGAAGGTATGCGAGAGGCTGCCTTGCCCGATGTTTCCCCGTCCCCGGCGCAGGTAATTATCCTGTAGCTGGTTCATATACTTTTGGCGGACGATGAACATTTCGGAAAGGTCGTAAGTCCCTTTTCCCATCCGGAGTAATTCCGATTCCATAAACGAGGTAGTGGCAAAACACCAACATGTGCCCGTAGATGCTTGATTTTTCACCGGAGTGGTCGGTACTCGAACTTCTTCCGTAAACTGATAGCCTTGGGCGAATGTCATCGCGGATCCGAATACCAAGGCGCAAGATAAAATAAGAGATTTCATATATTTATGATTTATGAATTATGAATTACGAGTTATGAATTACGAGTTACGAATTGCGAGTTAACTATGAATCATAAATTATAAATCATAAATCATAATTCGTAATTTGTAACTCGTAATTCGTAACTCTAAGTTAGAATCCTCTCTCGAATTGGGTCCAGAAGCTATCGCCCATCTCTTTCCAGCGGAGCATGGCCGCTCCGGCGAAATCAGCGGTATAGCCGGTCAGGAAGTCATTAGCCGCGTCTTCTCCCTCTTTGGCGAGAATCACCTTATAACGGTTCTCTACGAAAGGCATCTCGATCTGTCCTTTCTCCATGAAATGAGTGGAGGCGGCTTTTATGCGCTCTTTTGTCTTACCCCATTGCACGGTGGCGAGTTTGTTGGCACGTCGGAAAGCCCATACCGCCGCGTCCTCGCGATAGCGATGTTGCCCGCAGATCTTGAAACAAGCGGGCAGATCCTTTGTCCCACAGAAGATGGGGATACGCGGGCTTTGTCCGGGGTTGTCGTATGCCATCCAAACGATGCCTCCCACGGCATCGGGTAACCAATCGCGCAGCTGGATGACCGTGGAATAAGAACATTGCGGCACGGCTACTAAACGTTGCCACGTTACGGCTCCGGGTTGTAAGGCGTTCAGCATGTTTACCATATCTCTCGTCATCCACGGATTGGCGACCGGACTGATTATCGAATCCACTTTCCCGTTTTTCGTCTTGACAGGGATTTTCAGGTTCTTCGTCATGTCGAACTCCGTCCCCTCGTAAGTCTCGGCGAGTAAAGCCATCACGTCGGTGGCGGCAATCGGTTTCTCGGGTTTTACGCTTAGCGGTAGCTCGTCGGCGTCATACGACAGATGGAGCGATGGTGCCAGTTTGCTCAGGATGAAAAACTCGCGGATATTGAACGCTTTGGGACGACCGCTATAAGCTTCCCAGAAGCGGAACGGCTTCTTTCCGTCCCAGTAGCCCATGCGTTTCGCTACCTCGAATACGTTGGCCGAGGCCATGCAGTTCGCCGTATCTTTCAAGTCGACGTGCGAGATACGCGGGATGTTCGCCGATACGCCCACATGGTCGTCGGGGATGCGAATAGCCGCCCATACGCCACCGATGCGGTCTGGTCCCTCTCCAAACACCTCGAAGTGCCATACCTCTTTCGGGTCGGCGATCGTGAGGCACTCGCCCCAATCGCCATAACCATATCGCTCGATCAATTCGCCCATCAAGCGAATCGCCTCGCGGGCGGTCACGCAACGTTGCAAGGCGATTCGTTGCAACTCCTCGATACGGAACATGCCCTCTTTATTCACCAATTCCTTCCGGCCGGTGATGGTGGTTTCGCCCATGCCCAATTGTTTCTCGTTTAGGCAAGGATAAGCGGTGTTCAGGAACTGGAACGTGGAGCGGGCCTCGGGAATCGAGCCTTTCGCCTCCATGCCCCGTGTCCCCTCGGCGTATTCGGTATGCATCCGTCCGGAATAGATTGTTGTCGTCGTATCGTGATCGTACGTGGCGGAAGGAACGATGTCCATCCACGTGCGGTAATTACCATCGCAGGTGTGGCTGGTCATCACGGAGCCATCCGCCGAGGCTTTCTTTCCCACCATGATACTGGTACAGCTCTCCGGGTCCAATGGGACGCCCGGATCCGCGTGTTCTTGCGCCATGGCGGTAGACAGCCCGGTGCAGATCCAAAATACATAGGTTACTAATCGTTTCATCTTGTTACTATATATATTATGTATATCTTTCTTCTTCCGTTACTTGAATTTGTAAGCGGCTTCGCGAACCTCGTCGACCGACTTGAACGGCTTGTTCGGCTTCAAATAGCGCCCCATGAAGGTGTAAATGTCGAATCGTATCTCGGAAGCCTTCCGGGTGTCGACACGATCGAAGCTATGTCCGCCGGGCGCACGGTCAAATATCTTGTACTCGAACTTTTTCCCTTCCGCCTTTAGTGCCCGGATGAGGTGCTCCACCTCCACCACGTTCACGTCATCATCGCTCGTGTTGGTGTGGATAAGGAGCGGGTCTTGTAGCTTCTCCGCGTTCCAGACCGGCGAGCGACGCTTGTACTCCGCCATGTCCTCCCGCGGGGTCTTGCCTATATGATTGGGGGCGGAGAAGATGTCGCGATAATCGTCGGTGGAATAGCCCATGCGCATGATGACATCGCTCACCGGCACGCCGGCGAATCCGCACGCGTACTTGCCCGGATAGGTAAAGAGGTTCATCAAGGTAATCATCCCGCCGTGGCTCCATCCCATGATACCGACGCGCGAGGCATCCACGATGTCGAAGTTCTCCACCATGTAATTCCGGCTGACGTAGACATCCTCGTTCTCCAATCCGCCATAGTCGATATTGTCGTAGACGCTTTTCCCATAGCCGGTGCTTCCCCGGTATTCCGCGGATACGACGATGTATTCCTGCGCGATCAATTCCCGTACGATATGGGCGTAATAGGTGTTGAAATCGGCATGCACGCCACTATGCGGGAGCACCATCAGCGGGTATTTCTTGTTGGGGTCCACGCTCTTGGGGATAAAGATGTAGGTCCAGAACTTCAACTCGTTCCCCGCGCTCATGCCGGTGGGATTCGGCTCTTTCCAGCGGGCGGGGCCGCAAAGATACACCTTGTCGATATAGGCGATATCGCCTACCTTCTCGTACCACAGGAGGTCGTCCACTTTCTTCATTACCTCGTCGAAGGCGTGCTGGCTGTCTTGCGCTGTCGCCGGAAGCCCCGCTATAAACAGGAGCAGCGCCCCCAAGAGTTGTATCCATTTCATTCGCGTCCGATTCATACGTTGTAAATAGTTTGATGTCATTTTTATTTATACCTCATGAAAAGAGTGCGTAAAGATACAATGAATTGATGAATTATAAAATCACTTTTTTAGCGGGTAGTTTCCATGCGTTTTCAAATAAAATACTATTTTTGCGCTTGTTAAAGCACATTCCGTCAAGTAATGGATATACAGAGGCACAGTAGCGTATTGGGCGATACGGTGGAGAAGCTATCGGACGAGGCATCGTACAAACAATTGTTTCATGCGTATAGAGACGAGGAGGCGCTACCCTCGAATGAGATATTGCGGAAAATTGTCGACCTGTGCCGGGCGATTCTTTTCCCGGGCTATTATGGGAACGCACGCATTTCCAAGCAAACCATTCGTTTTCATACGGGAGTGAACGTGGAGACGTTGCACGCCCTGTTGTCGCGGCAGATTTACGCCGGGCTTTGCTTCGCAGACAGCTCGTGCGCGACGTGCCCGGAGGAACGGATTTCCGCCGAGGCGGAACGAATCTCCGAGACGTTTATCGCGGCGTTGCCCCGTATCCGGGCGTTATTGGCCACGGATGCCGAGGCGACTTTCAATGGCGACCCCGCCGCCCGCGATCCCGGCGAGGTGATTTTCTGTTATCCCGGTTTACGGGCGATCGGTAATTACCGGATCGCTCATGAGCTGTACGTGTTAGGGGTTCCGTATATTCCCCGCATGATTACGGAGATGGCGCATTCGGAGACGGGCATCGATATCCATCCCGGTGCCGAGATAGGGCATCATTTCTCGATCGACCACGGGACGGGTACGGTGATTGGCGAGACCAGCGTGATCGGTCATCACGTCCGTCTGTTCCAGGGGGTCAGCTTGGCGGGCGAGAAGTTGCCGCCCGACGAGAATGGCAACGCCATCCGGGGCGTGGCACGCCATCCCATCGTGGGCGATTATGTGACCGTTTATTCGAATTCCACGTTAATCGGTAAGATTCATATAGGCGAGGGGGCGACGATCTGTGGCAATGTCTGGATTGCCGAGGACGTGCCCGCGGGAGTCGTGGTTACCCAACGTTCCATCGAACGGAGTGAAATGGCAAAGATAAAATAATGACAAATATTCAACTATCAACACACAATGAGCGAAACATTTGAAATGGTGGCCAAGACCCTGTACGGGTTGGAAGAGATCTTGGCCGGAGAGTTACTGTCCTTAGGCGCCAACGACTTGCAGATCGGTCGGCGCATGGTTTCCTTCACGGGCGACAAGGAGCTGCTGTATAAGGCGAATTTCTATTGCCGCACCGCCCTTCGTATATTGAAGCCGATCTATCATTTCAAGGCGAAAGACGCCGATACGGTCTACAAGGAGGTGAAGAAGGTGGAATGGGAGAAGTATTTGTCGTTGGATAAGACGTTCGCGATCGATTCGGTAATCTATTCCGAGGATTTCAATCACTCGAAGTTCGTCGCTTATCGCACGAAGGACGCGATCGTCGATTATTTCATGGAGAAGATGCAGAAGCGCCCTTCCGTGCGCGTCAATAATCCGGATTTATACATTAATATCCATATCTCGCACAACGATTGTACGTTGTCTATCGATAGCTCGGGCGAGTCGTTGCATAAGCGCGGCTACCGGGTGGGCCAGACGGAGGCGCCCCTGAACGAGGTGCTGGCCGCCGGCATGATCCTGAAGACGGGCTGGAAAGGGGAGTCGAACTTCGTCGATCCGATGTGCGGCTCGGGCACGTTGCTGATCGAGGCGGCGATGATCGCCCTCAACATCGCGCCGGGTATCTATCGCAAGGAGTTCGCTTTCCAGAAGTGGATCGACTACGACGAGGAGCTGTTCGATCGTATTTATAACGATGATAGCGGCGAGCGGACGTTCGACTTCAAATGCTACGGCTCGGATATCTCGCAGGCGGCTATCGACGTCGCCCTGGAGAATGTCCGTGGCGCGGGCTTGGTGAAGTATATCGACCTGAGCGTAAAGCCTTTCCAGCAGTATACGGAGGCGCCCAAGCCGGGCATCCTGGTGACGAATCCGCCGTATGGCGAGCGCCTCTCTTCCCGGGATTTGCTGAACCTCTACTCGATGATCGGCGAGCGCCTGAAGCATGTCTTCACGGGGTATAAGGCGTGGATTATCAGCTACAAGGAGGAGTTCTTCGATAAGATCGGGCTGCATCCGTGCGAGCGGATTAAGCTGATGAACGGCTCGCTGGAGTGCGAGTATCGTTGCTACGAGATGTTCGAGGGGACGAACAAGGATTATAAGAAGGCGCTGAGCGAGCGCGGTGGCGAGCGTCCGGAGGGTGCCGCGAGATCGAGAGGCTTCGAGCGTTCGGGCGACAACCGTCAGGAGCGTTCCACGAGGCGTTTCGCCGTGCCCCGGGGCGAGGACGATGAGGAGCGTTTCCAGGGGCGTCCGCCGCGTAAGTCGGAGAATCGCTCGTGGGGCGACCGCCCGGCGAAGATGCGCTACCGCGATGGCGACGACCGGCGAGGCTTCGGCGGCCGGAAAGGCTCCGGCGACAACCGGCGGGGAGACGGCGGTGGCAAGCGCCCGTTCAAGAAACCTAAATACAGAGGGAATTATGGAGATTACGAGGATTAAGCGGTGGGCGTTCGCCGTGGTATGCGCTTTTGTGGTTACGATGCCGATGTCCGCTCAAGAGAAAGAACTGACCTTGCAGGAGTTGATCCCGGGAGGGAAGAACCAGAAGAAGTTCGTCCCGGAGGACCGGCCGCTCTTGTGGGTGGGCGATGACATGTATCTGGACGCGGAGGGGCGGGAGACGCTCCGCGGCGCCCGGCCGGGTCGTTATCCGGAGATACGGGTCTCGCGCTCGGCGTTGAACGAGGCGTTGCGGGCAGCGGGCCGGGATACGGTCGCCCGCTTGCCGCGCTTCTCGGTGCCGTACGAGGGGGAGATGGTCTTGGCCTTCACCTCGAAAGGGCACCGTATACATTATAATATAGAGACGCACGAGGTGGTGGCGGATTACGCGCTGCCGAAGGAGGGCGCCAACTGGGACTTCTGCCCGGCGAACCACGCGCTCGCCTTCACGGAGGGGAACAACGTGCGTATCCTCGCCCCCGATGGCGCGGTGGATATCGTTACGAGCGAGACGGCCGAGGGCATCGTCTGCGGCAAGTCGGTACACCAGAACGAGTTCGGCATCCGCAAGGGCCTCTTCTGGTCGCCCAAGGGCTCGGCCCTGGCGTTCTACCGGATGGACGAGAGCATGGTGACGGACTACCCGTTCGTGAACATCGACAAGCGGGTGGCGACGGCCGAGCCGCACAAGTACCCGATGGCGGGCATGAGGAGCCACCACGTGACGGTGGGCGTCTACAACCTTCGGTCGAAGCGGACCGTCTGGCTCAAGACCGGCACGCCCAAGGAGAAGTATCTGACCAACATCGCCTGGAGCCCCGACGAGCGGACGCTCTACGTCGCCGAGCTCAACCGCGGGCAGGACACGATGAACCTCGTGGCCTACTCCGCCGAGACCGGCAAGCGGCTGGCCTTGCTCTTCACGGAGACGGACGAGCGTTACGTGGAGCCGCAGAACCCGCCCCTGTTCGTCCCCAACCAGCCCGACCGGTTCATCTGGCAAAGCGAGCGGGACGGCTACAATCACCTTTATTTATACAACACGAAAGGCGAGCTATTAAAGCAGCTGACCCGGGGCGAATGGGTCGTCCTATCGGTGGATGGCTTCGACGCGAAGGGCGAGCACCTGTTCTTCACCGCCACGAAGCCGCACCCGCTCAGCTCCTTCAGCTACGGCACGCCGCTTTGCGTCACGAACTGGAAGCTGCGGCTGAAGACGGGCGAGGCGACCTGCCTGAACCACGAGGCCCTCATGGTCAACGGCGTGCACCGGGCGCAAGTCTCTCCCTCGGGGCGGTACGTCATCGACAGCTATTCGTCGTGGGAGATTCCCCGCAAGGTCGTAATCACGGATACGAAGAAGAATAAGGTCGTGGAGACGCTCCTCGCGGCGGAGAATCCTTACCGGGATTACGACATGCCCGAGGTGGAGCGGGGGCAAATCACGGCGGCCGACGGCGTGACGAGGCTGAACTATTTCCTGGTAAAGCCTTTACATATGGATAGCACGAGGCGCTACCCGACCATCGTTTACGTCTATGGCGGGCCGCACGCCCAGCTGGTGACCGGCGCGTGGATGGGCGGCGTGAGCGGCTGGGACATCTACATGGCCCGCCGGGGATACGTGGTCTTCACGGTGGATAGCCGCGGCTCGGCCAACCGGGGGCACGCTTTCGAGAGCGTGATTCACCGCAACCTGGGCGTGAACGAGATGGCGGACCAGGTGAAAGGCGTGGAGTTCCTGAAGACGAAACCCTACGTGGATCCCGACCGCGTCGGCGTGCACGGCTGGAGCTACGGCGGCTTCATGACGACCAACCTGATGTGCTCCTATCCCGACCTCTTCAAGGTGGGCGTGGCCGGCGGGCCGGTCATCGACTGGAGCATGTACGAGATTATGTACGGCGAGCGCTATATGGACCATCCGAAGGAGAACCCCGAGGGCTACAAAGGCTCTAATTTGAAGCTGAAGGCGAAGAACCTGCGGGGGCGGCTGCTCCTCATCCACGGCGACATCGACCCCGTGGTGGTCTGGCAGCACAGCCTCGGCTTCCTGAAGGCCTGCGTCGACGCGGACACGTATCCGGACTATATGGTCTATCCCCGCCACGAGCACAACGTCGTCGGCAAGGACCGTCCGCACCTCCACGAGGTCATCACGCGCTACTTCGACGACCATCTGAAACCCGCCTGCGGGGGCGACTGAGATTACACGCCGGTGTAGTCGCGCTTACACGCTGGTGCAGTCGCGGCTACACGCAGGTGTAGCTGTAACTACACGCAGGTGTAGCGCGAGCCACACGCAGGTGTAGCTGTAACTACACGCAGGTGTGGCTGTAACTACACGCAGGTGTAGCCGCGACCGCCCGCAGGTGTAGCGAGAGGAAGGGCGCGGAGGCGTCCGTGATTCGTAATTCATAATTCGTAAATCATAAATCATAAATCATAAATAAAAAG
>DXEN01000066.1 GCA_019114945.1 Candidatus Parabacteroides intestinigallinarum | reverse complement strand
CTATTACAAAGTGGCGCTCCCGCTAATTAATCATCCGAATCGCGTATGAGAGCCGTAATCATAGAAGACGAGACAACCGCTGTCAACAGCCTGAAAGCGCTTTTGGCGCGGAACACGGTAACACCCGTCGAGGTGGTCGCCGAGCTGGAGAGCATCGAGGAAAGCGTGGAATATTTCCGCCACTCGCCACATCCGGACATTATCTTCATGGATATTCACTTGGCGGATGGCTCGGCATTCAAGATATTCGAACGCGTGGAGATCGGCGCGCCGGTGATATTTACCACCGCCTACGATGCGTACGCTCTCCAAGCGTTCGAGGTGTGCGGTATCGACTATCTTCTAAAGCCCGTCACGCTGTCCTCGTTGGAGCGGGCGTTGCATAAAGCGCGCCGGTTCGACACCGAGGAACGGCAAGCGCACATCCGCCGAACCAACGATATGTTCCAGAGCCATCACACGGTCAAGAACCTGCTCATCATGCTGCCAGATAAATTCTATCCGCTACCGGTGGAAGAAATCCTCTTTTTCTATACCGCCAACGAGCGGGTAAGCGCCTATACCGCCGACGGGAAGTGCCATCCCGTGGATCGCACGCTCGATGCCTTGGGCGAATGCTTGGACAAACGGCTCTTCTTTCGCGCCAACCGCCAGTTTATCATCGCCCGCAGCGCGATCAAGGATGTCGATCTTTGGTTTGGCAACCGCTATTCCGTAAACCTCGTCGTGCCCGCGCCCGAACGAATCATCGTCAGCAAGAATAAGGCACCTTCTTTCAAATCGTGGATGTCAGGGACGCTCGAGGAAGAGCCATAGCCCGGTCTCGGCTGCCCTTCACCCCGCGGGCATGGCGATTCACCAGCCTGTTTATCCCTCTGACCGGCACTTAACTTTCATTCACCGAAAAATCCGGTTAATTCGCGGTATAACATTAAGAGTAAAAACACTATGCTAAATCGTATCACTTTCGACAACGACACCGCGACGCTCGATGCGTTGATAGGGTATTTCAAGCGGCTGGACCAGACACTGGCCGAGGTTTATCAGGCATTGGACAAGGAACAGGCGGAGCGACTCATCTTCGTGCGGGAAGGAAGCAAGATCATCCGTTTGCGACGCGAGGAGATCCTTTATTTAGAAGGCTACGGCGATTACGTGAAAATACACCGGGCGAGCGATAAGACGCTTCTCACGCAAGTGAGCCTACGCCGTTTCGAGGAATGCCTCGACAAGGAACGGTTCTGCCGCATCCATCGCTCGTACATCGTCTCGCTCGCCCACATCAACTACATCGAGCATAAACGCGTACGCATCGGCGACGCGTTGTTACCCATCAGCGATTCTTATCTACCCTCGCTGATGAGGAAACTGACATTGCAAGAATAAGGTCATTTCCGGGCACTCGAAAGGGTTACGCGTTCCATCGGCATGAAACAAAATGTTTCACCGATGGAACATTTTGTTTCATTCGAAAGGTCTATCACAACTTCACCCGGTAAAGGCGCTCGCTAAGCGTAAAGGCAAGTGTAAATCCCAACAGGCTTCGTTCCATCGCGTCGCTCGACAGACGAAGATAATCGTAAAAGAAAGCGGCGTTCAAACGGCCCTCCAACAACGGCAAATCCAGCCCGGCGCTCACCCGATAGGCAAAACCCGACCCGCCTTTCCAACGCAAGTAATAAGGCATGGCGACAGAGACTCCCATTTTATAAGCCATTCGCTTCCAATAACTATCCGAACCGAAACCTCCCGGGGCGAAGCATACCCCTAAACGCGACTCATGCGCGTCGCGGAAGGTCGCCCGGCTCTCGTCAGAATTTATCACACTATATTGCCGGAAGCGGTAATCCAGCGCATATGTCCATTTCTTCCGTGTCAATACCGCCCCGACACCCAAATAAGGGGGAAGATATTGCCGCTCGGTCCGTTTCTCGTAGGTCGCCTCCGCGTCGCTGCCCGCCACCGCCACCTCGCTCCGCAAGGTAATCCGTTGCTTATAGCCATACACGGCACCCAGCGTCAAGTAGGTCTCACGCCCGATAGGACGATGGTATTGCACACCGAAATCCGCGTGAAAAGCGCTACCGGATATCTTACGAGCCATCGCCATCGAACTTTGGGATTCGCCTTGCGTCATATTCCCAAAGATATAATTGAGATTGACACCCACCGAGAGATATCTCGTCAGTGCGAAGCCCTGCGATAGATACGCCTTAGACAAGCCTCCCGAGCCCTCGAACGCGCTACTCACATACGAACCGGGAGCGCCTTCCAAATCCTCCGTAGTCCGAAAGTAATACCCTACGAAACTATAAGGGATCAAACCCACCGCCGCGTACCACCGCCGCATGAGCCGCCCGCCCAACGAGAACGCGGAGAAATTGCCCGTAAAGGCATCGGTGCCGTCACCCCGCGAATGGTAACGCTCGCTCTTGATGAAAGCGGAGGCCTCCGCCAACAGACTGCAGGTGTCCATAGCGGTCAATCCCGCAGGATTCTCCCCGTTGATCAACTTCCCATCTCGCATCCCGATCGAGACGCCCGCCATCGAGACATTCTGGCCATACAGGCCGGACGCCATCTCACCCAAGCCGAACATCGAATAGGGAGAGGAAGTCATCGTATGCTGGGCGAAAAGGCCCTCCGCGATCATAAAAACAAAAACAAAAGCGAAAATATATCCTCTAATAACTCTCATAGATCGTATAAATGATTTGTAGAACAATCGGGCAGGTGCCTCGCTGGTCGCAAAATGTCAGGTTGCGGCAAGTGCCCGTATAATCGTCGCTGTTAAATGCCAACTGAAGGCTATGCTTATACATGCCAAACGCACCCAGTTCCTCGCGCAGGAACTCTGTCACGTCGAACGAGTAATACGTGTTGTCGGCGTATGTGTCGTCGTACGACAAGGTTCCCCGTGTCACCTCCGAGCCCAAATAATTGGCCACCACGTCGCGGTTCACCGTTGAGCCGTCTAAATAATAAAGGTAGACGCTATCCGGCAACGCGTTGAAACCCGAGTAGGTGCCCGGCTCGGGATAAAGTTGGAGCGTGGCGCTCTCGATATCCACCTGCTTGCCATGTTCCATCAGGTTATTCAAATAAGGGAAATCCAGCTTGACATACCAACCTAATCCGCCAAACAAGATACCGCAAGCGTCGATCTCCTCGGAAAGGAGCCCCTCTCCCGTCCCTTCCTTGTCCGCCAACGCCGTCCCACTCGCGTCTTGCTCGACATGGTTAAACTGGGTCTCCGTATAGGGCAAGAACCAAAGCTCTTGCTTGGTGGATTGCTCGTCGAACAAATGATAATACAACACCAAGGCGCACGAGGAATCGTTTACGGCAAACGAAAGCAACGACTCGCTGGTCGTCTCATCCGGAATGATCGCCACGCCCCGGAAATAATCGGCGAAGCGGTCGTTGTCGGTCGTCACCCGGTCCCGTGCGTGAAAACGCTCCAGCAACTCCTGTCCCAACGCGTCGGATAAGCGGATATCCATCCGTTCCCCGCTCGCGGGCTTCGGGATGAATGAATATGTGGCCAATGCCTCGGGATCGTAGGCCACGTCGCTCTTATTATATAAATATCCGTTATCGTTCAGGGCGATTTTCTCGGTTAGCTGATGAATCGAAAAAGTCTGCGCCCGCATCGTATCACCCAGGAATCTCGTATCGTATCGCAAGGACAGCACCAACGAATCCAAAAGCACCGTCTCGTCCGCGTCGGTGGTATAGCTGGGGCGCTCGTAAGCGATAAAACTCCGGGCGGCGATGCTTCCCCAAAGGGGATGCTCATACCGGCCCGCCAAGGCGATTTCCTTGCCGGAGGTTTCCACCGAGTCGATCAACACCGATGTCATCGTCACCGTGCAAGAATCGACGAGGACGCTCCGGAACGAGGGCTCCACCAAGTCGCTTCCATACGTATTATACGTGTCATAACAAGCGGACAGGCCTCCGGCAAGCAGCCCCAATCCGGCTAAGCGAAGGGATCGTATTATCTTTGTCGTTACCATATCGTTTCCGTTAATCAGGGGCAAAGAACGCGCCCGAAGGGAAATCCGGCAAATAAAAACCGCGAGCGCGCCCTCTCGCTCTGTGAACGGGCCGTTCGCGAGGACGAAAGCGCTCCCGAAAGGATATCCGTCCCGTCTCGGAGGCTCCGCCCATAAAACATATGCGCTCACAGACAAAACGCGCCCATTTGCCGATTCTATTTGCCACGCTCGGAAAAGGATTGTTCTTTTGCTTCCAAAAACGAAACGAAGAGATGATAAAAACAACGATACATAAGCAAAGAACGATGATTCATAAGACAACTTTCGCGGCGATAGTCGCGCTTCTCCCGATCGTGCTGCCCGCATGTAGCGACGACGACGACGATTTGATGGGTAAATGGTATCGCCGATCCGATATGGACGGTGTGGCGCGAAGCGACGCCGCTTTCTTCACGATTGGCGACAAGGGATATGTAGTAGGTGGTTACGACGGGAAAGACCGATTGTCCGATTGCTGGGAATACGATATGGATTTGGACCAATGGACACAGAAGGCGGACTTCCCGGGCGTAGCGCGCAACTCGGCCGTGGCGACGGCGGTGGATGACAAGGGTTATCTGGGAACCGGCTACGACGGAATCAATTACCTGAATGACTTTTGGGAATTCGACCCGACGGCGAACACGTGGACGCAAAAAGCGGATTATCCCGGCTCGGCAAGATACGGGGCGGTCGCTTTCGGCACGGGTGGCAAAGCCTACGTCGGTTGCGGCTACGACGGGAATTACCTAAAAGATTTCTACGCTTTCGATCCCGCCACGGACAAGTGGGAGCAAACGCTCAGTATCGGAGGGTCGAAACGGGAAGGAGCGACCGCGTTCGTGATAGACGATATCGCTTATATTTGCGGAGGCGCGAACAATGGCGAGTACGTCGACGATTTCTGGAAGTTCGATCCCGCCACGGCGACATGGACGCAACTGCGAGACATCTCCAACTCCTCCGACGACGATTATGATGACGATTATACCAGTATTGTCCGCGAGTTCGGCGTGGCGTTCGTGATCGATGGCGTGGCTTACTTCACCTGTGGCGCGAGTGGCAGCATACATACCGACACGTGGAAATACTACCCCACATCCGACCTATGGGAAGAGGTACGGGGCTTCAAGGGAACAGGCCGTACAGCGGCGGCCTCTTTCTCCTCCGGGAAGAAAGGGTTCGTGGTATCCGGGAAGAGCGGCACTACGCGCTTCGATGACATCTGGGAATTCCATCCGTATGAATATGACGAGGATGAATATTGAGCGGTTGAGGATGGGATTCCCGCTTCGCGTGGCGACGCTGGCCATACTATCTATGGTTATAAGTGTATCCGCATGCCGGAGGGGTGAGACAAAATCACCGTCCGGACAGCGGGCGGAGTCGCTCGTCTTCCCCTGCGGGAATGGTTGGGGCTATCAGATATTAGTAAACGGGAAGGTGCTGATCCACCAGCCCACCATTCCCGCCATCGATACGGTAATGGCTTTCCCCGACGAGGAAAGCGCACGGAAAATAAGCACACTCGTATTAAATAAATGGACCGAGCGTCAGAACCTCTCGGTCACAAAGGAAGAGATACATCATTCACTCTCACATTGAGGGCAATAGATTAATAATCATTAGAAGTTTGGGGCAGGTCGGCTATGGGTTAGTAGACCTGCCTCCGTTGTCGCCGGAGCGCGACGCTACGCCTCCTTTCGCGGCTTGCGCAACCAACGCTCCTTCAAATACTCCCGCACGGGCATATCGTAGAGCCTCAACGCGGCATAGGCGACGCAGATGGCCACGACAAACAGGCCGGCGCACAGGAAGACGACGGTGCCCGTGGGCGCGTCGGGGTGATAGCCCTTGAAGGTCCAGAGCATATAGACGAACGCGAAATGCGTGATGTAAAGCGGATAGGAGATGAAGCCGAGGAACTTGCAGACGCTTTGGGCGCGCTTGCCCCGAACCTCGCTCCCGGCCCCGATACTCAGGATGAGCGGGAACAGCGCGATGATGACCAGCGCCTCGTACAGCCCGTTCACCCACATCGCCTCGGTACCGCCCAGGCGGGGCATCGCCGTGAGGACGAGGATAAGCGCCGCGCACCAGCCGAAGCCGCCCCTCAACCGGATGAACCGCCCGTAGCGCGCCAGCAACATGCCGGACAGGAAGGGGAACGCCAGGCGGATGAGCCCGATGTAGACCTGCGAGGGCGTGAGCATCCAGCCGCCGACGACGGTATAAGCCATCGCCGGGCGCGAGGCGAGCAGCCCGAGGAAATCCCAATTCAGCGCCAGCGAGAGCGTGAAGAAGGCGGCCACGGCGCAGCAGACGCCCAACGCGAGCCGGGAGAGGTGGCGGAACACCAAGGCGTAAAGGATATTGGCGAGGTATTCGAACTGCAAGGTCCACGTAGGGTCGTTGATGGGATTGGTGCAGCCCCACCCGCGGATATCGAGCGCGGGCGGCATGGGCACCAGCGTGCAACACCAAAGCAGCGTGAGAAGCAACACGTACCACGGCGTGCCCTCGACCAACGGATACGACGGCCCGGCGCCCAGGTAGAAGAAGCACGCGCACAACAAGGTGCCGAAAACGGCCATGGGATGCAACCGCACGACGCGCCGCTTGAAGAAATCCCACAGGCCCATACGGTCCCAACGGTCGTCGTAAGCGTAGGCGACCACGAACCCGGAGAGGGCGAAGAAGAAATCCACCGCGAGATAGCCGTGGTTGATAATCTGCTCCATCGGGCCGGGGGAATAACACTCAAACATGTGGAAAAGCACCACCACGATAGCGGCCACGCCGCGCAAGCCGTCCAAGATCTCGTAGCGTGGCTTGGAGGCGAGATACGAATGTGTCATCTGTCTTTTTTAGCCGCGAATATAACGGATATTCCCCAAATAGGAGCACGCCTCGAAATAAATGGGCGCCCCGCGGGGAGGATGAACGGAAATCTTCGTATATTTACGACGCGAATCGATCGCGATGTCAAACTCAAAAAATAGTCTTATCATGAAAACAGAAGAAATCTCTCGCCGCTCGTTCCTGAAACGGGCGCTGGCCCTCTCGGCCGCGTCGGCAATTCCCTCGTTCTGGATACCGGCCCACGCGAGACCCGCCGGGGCGCCCCGCGTGAGCGCGAACGACAAGGTGCGCGTCGCCTTCATCGGCATCGGCCAGCGAGGTGGCGAGATAGCGAAGGAATTATACAAGACAGGCCTGTGCGACGTGGTGGCCCTGTGCGACGTGGACATGGGCGCCCCGCATACGCAGGAGGTGATGAATATGTTCCCGAAAGCGCCCCGCTTCCAGGATTTCCGCGTGATGTTCGACCGGATGGCGGAGAAGATCGACGCCGTGACGGTGGGCGTGCCCGACCACTCGCATTTCCCGATAACGATCGAGGCGATGGCGCACGGCAAGCACGTGTACGTGGAAAAGCCCATGGCGCGCACCTTCGAGGAAGTGGAGCTGATGACGCGGGCGGCGGAAAAGTACGGCGTGGTGACCCAGATGGGCAACCAAGGGCACTCCGAGGCGAACTATTTCCAGTTCAAGGCGTGGAAGGAAGCGGGCATCATCAAGGACGTCACCGCCATCACCGCCCACATGAACAACGTACGGCGCTGGCACGGCTGGAACCCGCGCATCAAGCACATGCCGATGGGCGAGCCGGTGCCCGAGACGATGGATTGGGACACGTGGATCGGCGTGGCGCGCTACCACGACTACAACCACGATTACCACTTGGGGCAATGGCGCTGCTGGTACGATTTCGGCATGGGCGTGCTGGGCGATTGGGGAGCGCACATCCTCGACACGGCGCACGAGTTCCTCGACCTGGGCTTGCCCGCGGAAGTGAACCCGCTGTATCTGAAAGACCATAACCCGTTCTTCTTCCCGATGTCGTCCACGATCCTCTTCAAGTTCCCCGCCCGTGGCGATATGCCTCCCGTGGACATCACGTGGTACGACGGTCTGGACAACATCCCGGCGGTGCCGGAAGGCTATGGCGTATCCGAGATCGACCCGAACATCCCGACCGTGGCCGGCGGCAAGCTACAGCCCGCCAAGCTGAACCCGGGCAAGGAAATCTACACGAAGACGCTGACCTTCAAGGGCGGATCGCACGGCAGCACGCTCTCCATCATTCCGGACGAGAAAGCGAGGGAAATGGCCTCGCGCCTGCCGGAAGTGCCGCAAAGCCCGTCGAACCATTACGCGAACTTCTTGCTCGCCTGCATGGGACGGGAGCAGACGCGCTCGCCCTTCTCCGTGGCCGGCCCGTTGAGCCAAGTGTTCTGCCTCGGCGTATTGAGCCAGCGGCTGAACCGTAAGCTCGTCTTCGACCGCGACACGAAGGAGATCACGAACGACCCGGAAGCGAACCGGATGCTCCGCGTGCCGCCCCGCGAAGGCTGGGAGCAGTATTACGCGATTTAAGTGGATGTGGATGTGTCAAATCGCGGAAAAGCACGCGGATGACACGGATTGAGCGGATGAACGCAGATTGTTTTTATTAAATAAATCCGCGCCTTCCGCGTTATCCGCGTGCCAATACTTGATTTTGACACACCTCCCTATCATAGCCGAGTTCATCAAACCTCAATTCATACGTTCTTAGTGACGACAGCAACTAATATACCACGGACCGACGGAATGTTACAAAAAACGCATATACATTTTTTGTAGCAACAATTTATGTAGTTACATTTTATGTATTACATTTGCGATAGAAATCAAAAATAGAACGTTATGGAAACTCCGTTTATATTTGGGAAGATCGCTACCGAGAAGAATTTTACCGACCGTGAGAAAGAAACAGCCGACTTGGTTCAAAACTTTACGTCGTTAATCAACACGATTATTATCTCTCCTCGCCGCTGGGGCAAAAGTTCGCTTGTAAATAAAGCCGCGAAGTTAGCGATGGCGCGGGACAGCAACCTCCGGATCTGCCATATCGACCTTTTCAATGTGCGTAGCGAGGAACATTTTTATTCGCTGCTCGCCCAAAAGGTAATTGCCGCCACTTCCACAAAATGGGAAGAGGCAATCGAGAGCGCGAAGAGTTTCTTCTCGCATCTTGTTCCCAAGATTTCTATTGGTACAGACCCCACCAATGAGGTTTCAATCGACTTTGATTGGGAGGAAATAAAGCGCAACCCCGATGAAGTGCTCGACCTTGCCGAAAAAATCGCCAAGAAGAAAGGCCTGAAAATCGTGATTTGCGTAGATGAGTTCCAAAATATCGCGGAATTTACCGATCCCGACTATTTCCAGAAAAAGTTGCGTTCACATTGGCAGCTGCACCAGAATGTGGCCTATTGTCTCTATGGCAGCAAGCGCCACATGATGATGGAAGTGTTTACCGACTCATCCAAACCATTCTACAAGTTCGGCAATCTGATGTTTCTCAATAAGATTGAGACGCCTTGTCTCGTGGATTTTTTCAAGAATCGTTTCGCGGATACCGGCAAGAACATCAGCGATGAAGCAAGCCATTTGATCGCGAAGCTCGTAGATAACCATCCATACTACGCACAGCAGCTGGCACAGCTTTCATGGCTCAGGACGAAGGATGTATGTACTGTCGAGATCGTTCGCGAGGCACACACGGCATTGGTAGAGCAGTTAAGTCTACTATTTATAACAATTACAGAGACGCTGACTACACAGCAACTGAACTACCTGAAAGCTCTTATTGCCGGAGAAAAAGCCATTAGTTCGACCGAAGTGATGCACCGCTATCAAATCTCTTCAACAACCTCGATATCCCGTTCAAAGGCCGCCCTGATCAAAAATGATGTATTGGATAATAAGGCAGGTGAAATCTCGTTCCAAGACCCGATTTATGCCTATTGGTTGAAGACAGAGTACTTCGCTAAATAATAGAAATTGATATTATCAGATTAGAGAACTTTATGTACCATCACATATCATTTTGCCCTCTTCCTGCCATTATTACGCGAGTTCTTCGTATATTTACACCCCGATTGCCATCGGAGGCGATACGCCATTATAGAACGCATTGGATTTTATGAGACCGGAAGATAAAGAAGACGATTACATCGAGGATAAAGAGGCTGGAAACGAGGACACCGAGGAGACGACAGAGACGGATAAGGACGCCGCGGAACAAGACGGTGGCGCGACCGTGCACTCCGATTACAAGGTGCCGGACAAAGGGGACGCCCGCGTGACGTACCACCTGTCGGGAATGTACCAGAACTGGTTCCTGGACTATGCCTCGTACGTGATCCTGGAACGCGCCGTGCCGCATATCAACGACGGGCTGAAGCCGGTGCAGCGCCGTATCCTGCATTCCATGCGCCGGCTGGAGGACGGACGCTTCAACAAGGTGGCCAACATCGTGGGGCACACGATGCAGTTCCACCCGCACGGCGACGCCTCCATCGGCGACGCGCTGGTGCAGTTGGGGCAGAAAGAGCTACTGATCGAGACCCAAGGAAACTGGGGAAATATCCTGACCGGCGACGGGGCGGCGGCTCCCCGTTACATCGAGGCCCGGCTTTCCAAGTTCGCCCTCGACACGGTGTTCAACCCCAAGACGACCCTTTGGCAGCTCTCTTACGACGGGCGCAACCGCGAGCCGGTCACCCTGCCCGTGAAATTTCCCTTGCTGCTGGCGCAAGGCGTGGAGGGCATCGCGGTGGGACTCTCCTCGAAGATATTGCCGCACAACTTCAATGAGTTGCTGGACGCCTCCATCGCTTATCTGCGTGGCGAGGAGTTCCGGCTATATCCCGATTTCCAGACGGGAGGCTCTATCGATGTCTCCAAATACAACGATGGCGAGCGAGGCGGCTCGGTGAAGGTGCGCGCCAAGATCGGGAAAATCGACAACAAGACGCTGGTCATCTCGGAGATTCCTTATGGCAAGACCACCTCGACCCTTATCGACTCGATCCTGCGGGCGAACGAGAAGGGAAAGATCAAGATCAAGAAAGTGGACGACAACACCGCCAAGGAGGTGGAGATCCTCGTACACTTAGCGCCCGGCGTCTCGTCCGACAAGACGATCGACGCCCTGTACGCGTTCACGGATTGCGAGATCAGCATCTCGCCCAACTGCTGCGTCATCAAGGACGATAAACCCCATTTCCTGACGGTGAGCGACGTGTTGCGCCACTCCACGGACCGCACGCTGGACCTGCTCCGACAAGAATTGCTCATCCAGAAACAGGAGCAAGAGGAGGCGCTCTTCTTCGCCTCGCTGGAAAAGATATTCATCGAGGAACGCATCTATAAGGACCGGGAATTCGAGAACGCGGGCGATATGGACGAGGCGGTGGCGCACATCGACCGGCGCCTGGAGCCGTTCAAGCCCAAGCTCATCCGCGAGGTGACACGCGACGATATCCTGCGCCTGATGGAGATCAAGATGGGGCGCATCCTCAAGTTCAACTCCGACAAGAGCGACGCGTTCATCGCCCAGACACGCGAACAAATCGACCGGATCAACGACCGGCTGGCGCACATCGTGGAGCACACCATCCAATGGTTCGAATCGCTCAAGGAGAGATACGGAGCGAGCTATCCACGCCGGACGGAGATACGCAACTTCGACACGATAGAGGCGACCAAGGTAGTCGAGGCCAACGAGAAACTGTATATCAACCGGCAGGAGGGCTTCATCGGCATGAGCCTGAAGAAAGACGAGTTTATCTGCAACTGCTCGGACATCGACGACGTGATTATCTTCTACCGCGATGGCACTTACAAGGTGGTGAAAGTGGCCGACAAGATGTTCGTTGGAAAGGACATCCTCTACGTCAACGTGTTCAAGCGCAACGACAACCGCACGATCTACAACGTGGTGTACCGCGATGGCAAGCATGGCTACAACTACATCAAGCGCTTCGCCATCACCAGCATCAACCGCGATAAGGAATACGACCTGACGAAAGGGACGGAGGGATCGCGCATCCTCTATTTCAGCGCCAACCCGAACGGCGAGGCCGAGACGGTGAAGGTGATCCTGAAGCCCAAACCCCGCCAGAAGCTGTTTGTCTTCGAGAAGAGCTTCAGCGACATCGCCATCAAGGGACGGGGCTCGCAGGGGAACCTGCTCACCAAGTCGGAAATCCACAAGGTGAGCCTCAAGCAGAAAGGATCCTCCACCCTGGGAGGCCGGCGCGTCTGGTTCGATTGGGACGTGCTCCGCCTCAATTACGACGGGCGCGGGGAGGAACTGGGCGAATTCCAGAGCGAGGAGCAAATATTAGCCATCATGCCCAACGGCGATTTCTACGCCACGAATTTCGACCTAAGCAACCATTACGAGGCGAATATGATGACGCTGGAGAAATACCAGCCCAGCAAGGTGTGGACCGCCGTGGTGTACGACGCCGACCAAAAGTATTATTACCTGAAGCGCTTCCTACTGGAGGCGACCGCCCGCAAGCAGAACTTCGTGGGCGACAATCCCAAAAGCCGCCTGATATTGCTCACCGACGAGGCGTATCCCCGTGTGGAGATCGTATTCGGTGGCAACGACGCCTTCCGCGAGCCGCTCGTGCTGGACGCCGAGGAGTTCGTGGCCGTGAAAGGATTCAAGGCAAAAGGGAAACGCGTCTCCACGTACGAGGTCGATAGCGTCAACGAGTTAGAACCGACCCGCTTCGCCACGCCCGAGGCAGAGGCCGCACCCATCGTCTCCACGGACGAGGAGCCGGAGAGCGAGCCGACGGACGAGCAAAGCACGGCCGACATCCTCGACGAGATTACGGGTCAAATGAAGTTGTTCGATGAATAAAAGCGGCGCGACGAAAGGCATCCTGATTGGTTTGTGGCTGGGCCTCGCGCTCGCCACATCGAGCGCGCGCACCGAGGGCGGCGAGGAAATCCCCCGCTCCGTCAACGAGGCGACCTTGTTCGGCATCGGCCGCTACAACTTGATGGACACCTATTTGTCCCCCGGAGCGGAGGGACGGAAATACACGGGGCCGGGCCTGCGGGTGATCAACGAGCGGATGAAGATGACCCGCCTCGCCGATTACCGCGTATCGAGGCAACAAATTATCAACATCGACATCGCCTCCACGCGCAACGCCTCCGGCACGGCGACCGACCTGGCCGGGTTTGTTGATTACACGCTCGGCTACCACTACCATTTCCCGGCAATCTATCCCGGCTTGAAATTATTGGCGGGAGGCTCGGCGCACGCCATGGCGGGCTTCATCTACAACACCCGCAACGGCAACAATCCCGCCGCCGCCAAAGCGGATATCGACCTCAACCTCTCCGCGATGGCGATCTACACATGGCGCGTCAAGCGCTATCCCATCACGCTGCGCTACCAGTTCACGCTTCCTTTCGTAGGCGTGATGTTCTCGCCTCATTATGGACAATCGTATTACGAGATATTCGATTTGGGCAACGCCAGTGGCATCGTGCGGTGCGGCTCGTTCCACAACAAGTTCGCCCAAAAACATCTCATCACGGCCGACTTCCCCGTGGGCAACAGCACGATTCGCGTCGGCTACTTGCATAGCTCGTATCGCACGGACGCGAACGCGATCCGATCGCACATCCTGTCGAACACCTTCCTGATAGGCTGGGTCAAGGAGTTCGTGGCCTTCGGCGGCAAGCGACTAAAGAACAAACAGGCGTTCAAAAGCGCCTACTATTAGAAAAGATATGAATCAACTTTTCCCAATAATCAGACACACGATCGCGCTCACTTTGGTAATGATAGCGGGCGGACTGCTCGGCGGCTGCGAGAAGGCGGACGAGTACGTCGCCTCTCCGCATGAGAATTTCGAGGCGCTCTGGAAAATCCTCGACGAGAATTATTGCTTCTTCGCCTATAAGGAAATCGATTGGGACGAGGTGTACGACCGCTACGAGCCTTTGCTCACCGACACGATGAGCCAATACGCCCTGTTCGATACGCTGGGCGATATGCTGAACGAACTGAAAGACGGCCACACCAACTTGGTCTCCACCTTCAACCTCTCCCGCTACTGGGATTGGTATCTGGACTATCCGGACAATTTCGACGAGAAAATCCAAGAGAATTATCTCGGACGGGATTATTCCATAGCGGGCGGACTCTACTACACGACCCTCCGCGACGGGCAAATCGGATACATCTATTACGGCAGTTTCTCCAGCGGCGCCGGCGAGAGCGGGTTGGATAATATCTTCTACCAGTTCAAGGATTGCACGGGCCTCATCCTCGATATCCGGAACAACGGGGGCGGCTTGCTATCCAATGCGGACCGCATCGCCTCCCGCTTCGCGGAGGAAGAGGTCCTCGTCGGTTATATCCAGCACAAGACCGGGCCAGGACACGACGACTTTTCCGAGCCTTATCCGCTCTACCTCGCTCCCTCCGAACGGATCCGCTGGCTGCGCCCGGTCGTCGTCCTGACGAACCGGCAATGCTATAGCGCCGCCAACGATTTCGTGCAGAAAATGCGTGTATTGCCCTACGTCACCACGATGGGCGACCGCACTGGCGGCGGGAGCGGCTTGCCGTTCACCTCGGAGCTGCCCAATGGCTGGAGCGTGCGTTTCTCCGCCTCCCCGATGCTGGACGCGGACCAGCGGCACACGGAGTTCGGCATCGACCCCGACATCCCGGTCGACATGACCGACGAGGACATGCAAAAAGGCCTCGACACGATTATCGAGGCCGCCATCCGCTATTTACTGAATAAGGCACATACGTGACAAGCCCATTTCACATACGTGCGTTGGCCCATGCACCTATGTGAAATGCTCCACGCACCTATGTTCTCCGGAAAATACTAAAGTTGACGGAGCCATACGCCCGGTGCTGATGGAAATACGGCAAGGCGGAGAAATCGTTCGCCTTCGAATGTTCCATGATAAACACGCCATCCACCCGCAACAAACCGCCTTCGAGCACCCGCGTCGGCACCTCCGGCAATTCGGGCAGGCTATAAGGCGGATCGGCGAAGATGATATCGAAACCCTCCTTCGGAGCGGATTTGAGATAACGGAACACGTCTCCCCGCACCAAATCGAGGGCATCCGTCTTCAATTCCCTCGCCACCTTCGCGATAAAGGAGGCGTGCGCCGCGTTCTTCTCCACCGCGGTCACCCGACGGCATCCTCGCGAGAGCAGCTCGAACGAAATGCTGCCCGTGCCCGCGAACAAGTCAAGCGCGTCGGCTCCCTCGAAATCCATCAGATTGTTGATGACATTGAACAGATTCTCTTTCGCGAAGTCGGTCGTAGGGCGCGCGCTAAAAGAAGCGGGCACCTCGAAACGCCGACGGCCATATATACCACTTATGATTCGCATACGAATAATGAAATTACATCCAACGGGGCTTTCGCCACTTCCGTCCCCCACAAATAAGCCTCCGACGGAATCTCCATCGGCTGGACGTGCCGCAAGTACATCCGCAAGCTATCACCCAGATCTGCCGTCAACCGCGGCTCGCCGGACAAAAGCAACTGATCCTCCCGAGGGTCCAAACCGACCTCTTTCCATACATATAATATATAATACATCCGATCGTCCGCACGGCTGATCGGGAACGTATTCACGAACAACAACCCGCCGCCTGACGCATAGCAAGCCACGTCCATCCGGCCTTTCTCCACGACGACATACATCTGCCGTGCCGCCACCGAGCGGCTTCGTTTTTTCCAAAGATCCAGCAACGGCACCAAATAATGCGAGAAAAAAGGCCGCGACAACGAACGGGAACAAAACTTATACACATCCTCATCCATCGGATAGACCAGCTCCGCCTCCTCGCCCGCCAGCGACTGGCTCCGGCAAAACGGGCTCGGTACGGCGAAATTGAAATCCAGCAACCGCCCTTTCTCCTCCTCCCGGAAAAAGGACCGCGGCACGATCGTATATCCGGCGGATACGCTCACGACATGAACACGTTTGTACGCCCACGACAAACACTCGTTGGCGAAGAAGAATTCCTGGAGCGAGGAGAGGAACGGGACCGCCCGATCGAACTCCACCTCGCGATAGAAGAAACTCTCCGCTTCCGACGGAGCGTATCCGGAAAAAGAAAGTCCACCCGGCCGAAGCCGGATGGACATAATATACTTCTCCGAATAATCGATTGTCAATGTATCAGGAACATGGACAGTCATACCGACACAACCGCCGATTACTCCCAGTTACCCGCATTGTTGTTGATCTCTTCCAACGAACCGACACGCAAGCCCGGATATTTGCCTTGCTTCTGCGCCTTGTCGATGTTGTTGTACGTCAACTGAGCGTCCATGTCACGCAAATAGTCGGCGAACGGAACCTCGCAAACGAACACCTTGATCTCGTAACCCGAACCGGATTGCAACGTAGCGGTATCCATATGGAACGTGATCTTCTCGCCCGGAACGCCCGGAACGTAACGCATCTGCGAAACATCATACCCCTTGCCCAGGATCGTATCCTTCGCCAATACCCACACGGTATCACGCTTGATCAAGCCCTTCTTTACGGCCTCTTGCTCCGTCATACCTTGCTCCAACTGCTCATCGGTCAACTCACCCTCCTTAATCAAGAACGGCAACTTGTCCGTATTCAAGAACTTCTCCAGGTCATCGAAACTTCCGGCGTGAGTCTTGTACACGTTCTTGTACTCGATCTGCGCCTTACGAATCTCTACCAAGCGAGCGATAATCGCATTGTCACGAGCCTCCTTTTCATCATCATACTCCATAGGTGTTCTAACACTGCGATAGCACATGTAACACAGCACCACTACTGCGGCTGCCAATAAAATCTTCAATGTAACTTTCATGGTTTGTATTGTTTTTTGAATTTATTTCGTACGGCAAATTTAAGAAAGAATATTTAATACACTATCTTTAGAGCGAAAATTTATGCGAAGAAAATGATAAATAGTCATATAAGCAGGCAAATTGGGGAAAATTTCCCCTATAAACCGACGGAAGACCAGCTTTTGGCCCTCCAATCGCTCTCCGATTTCCTCCTTTCCGAGGATCCGGACAGCCTCCTTCTCCTCAAAGGATATGCCGGTACCGGCAAGACATCGTTGGTAGGCGCGCTGGTGAAAACGCTGAGCAGCTACCAATGGAAAACCCTCTTACTGGCCCCGACCGGAAGGGCCGCCAAGGTGTTCTCCGGCTACGCGGGACAAAAGGCGTACACGATCCACAAGAAAATCTATCGGCAACGGGCGTTCTCGAACGAGGTTACCAACTTCGTCCCGATGGAAAACTTGCACAAGGATACGCTTTTCATCGTCGACGAGGCCTCCATGATCGCGAACGACGGGCTGGATTCTTTCGTGTTCGGCTCGGGACGTTTGCTGGACGACCTGATTCACTACGTCTATTCCGGCGAGCGTTGCCGGCTGATCCTCATGGGCGATGTCGCCCAGCTACCGCCCGTGTCGCGGACGGAAAGTCCAGCCCTGGACGCGGCGACATTCAGCGGATACAACTTGCGGGTCCGGGAAATTACGCTGACGCAAGTGGTCCGGCAAAGCGAGGACTCCGGCATCTTGTATAACGCCACACGCCTGCGGGAGGCATTGCGGAATCAGCGGGTCGAGATCTTCCCTAAGTTGCGGCTGGCCGGCTTCTCCGACTTCACGAAAGTGAGCGGCGAGGACCTGATAGAGGAACTCTCCTCCGCCTACAGCCGGGACGGCATCGAGGAGACGATGGTGATAACACGATCGAACAAACGGGCGAACCTATATAATAATGGTATACGCAACCGCATCCTGTACCGCGAGGAAGAATTGTCGGCGGGCGACCGCCTGATGGTGGCCAAGAACAATTATTATTGGGCGACCAAGCAGGAAGAGACGGACTTTATCGCGAATGGCGAGATCCTGCAAGTGCTTCGCGTGCGTCACGTCACGGAATTGTACGGGTTTCGCTTCGCGGACATCACGGCCCGCTTCCCCGATTATGACACGGAGATCGACCTGAAAATCCTGTTAGACACCTTGCGCACCGACTCGCCCGCATTGCCGAAAGAGCTCAACGACAAGCTGTTCTACACGGTATTGGAAGATTACGCCGACATACCGACCAAGGCGGGTAAGATGCGTAAGATGAAAGTCGACCCGTTTTACAACGCCGCCCAAGTGAAATACGCCTACGCGGTGACGTGCCACAAGGCGCAAGGCGGACAATGGATGAACGTCTTCCTCGACATCGGCTACATGACCGAGGAATACCTGGGCGAGGATTTCTACCGATGGCTCTACACGGCCTTCACACGGGCGACCCACCACCTGTATTTGGTGAACCTGCCCGATGATTTCATAGAATAAGCGCGATATTTTCCCCCGAAGACACCTTTCATTGGCGAGAAAATACGTATTTTTGTCCCAAACATCCTGAAGAATGACGGATTAGAGCGTTTGAGCAAATGGCGAACAGAAAGGAAATAGACAACCTGCTGGCAGATATCCAGACTTTAGACCGGCAGGTGGCGGCAATGAGAGAGGCGGAATTCTATCCCGCGTCTTTCTTCGAGGGGACATTTCAGTTAACACATAAAATATTGAAAGACCTCCACGCTTTGGAGAACTTACAGATCGAGGCGCTGCGCGAACAGATGGAAGAGCACGCTCGCGTCATCGAGTCGATTCCGGAGCACCGGACCGCCGCTTTCGTCCCAGAAGCGACACCCGACACGGAAACAATCCCCGAAGCGGATACGACCGCCGAACCGGAGATAATAACCGAGCCGGATAGCCAGCCCGAGGAAGCGCCAGCCGAGGCGGAAACACCGGAAACTATCCCGACGGAGATTCCCCGTAAGGCGATCTCCGCGGAAACGGCAAGCCGCTCGCTCAACGACCTTTTGGAGAAGAGGCATCTCGCCGACTTCCGGAAAGCATTCAGCCTAAACGACCGTTTCCGCTTCCGCCGAGAGCTGTTCGGGGGAAATGAGGAGGCGATGAACCGGGCCATCGAGGACCTAAACGCTCTTTCCTCGTACGAGGAGTCGGTCGCTTATCTCAGCGATACGCTGAAATGGGACATAGAGAATACATCAGTCGCGGATTTCATCCGATTATTGGAGAAACGCTTCCTATAATATATATAATAAGGTATGGCAAAACTGACTATCGTACCGACTCCGATCGGCAATTTAGAGGACATGACCTTCCGGGCGATTCGCTCGCTCAAGGAAGCCGACCTTATTTTGGCGGAAGACACGCGTACCACGGGCATCTTGCTAAAGCATTTTGAGATACAGAACAAAATGCTGTCGCATCATAAGTTCAACGAGCACCAAACGGTGGAACGGATGGCGGCCCGCGTGAAAGGCGGGGAGAACATCGCGCTGGTGTCCGACGCGGGCACGCCGGCGATCTCCGACCCGGGCTTCATGCTGGTACGCGAGTGCGTGCGTCAAGGCATCGAGGTAGAATGCCTGCCGGGCGCCACGGCGTTCGTACCGGCCTTGGTCGCCTCGGGCTTGCCCAACGAACGCTTCTGCTTCGAGGGTTTCCTGCCCCAGAAGAAAGGCAGGCAGACCCGGCTCAAGGAACTCGCCACGGAGGAACGGACGATGATCTTCTACGAATCGCCCTTCCGGCTGGTCAAGACGCTCACCCAATTCGCGGAATACTTTGGTCTCGACCGACCGGTGTCCGTCTCCCGCGAGATATCGAAAATACACGAGGAGACAACACGGGGCACCATGGAAGAGGTAATTCGGCACTATACGCTGAACGAACCAAAGGGCGAGATTGTTATTATAGTAGGAGGACTGAAGGAGAAAAAAGAGAAAGAGAACAACGAGTATAAAAAAGAGGTTTAACTTAACAAGCAAAAAGAATATGAAGAAAGTAGCATTAGCATGTATTTGCGCGACACTGCTTACCGCGTGCGGGCAACAATCGGCGGAGTACAAGAAATTGAAAGCCGAAAACGATTCCTTGCGTATCGAGAACACAAAGAACACGGATGAGCTGAACGACATGCTCGCCACCTTGAATGACATCGAGTCTGATTTCCAATCCATACGCGATGCGGAGAATTACCTCACCATCCAGCAGCAGACGGGCGGGGAGCTGGATCTTTCCCGTCAGGAGAAGATCAAGCAGAATATGCAACTGATCCGGGAAACATTGAAACGCAACAAGGAACAAATCAGCGAGTTGGAAAAGAAATTGGAGAAGAGCGGCATACAGTCGGCCGCCCTGCGCAAGACCATCCAGCGGCTCTCCTCGGAACTGGACCAAAAGACGACCATGATCGCCGCCCTGCAAGAGGACTTGGCGAAGAAAGACGTACGCATCCAGGAGCTGGATGAGACCGTTGCCGCCCTGAACGAGGACGTGGAGGAACTGGCCACCACCACGCAGGCGCAATCCGAGAAGATCAGCGCTCAGGATAAGGAGCTGCACACCGCCTACTATTGCTTCGGCACCTCCAAGGAACTGAAGGAGCAGAAAATCCTATCGGGAGGCGGATTGTTCTCCAAGTCGAAAGTGTTGCAGGCCGGTTTCAACAAGGATTACTTCATCTCCGTCGACATCCGCGAGGTAAAAGAGATTCCCTTGTTCGCCGGAAAGGCCAAGCTGAAATCGAACCACCCGGAAGGCTCCTACGAGTTCGTGGAGGACGAGGACGGCAATCTTACCTTATATATAAAGGACGAGAAAGCCTTCTGGAGCTTGGGCAAATATTTGGTAATCGAAGTCAGCTGATAACGATGTACAAAAGCCTTTTCATCGATCTGGACGATACCCTGTGGGATACGTACCATAATAATAAGGAATGCCTCGAAGAGATTTATACCGATTATCACCTGGATCGGTATTATGCCTCCTTCGAGGCTTTCTATGGTATCTATATGCCGCACAACCTCGACTTGTGGGCGAAATACCGCCGAGGCGAGATCGACCGGCCCACGCTCATCCTGGACCGTTTCCTCTATGTGCTCCGTCCGTTGGGCATTACGCGGAAAGAGGAGGTGCTGGCCATCAACGACGATTTCCTGCGGCGCACTACCACCAAGACCCGCCTCATCCCCGGCGCCATCGAGCTGCTCGAGTACCTGCGTCCCTCCTACCGGATGTTCATCCTCTCGAACGGTTTCCGCGAGGTGCAATTCCTGAAGCTCAGCAACGCGGGGCTGGCGCCTTACTTTGAGCGGATGATCCTCTCCGAGGACGCCCAAATCCAAAAGCCCCACAAGGGCATCTTCGACTACGCCCTCAAGAACACCAACTCCCGCCGCGCCGAGAGCCTGATGATCGGCGACTCGTGGGAAGCCGACATCGTAGGCGCCTACCAGTCCCGCATCGCCCAGATCTGGCTGAATCCCGACGGCCTGCCCGCCCAAGGTTTCACGCCCACTTACACCGTCCGCTCCCTGGCGGAGATACGGGGGATATTATAATGTATTCCTTTTCCGATCCCAAAGGTATCTCTTCAACAAGAATGTCAAGAAATAAGGGAACGTATAGAATTTCCCATTGAAGCCTATGTTTCTATACCCCAACTTGATGCCATATTTCACATCCGGATATTTATCCCCTTTCAATAAGTTATTCAACGATGCTGTCGCCCCATCATTGGCTTTCACCTCTACCGGAATAAGAGAATCCGCGTCCCTGACAAAGAAATCCATCTCAAGAGCCGGTTTGTCACTTTTATAATAGAAAAGCTGATATCCTTGCTTGACAAGCATATCTCCTACGATATTCTCATAAATAGCCCCCTTATAGGTGCCCAGATTTTTATTAGCCCTCAAATCCTCCTGAGCCTCCTCGTCAAGCGACGCGACCAAAAGACCCGTATCCTTGAAATAGATCTTATAGAGCTTCGGATCGTAATTCCCTTTGAGAGGAAGCTCCGGTTGATTCATGCAATAGCAGACATTAATGACACCCGCGTCCGCAAGCCATTCCACACAACCGATGTAATCCCTGTTCCTCGCGTTCCTCGTTATCTTGGTTATCTGGAAACGCTTATTTTCTTTCGCCAAGAAAGTGGAAATATGATTATAGACCGCCTTCACCTTCGCCTTGTCCAAGCCTTCCACATATTTGGAAATATCCTCCTCATAATCCTTCAACAACTGCCGCTGGATATCCAACGTCCCGCTGAAATTCTTGTTCCGGATATACGTATCCACCACTTCCGGCATCCCGCCTATAATCACGTAATCACGGAACAACTCCAAAAGGACATCCATCCGCAAAGCGGAAAAAGGTTCAATATGGAGCATGTGCGCATAAAGGTCCTCAACGAAATCATCCGAATAACCTTTCGCCCAAAGGAACTCCTCGAAATCCATGGAATGCATCTCATAATCTTCCTTATAACCGACACTGTTGGATTCTATCTCCCGATAGTTAATCCCCATCAAGGAGCCGGAACAGATGACATCGAAACGCCCATCCAACTTAAAGAATTTCAAGGATGTAGCGCAATTGGGACAAGCCTGCAACTCATCGAAGAAAAAAAGCGTATCGCCCGGTATAAACCGAACCCCCGGGTTCAGCAACGAGATATTCTTTAGTATGACATCCACCTCGAACCCATCGCTGAAGATCTCCCGATACTTTGTCTGCTCCACGAAATTTATGGAAATGACACTCGTATAATTCTGGCTCGCGAACCATTCCACAGAGCGAGTCTTCCCTATCTGACGGGCGCCTTTAATGATAAGCGGCTTTCTATCCGGCTTATTTTTCCAGTCCATCAAATATGCGTCGACCTTTCTTCTCAGCAGTTTATCCATATAACAAAAACACTTTACCTATCCGCAAAGATAACTGTTTTCACATAATCCGGCCTTAAAACAGGGGTATATTTCACACAATCCGGCCATTTGGAGGCCTACTTTTCACATTTTCCCTATTTCAAGACCGCATTTCCACGCCACATCTTTCTTATAATAATCGTTGACCCGCTTGACGGTCGCACGGGTGGTGTAAGCGTCGTGGCAAAAGATAATCGCCTGCCGCTCGCGGACGGCCTCATCCAACATCCGGATTTTCTCTTGATAAGAGGTGACGGGGAACGTGTCGTAAGCGGATATCCACTCCGGCGAGAGGCTGGCGCACAAGGGAATCACGTCGCCGGCGAAGACGTACGTCCGCTCCGGCATGTGGATATAAGGGACGATCTGCCCGGGCGTGTGCCCATCGTAAAGGCGCAGCTCGACGCCGGGCGCCAGCCATGCGTCGCCGTCCAACAAGCGCAAGCGGCCCGCCTCGTCCACCAGCCGCATGTTCTCCTCGAAATAGGAATCCCGCTCCAAGGCGTTCGGATGAAGGAAATTCTCCCATTGCCGTCGGCTCACCCAGTGCGTGGCGTTCGGGAAAGCGAGGGAAAGCGCGCCGGAGGCGGCGCCGCGTAACGTCGTATAGCCGCAATGGTCGAAATGCAAGTGCGTGAGCACCATGTCCGTCACCTCCTCCGTCCGGATACCCAGCTCGCGGAGCCGCTCGCCCAGATCAAGCAGGCCGAAGAAACGATAATACCCCATCAACTTCCGCAGTTGCTTGTCGCCCGCCCCGTTGTCGACCACGATCACACGCCCCTCGTCCGTGCGCACGACCGCCGTACGCATGGCCAGCACGCAACCATTCAACGCGTCGCTCCGGTAGCGGCGGCTCCAGGCCGTCTTGGGAATCGGGCCGAACATGGCGCCCCCGTCCGCATAGAAATAACCGGTGTCTATCAATTGTATATTCATAAAGATATGCTTTATCCACCACCAAAGGTAAATTATTTTCGCTTCCCCCTGTTCGCTATATTTAATAAAAATCGTACTTTTGCGCTAAAATCTGAACGATGCGAAAAGTACATTTAATCTCCGTAACCGAGCCTTTAGTATTGGACCTGGCCTTGGCGCTCCGGGAAAAAGGATACGAGGTAAGCGCTTCCGGGCGTGGTCTGACCGAGGAGGTGATGGAAAAGCTTCATAACGCGGAATGCATTTGTTATGGGGATGGATGGTTTCCGGAGAAGATAGATAAGGATATTCACGCGGTCGTATTGGGCGCGGAGGTGCGGCTTGACAATCCCGAATTGACGCGGGTGAAAGAGCTGGGCATATTGACCCAATCGATCCCGGAATTTATATTCCAGCGGACACGCTCGAAGACGCGGGTAGTCGTGGCGGGCAGCCGCGGGAAAAAGACGATTATCTCCATGATCGTGCGAGCGTTGCGCCGGCAAAAACTGGCGTTCGACTACGCGTTGAGCAGCGAGGTGGATTCGTTGCCCAACCGGGTACATCTGAGCTACGAGGCGCGTATCGCCCTCATCGAGGGGGACGAGCATGTCACCTCGGCCTTGGACAAGCGCTTCCAATTGGAGTTCTACCGCCCGCATATCGCGATCCTGACGAACATGTCTTGGTCGGCGGAGACGGATCATGCCACGCCGGAAGCCTATTTGAGCACGTATCGCTCCTTCTCCACCTCTATCGAGCGCGAGGGGAAATTAATTTATTTCGGGGGCGACCCAGCGGTCAACCAGTTGGCGCAGGAGGTGCGGAGCGATATCACCGCCATCCCTTACGACCAGCACCCGGTGGTGGAGCGCGACGGGCAAGTATTCTTGCCAACCCGCTACGGGGATTATCCGGTGCGGATCCCGAACGGTTATTTCTTGATTAACCTCAACGCGGCCCGCTTGGCATGCCGCCAGTTGGGCGTGAAAGACGCGGATTTCTACGCGGCGTTGTCGGAATATAGCTTATCGTTGCCGATATGATTGTCGCTCGTCAGAAAAGGAAAGAGAATATCGCGGAGTACCTGCTGTATATGTGGCAGGTAGAGGATTTGATCCGGGCGAATCATTTCGATATCGACGCGATCAACCGCACGGTGGTGGCTCGCTACGACCAGCCGGAAACGGTACGGAAAGAAATCTCCCAATGGTACGAGGAACTGATCGAGATGATGCGAAGCGAGGGCGTGATGGAGAAAGGGCACATCCAACTGAACAAGAACGTGATTATCGTCTTGACGGATTTGCACTTACGCCTTTTGAAATCGCCCAAGGAGATGGTTTATGGGGCGGCCTATTATAAGACGTTGCCTTATATCGTACAACTCCGGGCCAAGTCGGGCGGCGAGGAGATATCGGAGATAGAGACCTGCTTTTCAGCCGTATACGGCTATCTGATCCTGCGGATGCAAGGAAAGGAGATCAGTCCGGAAACGATGGAGGGCATCAAGCAAATCAGCGCGTTCTTGGCGCTGCTCGCCGAGAAATACAAGGAAGAAATGTATGGCAATTTAGATTTATGATTTATAATTTATGATATATAAGCGTAGAGCAAGATCCTATGTGAGAAACTCGTCATCCGTAAATCATAAATCATAAATCATAAATCATAAATCATAAATCATCGTGATAAAAACAGTTTTAGTAACAGGAGCGAACGGACAACTGGGAAACTCTATCCGCGATCGGATCGGGATGTGTCCGGACGATTATCATTTTCTTTTCACCGACGCGGATACGTTGGATATACGCGACAAGGAGGCGGTACGGGCATTCGTCCGGAAGCATGGGGTGCGCTATATCCTGAATTGCGCGGCTTATACGGCGGTGGATAAAGCGGAGACAGACGAGGCCTTATGCGCCTGTATCAACCGGGACGCGGTACGGAATCTGGGCGAGGTAGCCCGGGAGGCGGGCGCCCGTGTGTTTCACGTGTCGACCGATTATGTATTCGACGGCACCCAATATCGTCCATACGTGGAAAGCGACCCGACTTGTCCCGTATCCGTATACGGGCGTACGAAGCTGGCGGGTGAGCAAGCGTTGATGGAGGTTTGTCCCGATTCCGTGATTATCCGCACGGCATGGCTCTATTCCGAGTATGGGCACAATTTCATGAAAACCGTCCTGAAGTTAGGGCGCGAGCGCGAGGAGTTGCGTTTCATCTTCGACCAAGTCGGCACGCCGACTTACGCGGGCGATCTGGCTTCCGCCATGCTGAACTTGCTGACGCAAGCCGAGGAAGGCCGTTTCGCTCCCGGCATCTACCACTTCTCGAACGAGGGCGTGTGCAGCTGGTACGATTTCACGATCGCGATCCTGCGGCTGGCGGGGATACGGACACGGGTCGTCCCGATCGAGACGGAAGATTATCCGACACCCGCCCATCGCCCGCATTACAGCGTATTAAATAAAGGTAAGATAAAACGAGTATATGGCCTGGAGATCCCGCATTGGGAATCGAGCCTGGCCGCATGTATGAATCATTATAGAGAGCAAGAAGGATGAATCAATATTCAACAGAGATTGAACGGCGAAGAACGTTCGCCATTATTAGCCACCCCGACGCAGGAAAGACGACGCTGACCGAGAAATTACTGTTGTTCGGAGGAGCGATCCATGTGGCGGGAGCGGTGAAATCGAACAAGATCAAACGAACCGCCACGTCCGACTGGATGGAGATCGAGAAGCAACGCGGTATCTCCGTGGCGACCTCCGTGATGGCGTTCGACTACGACGGCCATAAGATTAACATCTTGGATACGCCCGGTCACCAGGACTTCGCCGAGGACACGTTCCGTACACTGACGGCGGTCGATAGCGTGATTATCGTGATTGACGTGGCGAAGGGCGTGGAGGCGCAGACCCGTCGGTTGATGGAGGTCTGCCGGATGCGCAAGACGCCCGTCATCGTGTTTGTCAACAAAATGGACCGCGACGGAAAGGATCCTTTCGACCTCCTGGATGAGATCGAGGAGGAACTGCATATCAAGGTACGTCCGCTGAGTTGGCCGATCGACATGGGACAACGCTTCCGGGGCGTTTACAATATCTATGAGCAGAAACTGAACCTGTACGCGCCCAGCAAACAATACGTGACGGAGAACGTGGAGTTCAAGGACATCAACAGTCCGGAGTTAGAGAATTACATCGACCCGGCGCAAGCCGCCAAGTTGCGCGAGGATATCGAGCTGATCGAGGGCGTCTATCCGGAGTTCGACGTACAGACTTATTTGGCGGGCGATATCGCGCCCGTGTTCTTCGGATCGGCGTTGAACAACTTCGGCGTGAAGGAATTGCTGGATTGCTTCATCCGCATCGCCCCCTCGCCCCGACCCGTGCAAGCGGTGGAGCGTGTAGTCGATCCGGAGGAGGACAACTTCACCGGTTTCGTCTTCAAGATCCACGCCAACATGGACCCGAACCATCGCAGTTGCATCGCTTTCGTGAAAATCTGCTCGGGCAAGTTCGAGCGAAACGCCAACTACAAGCACGTACGTTTCGGCAAGATGATGCGTTTCAGTAGCCCCACGGCTTTCATGGCGCAGAAGAAAGAGATCGTGGACGAGGCGTACGCCGGCGATATCGTCGGTTTGCCCGACACCGGCAACTTCAAGATAGGCGATACCCTTACCGCGGGCGAGGAACTACACTTCAAGGGCCTGCCCAGCTTCTCGCCGGAGATGTTCAAGTATATCGAGAACGCCGACCCTATGAAGGCGAAGCAATTGAACAAAGGCATCGAGCAATTGATGGACGAGGGCGTGGCGCAGCTGTTCGTCAACCAGTTTAACGGGCGGAAGATTATCGGCACCGTCGGACAGTTGCAATTCGAGGTCATCCAGTATCGCCTGCTCCACGAGTATGGCGCCCAATGCAAGTGGGAACCCATCAGCCTCTACAAGGCTTGCTGGATAGAGAGCGATAACCCGCAGGCGATGGAGAACTTCAAGAAGCGCAAGGCGCAATACATGGCGTTGGACAAAGAAGGACGGGACGTTTACCTGGCGGACTCCGGTTACGTTCTCTCGATGGCCCAGCAGGATTTCCCGGATATTAAGTTCCATTTCACGTCGGAGTTTTGAGTATGAGAAAGCTATTCGCGCACCTTTGCCTACTTGTTAGTATCTTGTTGATAAGTTGTGGACAGGAGCCGCGGTACTACGAGGTATCCGGACGGCTTCATACGCCTTATCACATTAAGTTCGAGCATACTAAATCCTTGGAGAAAGAGATTGACGAGCAGTTGAAATATTTCTACCACCTGTTCAATGCTTTCGACTCCACCTCGGTCATCAGCCGGGTAAATCGCAACGAGCCGGTGGAGGTGGATACGCTCTTCCAACGGGTGTTCCGCAAGGCGATGGAGGTCTCCGCCCTCACGGACGGGGCATACGACGTGACCTGCGCCCCGCTCATCAACCTGTGGGGATTCGGCTTCAGCCGCATGGATAGCGTCACGCCCGCACGCATCGATAGCTTACGGCAATTTATCGGTTTTCAAAAAGTACGCTTGGAGGGCAACCGCGTCGTGAAAGACGATCCCCGTCTCATCATGAACTTCTCCTCCATCGCCGACGGCACGGTATGCGACATGATCGCCCAGCGGCTGGAGCGCGAGGGCGTGCGAAATTATATGGTGGAGTTCGGTGGCGAGATGCGGGTGCGCGGCGTGAACCCCTCCGGCAAGAACTGGCGACTGGGCATTACCAGACCCAGCGACGATACGCTGGGCATCAACCAAGCGCTGGAGCAAATCGTCTCCTTCCCCCGCCCCTTGGGGATGGCCACCTCGGGCAATTATCGCAACTTCTACGTCAAGGACGGCAAGCGATACGCCCACACCATCGACCCCCGCGAGGGCTGCCCCGTGCAGCGCGACATCCTGAGCGCCACCATCGTGGCGCCGGACGCGATGACGGCGGACGCTTTCGCCACGGCCTTCATGGTATTAGGCTCGGAGCAGGCAAAGGCGCTCAGCCGGAAGGTGCCTGACATCGAGTACTTCATCATCCGTGCCGACTCGACCAACGGCCACTACCACACCGAGTGCTCGGAAGGCTTCCGCCGCTTCATCGTGGAGTGAGAAGGTGTGCCGAAAAGCTATCTGAAAAGCTCCCCCGGGAGGGGAGCTGGCGAGCGTAGCGAGACTGAGGGGTCGCGAACCCGCTATTTCATTATTGGGTATAATCGCTCACGTCAAATAGGCAACTCCAAGAAGAATGATTTTCGATAAGATAATCATGTTCATCTTGTGTCAAATCCAAGAGTTCGCCTTGGCAGGAGTATGCATGGGTATAATATAAGACATCCGATGGTGCCATAAACAAGACAACGTCATTCCCGTTTAATTCCGCCTTATATATCTCGAAAAATAGCATCGTCTTATCTTCTTTAAATCTATCTTTCTCGATCTGAATCGTATCACGAATCCACGCGATGTTCTCCCGACCGTTCTCTATGCCGCAAATCGCGCGATACGGTTCATAAGCCGGACGCTTGTAAACATCCTCCTCATCATCGCAAGCCATAAAAGGCACGATAGAGAATAATAGCGATAAAAACAATAGCTTTTTCATGCCGCTAACGTTTAAAGGTTACTTATTAGATTTATCGATCGCAATATAGGTAAAGAATCATTATTCGCGAAATAATTCAATAAAAATGTTTTATTTGTCTGCCAAAAGCACTACAGAAACAGAATTTTTCACTATCCCCTGTAAAAAAACATCCCAATGTTTTAAAAAGAAATAATTTTTCCCTACCTTGCGAACGTGTTGTTGAGGCGGAAACGCTCCCGCGGCATCGCGGGAAGTCAGCGCCGTTAGCGAAACGATCTCGCGGCACCGCGGGAAGTCAGCGCCGTTAGCGAAACACTCCCGCGGCACCGCGGGGAGTCAGCGCCGTTAGCGAAACACTCTCGCGGCATCGCGGGAAGTCAGCGCCGTTAGCGAAACGATCTCGCGGCATCGCGGGAAGTTAGCGCCGTTAGCGAAACGCTCTCGCGGCGGCGCGGGGGATTAGCGCCAAAAATGAGAGAAAGAACAATTATCTATTCATAATAAAATGTAAAGAATATGGCTGGGATTATTTATGATTTTTACAGAGGGAAAGCCAAGAACGCGCAACACGTGCAGTTCGTGACGGATGTGCTGGCGGCGGTGCCCGAGGCGGTGGCGACGGAGCGGGGCTTCGCGGCGCAACGGGCGGCGTTCGCTCGGGCGGTGGACGACGAGCTGGCTTGCTTCCAGAAGGACCGGGGCTACTTAGAGACGCCCGAGGTGGTGAATAGCGATATTTTCAGGGACGATACCTATATGTACCACAAGCAGGTGGCGCAGGCGCACGCGGATTATTGCCCGGACGCGACGAAGCGGGCGGCGGGCGCTACGGTGGCGTACCTCTTCCGCGAGGCGGGGCAGGTGATACGCGCGGACTACGCCTCGGAGACGGCGAAAATCTCCGACGTGGTGGAGAAGATGCGGCAGGAGCCTTACGCCTCGGCGCTGGAGACCATCGGCATGAGCGGCGCCGCGGACGAGATAGAGGCGGCTAACCAGGCGTTCAACGAGGTGTACAAGAAACGCGCCGCCAAGGAGTACGGGCGCGCCGCCACCGCGAGCATGAAGGAGCTCCGCGCCGCAGCGGACGACGCGTTCGACGCGCTCGCCCAGGCCATCAACGCGCTTTACTCCGTCAACGAGATGGTGACGAAAGAAGAGGCGACGCGCGAGGCGCTGGCAAAGGTCATCGACGACGTGAACATCCTCGTGACCCGCTTCCGCAAGACGATTGGCAAGAAGACTCCCTCCGTCCCCACCGACCCGACGGAGCCTACGGATCCGGAAGAGCCTACCGAGCCTACCGACCCCGAAGGCGGCGAGACGGAAAGCCCGGGAAGGATTTAGAGCCATCCCTCGCCCGGACCCCCTCGCCCGGACCCCCTCAGTCACTACGTGACAGCTCCCCCTCCCGACAGGGGGAGCTGGCGGGGCGAGTAGTGAAACTCAGTCATTAACCGACTTCAGCTCGCCCAGCTTCTCTCCCATCAGGATGTGTTGCCAAGCGCCGTCTCCATCCTTCGGAGAAGTCAGTTGGAAGTCCGCGCCTTTCTGGAATACCAGCACGAAATCCGAGCCACCGAACATGAAATAGCCCAGCTCATCGCCTTTCTCTACCCGCTGGCCTACCTCCAGTCCTTCCGTGAAGTTGACAGAAGCCACTTGCGACATGCCGATGGGCATCACGGCCACCAACCCATGCGAGTCTGTCTCGAGGATAGCCAGTCCGCGCGTCTCGATGCTTTGCCAACCCGGAACGGAACAATCCACTACATATTGCTGTAAATCGGGCTCCCAGGTAATCGTTCCCCCCAAAGCATCATCGCCCGGAATGATGCGGAGCTCGCGGATAACGCCCGATAAGGGGAAGTGATAGCGGTGGTAGTCGTTGGCATTGAGGAAAGCGTGGTAGAACGTACCTCCGGCGAAGGCGTCGCGATAAGGACTGTCCGCGCCGATCAGGTTGCGTATGGAATTAAACACGCGCGACTTCACCGCGATCTTCTCATCCGTGATGATATAGGATTCGTCGTCTATCGCCCAGACTCCCTGCGGGACACAATCGGCGGGAGAAGCCACGATGGAATTGTCATCCGGCGAGGCGACAGGCCGCTGGTCGGGAGAGGCCAAACGGCGGCAGAAGAAATCGTTGAACGAATTCCAGTTCGACGGGTCCTCATACCATCCTTTGGTCATGCCCAGCTCCTCTTGCTGCATCATCAATCGCTCGTACTCCTCGTTCCAGGATTCAGGCGACGAGAGGAAACTGCCCCACGACTTGCAGTAGTCCACCAGCCAGCTGCGGTAAGGCTCCACATATTGCACCGAATTGGTAAACAGCGTCTCGCCCTCCAACGACTCCAGCGGCATGCAGTTGATGAAATAACAATAACACAAAGCCTGGTACATCCGCCCGAAAATAGTGGGCTGCCCGGGACAGAAAATGACATCCCACGGCATGGCGGTCTGCGAATAGTCGATAAAGTCGTAATACTCCTCCAGCGACTGCGCCGGGTTGGTGGATTTGTCGGGATTGATGGTCTTGCCCTTCTCGATGGCTTCCGTAAGGAGCGACTTGACGCGTTGGTCGCTCTCCACCAAATCGACCAGTTTCCGCGTGGTGGCGCTGTACAGCTTCTCTTCCCCGGCCTCATTATTATTATTATTTTGGCACGACAGGAAGGCAATAAGCAAGAATACCGGCAGCAGTATTCTCAACGGGGTGTTCACTAAGTTTCTCATACGCGATTATTTATTTAAATTAGTATAGACGGATGCAAATTTACAGAAAATCGCGACTCACGCAGTAAAATTGACAAAAGCTTGTTATCTTTGGGAGTTGTTTTAGAGAATATAAACTACAATATCATGACAAGCAGAAATATGATGATTCTATCGGCCCTTTGCGCCTGCCTCTCGGCGGGCGCGGACGAGGTGGTTGTCCAACGCTACAACTATGCGGGGCCTTACGAGGTACAGAAACCGTTCATCGCGGATAGCCTGAACGTAAAAGGCGAGAAATTCGCCGACAAAGTATTGCTCAATACGGATATTCCCTTTATCAACCTGAGCCAAAGCGGACAAACGCTCGACGCGTCCGCGAACGGGGAGTTGACTTTGCCCGGATCCGGCGCGCCGTACGCCTTGCATCTGGTCTCTTTCTTCCTGAATAGCGACCGGTACACGCAAGGTACCTTATCCGTAAAAGGCCCGGAAATCTCCGAGGTCTATGTCGACGGGAAGCCTCTGACGCTGAAGCAAGGCGAGGCATCCCTCACCTTGGAGCCGCGTCGTTACGAGGTCGTGGTCAAATACCTCTCCGAAGGCAATCAAACCGCTACGCTCAAAGCGAGTTTCTCCTCCGAGGAAGAAGCGATCGTGACCGCGACCACCAACCCGGAGAAACGTTATACGCTCACCGACGTGATGGAAGGGAAGCGCATCCAATCCGTCAGCCTCTCCCCGAGCGGAAAGATGCTTATCGTTAGTTACCAGACAACCTTCCCCGGAGGGAAACAAACCTCACGCTCCCAAATCATCGAGAAAGCGACAGGCAAGATACTGAGCGATAGCGAGCGCTCGCTCGAATGGATGCCGAAAAGCGACCTCGCCTATTTCACGCGCAAAGGCATGGAAGGCACGGAATTAGTGACCCTCGACCCGATCGCGGGCAAGGAGAACGTGCTCGTACGGAACCTGCCGGAAGGTATGCCCCGGTTCAGCCCGACAGAGGATTTCTTGCTGCTCAGCGTCCGCGAGGAAGGGCCGAAAGAGCGGGAAGAGCTCCAGCAAATCTTGGTACCGGACGACCGGCAACCGGGATGGCGCACGCGCGTCTTTATCCATAAATACGACCTGAAGACCGGCGTGTGCCAACGGCTGACCTACGGGCACACCTCGACCTACATCAACGATATCTCGCGGGACGGCCGCTATCTGCTGTTCAGTTGCCGGGAACCGAAGCTGACCGAGCGTCCCTTCTCGCGCACCTCGTTGTACAAGATGGACCTGCGGACGTTACAAGTCGAGACCATCTTCAAGAGCGAGAAATTCGTGAACCGCGCGCTCTTCTCGCCGGACGGGAAACAGTTACTGGTGAATGGCTCGGGCGAGGCGTTCGATGGCATCGGCCTGAATATCAAGAAGGGGCAGACCTCCAACATGGGCGACGGACAATTATTCCTGTGCGACGTTGACGGGAAAAATATCCGTCCGCTCACGAAAGACTTCAATCCCGCGGTGACCGCCAGCGCGTGGAACGCGGCGGACGGGCAAATCTACCTTATGGCGGAAGACAAGGACTACGTCCGCCTGTACAGTATCAACCCATCCAACGGAGCGATCAAGCAGCTCCAAGGCAAGGAGGATGTCGTCGCCGATTTCGCGATGGCGGCAAACGCCCCCGAACTGGTTTATTACGGAGAGAGCGCTTCCAACTCGCAACGGTTGTATAGCTACAACTTGAAGAGCGACGCGTCGACCTGTCTGATCGACCTCTCGAAAGATATCCTGAAAGATGTCACCCTCGGCGAGGTGAAGGACTGGAACTTCGTCTCCGCCTATGGCGATACGATTTACGGACGGTATTACCTGCCGCCTCATTTCGACGCGAACAAGAAATACCCGCTGATCGTGAACTATTACGGAGGCACCAGCCCCACGGAGCGCACGATGGAGAATCGCTATCCCTCGCACGCCTACGCCGCGATGGGCTATGTGGTCTATATCATACAACCCAGTGGCGCCACGGGATTCGGGCAAGAGTTCTCCGCCCGTCACGTGAACGCGTGGGGCAAGATGACCGCCGAGGAGATTATCGAGGGTACGAAGAAGTTCTGCAAGGAGCACACGTTCGTCGACGCGAAAAAGATTGGTTGCATCGGCGCCTCTTACGGTGGATTCATGACGCAATACCTGCAAACCAAGACGGACATTTACGCCGCCGCTATCTCGCACGCGGGTATCAGCGATATCACCAGCTACTGGGGCGAGGGCTACTGGGGCTATTCCTACAGCGCCCTGGCGAGCGCGAACAGCTATCCGTGGAACAATCCGGAGATGTATACGAAGCAAAGCCCGCTGTTCAACGCCGACAAGATCAACACCCCGATCCTGTTCCTGCACGGAACCGTCGATACCAACGTGCCTGTCGGCGAGAGCATCCAGATGTTCACGGCTTTGAAGCTCTTGGGGAAAGAGACCGCCTTCGTACAGGTAGAGGGACAGAATCACCACATCCTGGATTACGATAAACGAATCATGTGGAGCAACACCATCTTCGCTTGGTTCGCCAAATGGCTGAAAGACCAACCGGAATGGTGGGACGCGCTGTATCCGCCCAAGAGCCTGTAAGGACAAGATGTTTATACCGCCCATTCTTAGGTGCTCACGATGGGCGGTATGAGCTACTTACAATGCCTATCATAAGCGCCTAAGAATGCCCATCGCGAGAAGACAGCGACGGGCATTCTTATTTTCCGCCAATCGTAGGATAATCCGGGCCAAATCACTATCTTCGCGTTTTTAGGATGAAGCTATTCATTTATGATTCGTGGTACATATTAATTAAAACAACGATATGATTCTATTCTTTCAATCTTCCACAAAAAGCGTGCTGGCGGTAGAGGCCTCGCATGCTTTCTCCCCCGAAGACACACGAAAATTAGTTTGGTTGTTTAGCGAGGCGACTCCCCTGCCTTCCGATACCTTGGAGGGCTGGTTCGTAGGGCCGCGCCGGGAAATGATTACTCCGTGGAGTACGAACGCCGTCGAGATCACCCAGAACATGGGACTGACCGGCATCTCCCGCATCGAGGAGTACTTCCCCGTGGCCTCCGGCGAGGCGGAGCACGACCCGATGTTGCAACGCATCTACAATGGCTTGGACCAAACGATTTTCACGATTAGCAAGCAACCGGACCCGATTGTTTACATCGACGACCTGGATGCTTATAACCAGCAGGAAGGATTGGCGCTCAGCCATGAGGAAATCGCGTACCTGAACGAGGTGAGCCAGAAGTTGGGACGTAAATTGACGGATAGCGAGGTGTTCGGTTTCTCGCAGGTGAACTCCGAGCATTGTCGCCATAAGATATTCGGAGGCGTGTTCATCATCGATGGCGAGGAGAAGGAAAGCTCCTTGTTCAACCTGATTAAGAAGACCTCCGCGGTGAATCCCAACAAATTGGTTTCCGCCTATAAAGATAACGTGGCGTTCAACGAAGGTCCTCAAGTGGAGCAATTCGCGCCTACGGCGGGCGATCGTCCCGATTTCTACGACGTGAAGAAGATCGACACGGTGATTTCCCTGAAAGCGGAGACGCACAACTTCCCAACGACCGTAGAGCCGTTCAACGGGGCGGCCACGGGAACCGGAGGCGAGATACGCGACCGCTTAGGCGGTGGAAAGGCGTCGTTGCCGCTCGCGGGAACCGCCGTGTACATGACCGCTTATCCGCGCACGGAAGGCGCACGGGAGTGGGAGAAGATCCTGGACCCGCGTCCGTGGCTGTACCAGACTCCGGAACAGATCCTGATTAAAGCTTCCAACGGCGCTTCCGACTTCGGTAATAAGTTCGGCCAACCGCTGATTTGCGGTTCCTTGCTGACTTTCGAGCACGCGGAGAACCAAAAGAAATACGCGTACGACAAGGTGATCATGCTGGCGGGTGGCGTCGGCTTCGCCAATCGCCGCGACGCGCTGAAAGGCGACCCGAAGCCGGGCGAGAAGGTGGTGATTATCGGAGGCGATAACTATCGCATCGGCATGGGTGGCGGCGCCGTATCTTCCGTAAATACGGGGCAATACACCAGCGGAATCGAGCTGAACGCCGTGCAACGGGCGAACCCGGAGATGCAGAAACGGGCGGCGAACGTGATCCGTACGATCGCCGAGTCGGACGACAATCCCATCGTTTCCATCCACGACCACGGAGCGGGCGGGCACCTGAATTGCTTGTCGGAATTGGTGGAATCGACCGGCGGGCACATCGACATGAGCCAACTCCCTATCGGCGACCCGACGCTCTCCGCGAAAGAGATTATCGGTAACGAGAGCCAAGAGCGCATGGGACTTTTACTGCAGGAGAAAGACGTGGATCGGGTAAAACGGATCGCGGACCGCGAGCGTGCGCCGATGTATGTCGTAGGCGAGACAACCGACGATATGAAGTTCGTCTTCGAGCAAGCCGATGGCGTAAAACCGATTGATATCAAGTTGGAATATATGTTCGGCAAGCCGCCACGGACAATCATGACCGATCACACGGTGAAGGAGACCTACCAACCGGTGGTGTACAAGACCTCCGAGTTGCATCACTATCTGGAGAACGTATTGCAACTGGAAGCGGTGGCTTGCAAGGATTGGTTGACCAACAAGGTAGACCGTTCGGTATCGGGCAAGGTGGCCCGTCAGCAATGCCAAGGCGAGTTGCAACTTCCGTTGAGCGATTTGGGTGCCGTAGCGTTGGATTACCGGGGCAAGAAAGGTATCGCCACTTCCATCGGACACGCGCCGCAAGTAGCGATGATCGACCCGGCCGCAGGTTCCGTGATGGCGATCGCCGAGGCGCTGACCAATATCGTGTTCGCCCCGCTGACCGACCAATTGGCGGGCGTCTCGCTGAGCGCCAACTGGATGTGGCCTTGCCGCAACGAGGGCGAGGACGCTCGTCTTTACACAGCGGTACAGGCGGCATCTGACTTCGCTTGCGCGTTGGGCATCAACATCCCGACGGGAAAAGACTCCTTGTCGATGACGCAGAAATATGGCGACGACAAGGTGCTGTCGCCCGGCACGGTGATTATCTCCGCTGGCGCGGAGGTGAGCGATATCCGCAAAATCGTATCGCCGGTATTGGCACACGAGAAAAATACATCCCTTTACTATATAGACTTCTCGTTCGACTCGATGAAACTGGGAGGGTCCGCCTTCGCGCAAGCGCTGGGAAAGATAGGCGACGAGGCACCGACCGTCAAGGATCCGGAGTATTTCCAAGACGCGTTCAACGCCATCCAGGAGGCGATTCGCAAAGGACTGGTTCTCGCCGGGCACGACATCTCAGCCGGTGGTATGATTACCACGTTATTGGAGATGTGCTTCGCCAACGTGGAAGGTGGACTGGAAGTGAACCTCGACAAGCTGGCCGAGCAGGACATCGTGAAGATACTGTTCGCCGAGAACCCCGGTATCATCGTACAGGTAAAGGAGAAGAAAGCGTTCGAGAAGTTGATGGAAGAGGCGGGCGTTGGTTTCGCTATCATCGCCAAACCGACCGACGAGCGTCACATCCTCGTCTCGAAAGAAGGCGTTCAGTACCATTTCGGTATCGATTATATGCGGGATGTATGGTACGAGTCCTCGTATAAGTTGGATTGCAAGCAGAGCGGCGATACGTGCGCGGGCAACCGCTTCGAGAACTATAAGATGCAACCATTAGAGTTCAAGTATCACAAGGACTTCACCGGCAAACTGTCCGACTACGGCCTGACCGCCGACCGCGAGGGACGGAGTGGCATCCGGGCCGCCGTAATCCGCGAGAAAGGTTGCCAGTGCGAACGGGAGACCGCCTACGCGCTTTACTTGGCAGGCTTCGACGTGAAGGACGTACACATGACCGACCTCGCTTCCGGCCGCGAGACGCTGGAAGACGTGAATATAATTGTCTTCTGCGGCGGGTTCTCCAACTCCGACGTATTAGGTTCCGCCAAAGGTTGGGCGGGCGGCTTCCTCTACAACGAGAAGGCGAAGAAAGCGTTGGACAACTTCTACGCTCGTCCCAATACCTTGAGCTTGGGTATCTGCAACGGCTGCCAGCTGATGGCGGAATTGGGCGTTATCTATCCGGAGCACGAGAAGAAGCATAAGATGGTACACAACGACTCCCACAAGTTCGAGTCGAACTTCATCACGCTGGAGATTCCGAAGAATCACTCCGTGATGTTCGGCTCGCTGAGTGGTTGCAAGATCGGCGCTTGGGTAGCGCACGGCGAGGGTAAGTTCAGCTTCCCGTACGAGGAGAAGGAATATCACATCATCGCCAAGTACAACTACGAGGGCTATCCGGCCAACCCGAACGGCTCGCCGTGGTCCGTGGCGGGTGTCTGCTCGCACGACGGCCGTCATCTGGCGATGATGCCGCACTTGGAGCGTGCGATGTTCCCGTGGCAATGCGGCTATTATCCCGCCGAGCGTAAGAACGACGAGGTAACGCCTTGGATCGAGGCATTCGTCAACGCTCGTAAGTGGGTCGAGAGTCACAAGGCGTAAGATTCCCATAAAGAACAGAGAATGTAACGCCCGTGTAATCAAATCGAAACAAGGAGGTTCTACCTTTGTGACGGATAAAGAAAAATACTCTCATTGATATTTGGCTTTCGAATCATTACAAAGGAACGAACCAGACCTTATTCCTAACTTGAAGGCGGCGACCAGCTTTCAGCGGAAAGCGGCCGCCGCTGTTCTTTTATCTATTCTTATTTACGCAAAAAAACAGGAAACGGAATTCACGATCGGGGAATCACGACATTTATTGTCAGACCTCGAAAGGTGAGACAGTATCGTGGAGATGCTATTTATGGCTTTTGATTCAATAATTGAATAGAAGTCGTAAATTCCGCTACAATCTCAATTAAATGAGGATTGTCATTACGAACAATAAGCGTCACAAAATTAACCACACCTTCTTTGTCTATAATAGAAGAAGACATCGTCGTAAAACGAGCCTTTTGCGCATAAGTAGAAAACCAATACTCGAACAAACGACTTCGCATTCGTTGTTTATTATCGGCTGTCTCACACAAATAAATCAAAGCCGCATTATTAACATAAAAGAATTCATCGACAATCGCAATGATTGTATCACGCACTTTTCTATCACGCGGAGACTTATAGCTATTCAAATTAGCGACAATTAATTGATAAGATTCCGATTCCAATAGCGCATCGTCCACTAAAAAACCAACCGAATAATGCACTCCACTATCCGTACAGAACTGGAAAAACAAATCTTCTTCAGTCGGCTCTACAAGATAAGAAGCTTGCTTATTAATGCGATCGATCGAAATATCTCTTATCATAAAGCAAAGAAATCCGTCGCCTCTTTTCCGGTACGCCGCTTATAGGCCTTTCTCATCGAATCCTCTAAACGAGCAAGACATGCTCGTTTCCTTTCTTGGGCAAGCCGCAATCGGTCTAACGCTTCCTCCTTTTTTTTCTCTATCTTCGACTCCATAACTTCTTTATATCCATCGTTGTACCTTGACAAAGGTAGGGACTTTCCGCCAAAACGCCAAATATCTATCCACAACATAGATCCATAGAATGAGAGAAACAGCTTATCCCCGAGCGCTTCTCTCACAAAAGAAAGGCGACCCGTCTTGCGACGAGCCGCCTCTTTTTTCGTTTGTTTCCGCTTCCCCGCCTCACAGCGGTACTCACGGAATGAACTTTAATTTATACTCTATTTTAATATTACTACATTCCCGCTTGTTCTTCCCTCACGGAGTACTTGGAACCCCTCGGTTCCGCGTGGGAATGGTTTTCGATTTATATTCTATTCCTTTATTTATCGAACGATAGCCTTTACAGCCTCCTCGCCCTCAACAGCTACGGCTACGATACCGGCCGGAACGTTGATCGTCTGGTTGTCGGAAGTCAGAACCGTATTGGCTACAGCCTTACCCAAGATGTTGGTGATGACAACTGTCTTACCAGCCGCACCCTGGATCGTTACGACGCCGTTACCAGCGATTACGCTTACACCTTCCTCAACAGCGATCTCCTCGTTGTCGGTTACCATATCCTGATCGGCAGCCTTCTGGTATGCATTGAAGATTAACGCACCGTCACCGCCGGTCTTAGCGTTGCCGAATGTAGAGCTTGCGTCGGTCAATACCAAGCAACCATTCTGCATCTTCAGCCATGCGGCATTGTATTGCGGAGCGATAGAATTAGCTACAACATGATCGTAACCCAAAGCCGCTTTACCCATACCATAGTCACCATCTTCATCCGTATTATAAATGTTCGACTCGAACAAGAACTCGTTAGCCTCGCCTTCCTCAGTTACGTTGCCGGCTTGATCCGGATTAACGTAACGGAACGACCAAGTTACGTTCTTGTGGTTGTCACCTGTCAAATCGACGATGAAGTTCTCTTGCTTGTTAGCACGGTAGCTTGCGAAGATCGTAGCCGTATCCAGTTTCTCCGGAGCCACTTTCTTGAACTCGTCGGTCAATACAACCAAGCTGTCGCCAATCTTGATAGCCGGTACGAAACCTACGCGGGTGTAACCGTTCTTCACATCCATGTACGGAGCGTCATAACGAGCGTCCTTATTCGTCAAGTTCGCT
>DXEN01000065.1 GCA_019114945.1 Candidatus Parabacteroides intestinigallinarum | reverse complement strand
CGGTTATGTGCCGTTTGGCAATTATACGGATGAGATTATTGATTATTGCTCCAAACACAAGGCGGAACAAATGAAGATAGAGTGCTAACATGAACTATAAGAAAATTATAAAAAACCGGCAACTGCGTTTTCAGATATTGAACTGGTTGCGTTTTGTGCCGGATAGCTTGATGCTCCGTTGGCAATATTACATAAAGACAGGTCGATGGCCTGACTTTCAACATCCACGGCGATTTACGGAGAAATTGCAATTGTATAAGATGCGCTACCGGAACCCAGATATGCTCCGGTGCACTGACAAATTGGAAGTTCGTAATTTTGTCGCAGAAAAAGGGTATGAGAAATATCTTGTCCCTATTATTGGTGTTTATGATAAAGTCTCCGACATAAACTTCAACTCTTTACCCAATCAATTTGTCGCAAAAACGACAGATGGTAGTGGTGGTAATCAAGTCTTCATTTGCAAGAATAAGAATGAGCTTCTTGAAGAAGATTTCAAAAAACGCATGAATAAATGGCTTTCTGCTCCAAAAATAAAAAAGTCTATTAGTAGAGAATGGGCCTATGAAAATGATTTTTCACGACGTATTTTCATAGAGGAGCTAATTGGAAAAGAAATACCCAATTGCGATTTATACGATTACAAATTCTTTTGTTTTAACGGAATAATATCATGTATTTATGGTATTTCAGATCGCAAGTTGGGTCAATCTGTTCAATTAGGAGTTTATGATTCAGATTTTAACAAACTGGATGTTTATAGAAACGATGAAAGGCCACAAAAAGTCCCTTTACAAAAGCCTTCAAATTTTGAGGAGATGAAAACTTTAGCCGAAAGTCTATCTAAAGGATTTCCACACGTTCGCATCGACTTATATAATGTAGCTGGAAAAATCTACTTTGGAGAAATGACTTTCTATGACGGGAGTGGGTATATGACTTATACACCCGATAGTTTTGATTTTGAGTTGGGAAAACATTTCACGGAATACTAAATCTTCCTTTTTTATGTCCAAATTATTCATCGTCCTAAACAAGGACTATTTCTTGCTCTCACACCGGAAGGAATTGGCGTTAGCCGCTTTGCAGGAGGGATACCAAATAACGATCGTGGCGCAAAACACAGGATTGCGACCGAAAATAGAAGCGTTAGGCTTACGGATGATCGATCTGCCAATAAATCCAACAGGAGAAAATATCGTGGAGGAATTAAAGACTTTCCGATTCCTGTATCAACTCTATCGGGAAGAGAAGCCAGACATTATTCATCATGTGGGGCTAAAAGTAATCTTATGGGGTAGCCTTGCCGCTAAATTGACAAGAATGAAAGCCGTGATCAATGCGGTTAGCGGACTGGGCACATTGTTTAATTCCTCAAAGCTATCCGGATTAGCCCTGGGGATATTAAGTGTACTGCGTTTTTCGCATCACCGCAACAACCTATGGGTCATTTTCCAAAACCACGAGGATAAAGAGCTATTCTTACGACATCGGGTAGTTAAGGAATCTCAATGCCGATTTATCAAAGGATCTGGAGTGGATTTGGAAGAATATCCTTATACGTCCGAGCCGGAAACCGCTCCTTTACGAGTTTTATTCACCGCCCGCATGGTCAAAGAGAAAGGGACTTTGATACTCATCGAGGCGGCGGAGCAACTACGAAAAGGCATGGAGGGGAAGGTGGAATTTTGGCTATGTGGCGGTTTGTCGGATAACCCGAACGCGATCACGAAGGAGGAGTTGCAAAGTCGTTGCGATGGTCGTTACATCCAATGGTTAGGCTTCCGGACGGATGTAAAAGAACTATTGAAGCAATCACATATAGTAGCTTTCCCCAGTTATTACCGGGAAGGTGTCCCCAAATCTCTGATTGAGGCTACGGCGATTGGGCGGCCGATCATCACGACAAACTCCATAGGTTGCAAAGATACCGTAAAGGATGGTTACAACGGTTTCTTGGTGCCTATCAAGGATAGCCAAGCAGTAGCTGATAAACTGGAAATTTTATTGAATGACAAAAAACTTCGGCAAAAGATGGGACGGCATTCCCGTCAAATAGCGGAACGAGATTTCTCGTTAGAGGATGTTATCGCCAAACATTTAGCTATCTACCACGAAGCCCTTCCTTATTCATAAGGAAACTACCGCATTCTTCTCTTTATTGTAACGAGAGTTCGACATAAACGAAAATCCTCAAGCACCCCCTCCTTGCAAAATAGGTTGGATTCGCCTGAGTTTATTTGCACCACAAACACTTGTTTTATTCAGAAAAACGCGTACCTTTGCGGTAAATTATAGAACCAAGGGGCTGACCGGTTTTGACAGCGGGCAGAAGTGGTTTGTAAGCATGTAGCGCGTGGTCGGCTAGCGCTTAAATCTCAGACGGCGAACAATTAACTGGCGAAAACAACTACGCTCTCGCTGCTTAATCGAAGCACAGTAGATTGAAGCTTAATCCCCGCGAAAGTCGCAGGGACGAGACATCACCCGGATGCTGTGGCTCCGAAGCGTTCCGAACAGGTGGTGCAGCAATATCGGAGATAGTTTGAGGCAGGCCTCGGGCCTTAGATGAAATTTTAGAGGATACGGTTCAAGTGGGTGGCTTCGGTCTTGCTTGTTCCCGACAATGAAGGCGAAGATAAACATGTAGAAAGCAGATTAGTTCCTCGTTTGGACGAGAGTTCGAATCTCTCCAGCTCCACCCAGATGATTCACTATGAATCACAAAGAATCATAAAGCACTGATAAATAACCGAGAAGGTTAAAGTCAGTGCTTTTTTAGTTCATCGTCGCACATTGAAGTTTACCGAAACAAGTACATAAAAACGGCACGCCTTTTGGGCTTTGGTTCCGTACCACTTGAAATATTTAGCCCATCGAAAGTAAGGAATTTTTCTATTAGGAATTTCATAAGTTAATATATAATAAATATCACATCACATAATCTAATTATCAAGTCCGTAAAGGCTTAAAATATTACCTTCGTATAAAAAACGACAACTATATAAGAAGATAAAATCATGACTACAGAAGTTTATGTGGTAAAAAAACCATCCAAGGCGTTGGTTGATTTAGTAAGCCGACTGAGGGAAAGGAAGAAAAAACAACTCGAGGATATGCGTAAAAACAAAGATGTTTATCTGAGAGTAGACGTAGTGAAATGAAAGTCTCGATTTCTCTACGAGGAGACAATAGCGACGAGTACCATATCCGTTTGGAATCATGGGATAGAGGAAATTTGCCCAACGAAATCATCCCTTTATTAGAAGATGCGGATATAATTGATGTTGTCTTAGAACGTGTAAGCGGATTGGAAAGAACGTCCATGCATGTATTGTCTGGAATATCCGAAGTAATAGCAAAGGTTTTCATTGACAACAGCAACGCCATTTTGTATTTTTACTGTGACGATATGAATCCTATCCCCAATATGGGAAAAAATAATTCCAAAAACAAAAACATATCCTCTCAACAATATAGAAGTATTTTGTTCTCAAGGATGTTTGATCGTTATTGCCTTAAAAAAGGGTATATAGACATTTACAACATTCCGGTTAAGATTCATTTAGAGGATCGAGATATCTATATCCACCTGATAGCAAGGGAGAAACATAGTAGAATCGTGAATTTAATCAAGGAAACCATACTCGGTATGGCTGAAAAATAATATTCCCTTTCTTTAACGCATCTTCCTCAAGAGTTCCGCCGCTTTGTCCGCATAGAAACCATCCTCCGCTACGATTCTCCGCAGCAAAGAGATCGCTTCCGCTTTCTGATGCGCCTTCAGGCAAGCCATCGCCCAGTACCAAGTTCCCATTTGATAATAAGGAGTCTGATCTCCCATCTCCACCAAAGTTTCCAAACGCACGATCGCTTGTTCCGGCTTCTCACGTTCTAAATAACAGAGGGCAGCGTAAAACAACGTCTCCGCATCCGGCGACAGACGATCGTACAACTCCGCGGCCGAGGCGTAATCGCCAGCCATATACAAGCCATACGCTTTCTCCTTTAGGGCATCAGCCTCGCCCGAAGCGCCCCTGGATAAGCCGGGGCGCATGCGGAATGGTTCATAATAAGCCTGATAAAGCGTATCCATCTGACTCGATGAAGAGGAGGTGTATAACGTAATCCGCATCACGACGGCAACCAGTAAAAGCGCGGCTACGGAACCGATCGCCCACCACAGCCAACGTTGTCGCGAGCGACGCTCTTTCCCGATAACCGACCTTATCTCATCCGCCGAGGCATTCCGCATGATCGCCATCAACTCCCGATCCGCCGCGACATCCCGGATGGCATGAGCGATCAAACGACTTTCCTCGTATAAGCCGGACAACGCTTGATCCGCCTTTAAATCCCGCTCAAAAGCCTCTCGCTCGGCAGATGTCATCTCCTCGCGTATATACCGATCGATTCGATCCTGTTTCTCCAAACCCATATCCTTCTCCTTTTACTGATTCACGATTCCCATTTTCCGCAACAGATCCGCCACCTTCCGCATACACCGGTACTTCTGCGATTTCACCACCGCGGCATCCTTATATTCTAACTGGCAAGCGATTTCTTCCAGACTAAACCGATCCCAATAAAAAGCAAATAAAATATCCCGGCAAGGCGAAGACATCCGTGCGACTACGTCGTACACCCGCTCATCCCGACCGGATACGTCAAATAACAAGTCTTCCAGACGAGGCACGTCGATATCCCTTCCTTTTTCCCGCAAACGGTCGATCGTCTTGTTAATGCCAATTTGGAACAAATACGTCTTCAGCGAACAGGACGCACGCTTCTCATATTTTCCGGACGCTACATTCTCGCACAAAGCTACGAAAGCCTCTTGATACGCATCTTCCACGTCCTCCCTGGAAAGCTCCTCATAACACTTTCCAAGCCAAGAGAGGAATTCCTTCTTCCATTCCCGGTAACACCAAGAGATCATTCGCTTATTTTCGTCTGTCAGTCCCATTCCATCGCTCTTTTGGTTGATTCGATCACCGGCGTTTGCCAAGGCGACAACCGCCTGACCAACTTATCAATCTCACGCAAAAAGCGCTCATCATTCTCCGGCCATCCCGCATAATCGGCGAACGCACGTGCGATGGCGTACGACAAGACACCATACCCGCGACCATCCACCTCGCACTCCCAATTGTCTTGATACGATTGGCAGGCGCTCAGTACGGTAAGCGGCGCCCAACCCGCCTCGCTCCGCAAGGGCACATCCACATATCCGTTTCCGGGCATATCGGGAGGCTGAAAGCCGGGATTCGCCGAGAATATCAAACACGTTCCCCGTATCCGCCGACCGGACGACTCATCCCCGCGTGTGGCGGAGGCGCTATGGCAAGCATCCAAGGAGACCCACACCTCTCCCGCCTCTCCCAGACGTTTCCGGATAGCCGTCAGGTACTCGTTCAACTCATCATCCCACAAATGGCACTCGCCCTCATATACACCCGGCTCATAATACATCCGGGCATCGTAAGGCACCAAGGCCTCATCCAAGCCATCCGGCTCATCCCCGTTCAAATCCTCCATTTGCTGACCATGACAGGAGAAATGAATCCAAACCCGATCGCCGGGCTCCGCACGCCGCACCAAGCCGTCCAATTCCGTGGTAATCCGCTGATACGTAGCCGCCTCATCGGCACACACCCGGATATCCTCAAAAGCATATTTCCGGAAACAGTCGCATAACAACTCCTTATCCCGGTCCGCGTGCAAGGAAGCCCATCCGGAGTGAGCGGGGTATTTGGCTATAGCCACGATAAACGCCCGATACGTCCGTGCCGCACCGTGAACAGTACCCAGCGACAACCCCAGCAGCAGCCCTATCCCTATGATCCACTCATGCCTCATCCAAATATCCAACTAAAAAATAAATACAGCACATACAAAGAGAAGAGCCCCGCGAACAATTGAGCGATTATCCCCGCGCAACCGAAGCTACCCACAAAGAAGCTGGTCCAAAATGCCTCTCTGCTCCTTCCCGCCAGATGGCACATATAAAACGCATACGCCAAACCGACCGCGCAAATAACTCCGAAGATAGCCCACCAATTCATATAGAATGCTTACTTTTACGCGAAAATAGACATTCGCTTTCAACTTCCCGATATGAATCCGATAGAAAAAATAAAAGGTATAACGAGCTTGTTGCTCTATTTGGCATTCTTAATTTTCAAATACATATTAGGGTTGCTCATCATGGGACCGATCCTGGTCATCCTCGCGGTGTTTTTGTTCCCGGGAATTACCCAAAAGTTCAATCGGGAACTGACCGAGAATTCCGTCACACGCCTGCTGGACGACCATCATTTCAACCAACTGCTTTGGTTGCTGCACACCAAACGGAAAACAATCGAGAAGATGCCACCCGCAAGACGTGTCTTTTATCACTATCTGGAAGCGGAGGCATATTCCGGTATCGGGGAATTCCGATTGGCGGAACAATGCTATACCCGCATGGTAAAGGAGGCCAAGCAAGCGAAAGGCGAGAATAGCCCGGAATATACGACCGCCCTTTTCGCGCTCGCCACGTTCTACTATCGCTTGGGCGACCGCCCCAAAGCGGAACGACTGGCCGGAGAAGTCGCCCGCTTCAACGACGCCCACGCCATGCCGGAAGGTTTCCAGCAAGCGACAACGCTCCTACAGACCGATTCCGTCCCCGTATCGCTCATCCCCCATCTTTCCCCGTCGGAAATCCGTCGACGGACAAAGAAAGTACGAAAAGAATATGGCGACGCGCATCCTTTCTACGCGGATGCCTTGCGGAATGAGATCCTGCTCGCTATCAACGACGCGGATAGCGCACGGCTCCATCAGCAGGTCGACGAGCAATGTCAAGTCATCCGCCGGATCATCCAACGCAATTTCCCGTTCATGTCCGGACACCAGCAGACCTACCTGTTCCTGAAATATAGGGACGACCTCGACCGCGTCTACCAAATCCAGCACCTCATGCCCGACGCGGAATGGGCCGGACATTGCTACGCCAACGCCCTCTTCACCAAAGGGCTTTTGCTCCGTTCATCCAACCGCCTCCGGAACGCGTTGAGTCATCAAGACGATACGACGACGCTTGGCAAGTACGACCGATGGCTCGAACGGCAACGAAAAATCGCTTACCTCGCCCTGCGCAAAGGACCGATCGCCCGTATGCGACGCCTCATCGAGGAGGAGAAAGCGGAACGCGAGGAAAAGGAATTAGCCGCCCGCACACTCGAATGGCAGGAAGCGACCTCTTTCGAGCCTTTAAGCTGGCTGGATATCCAGCGATGCCTCTCGCCCCGGGAAGCGTGTGTCGAATTCGTGACCTACCCGACCGAAGAAGAGCGACACTACGCCGCCTTACTCCTACTTCCGGACGCCCCGCGCCCTCTCTTCATCCCGTTATTCGGGGAGAAAGCGCTCACCCGGCTCTTCTCACCCGACTCCCTATCCGCCCCCTTACGGATTCACGCGCTCTATACAACGGACCAGCTGTATTCCCTCATCTGGGAACCCCTATCCGCTTATCTTACCGACCGCGATAAGGTCTACCTCAGCCCGTCCGGATTGTTACACCAAATCTCCTTCCCCGCCCTCCTATCCGGGCGTTTCCCGGAGGAGCTTCCGTACGCGCTTCATGTGGTAAGCAGCACTCGGGAGGTCGTACGTTTCCGGAATGAGGCGAAGTTCCTGCCTCGTAAGGCGGCGCTGTTCGGCGGTATACGTTACGACGCCGACGAACGCTCACTCCGGGATGCCGCACGAGAGGCGACAGCAGGCGAGCGGACCGGAAGCACCCCCTGGCCACCCCTGCGATACTCCGGCTACGAGATCCAACAAATCCAAGCGCTTTTGGACAGCTTCCATATCCCGACAAAGACATTCACCGGTCTGACGGCCAACGAGGAAGCGTTTCGCTCGCTCGACCAATCCGATACGCAGATACTCCACCTCTCCACGCATGGCTACTTCCTGCGCGACGATTCACTCCAGCTCGCTCCCATGCTTCGTTCCGGCTTGGTACTCGCGGGGGGGAACCGTGCCTGGCTGGAGAAAGACATCATCGAGGGAATCGAGGACGGCTTACTGACGGCGGACGAGATCTCCCTGACACGCTTAGGCGGACTCCAACTCACGGTCCTCTCCGCTTGCGACACGGGGTTGGGCGAGATCAACCACAGCGAGGGCGTATTCGGCCTTCAGCGCGCCTTCAAGTTGGCGGGCGCACGCTCGCTGATTATCAGCCTCTGGTCGGTCGACGACCGTGTCACCGCCGAGTTCATGGTAACGTTCTACCGCTCCTGGCTCGCCGGTAAGGAGATGCGCCAAGCCTTCGACGACACCCAGCGCACCTTCCGCGTGAAATACTCCAACCCTTACTACTGGGCCGGCTTCGTGTGGGTGGATTAGGAAAGAGGATCCGCGTTTTCACAGATTTCCTGTCGCTCGCTTATAATGAGTTTCATAAATCTTATACTGTGTTTGCGCCTCAATCCAGTTGCTATGCGCCTGTTGCCATTGCGTCTGCGCGTCAAGTAAATCGGTCAAGGATGCCATTTGGCCCGTATAACGATTTCGCATGACACGCAGGTTCTCTTCCGCTTGCCGCAACCCCTTCTCCGCGGTTAAGATCAAGCGATAACCATCATGTACATCCCGAATGGCCTGCCGCACTTCAATAGACATCAAACGGGTGTTGCGTCGCAATTCCAATTCGGAATTACGGAGGGCTAGACGAGCCTTGCGAACTTTCTTTTGGTTCGCACCCCAACGGAAAAGCGGCACTTTGACAGTGATCATCGCCATCCATATACCATCCTTGAATTCTTGCGAATAAGGAATCATCATACCGTCATCTCCAATAGCGTTCCCATTCAGCTTAATATTACCATAATACATATAATTGCTTGTCAACGCCACCGTGGGCAACATCTCAGCACGGGCCATCTTAATCTGTTCTTTGTTCGCGGCGATTTGCTGCTCCAACAAATTCAACTCGGGACGTCCGGTGATATCCGCGACGAGAATATCTGGTTCTGAAATAACAAAAAAGGTATCTGTCGCCTCGATAAACGTATCGAAATCAACCCCGATTACTTGGCAAAGCGACAAACGGCACAAATCGGAACCGCTCTCCGCCTTTTGCGACTGATAAAGAACTTCCGTACGTTTCGCCTCAATGCGTAGTAAATCGTTCGCGGTTGCCATGCCCGCCTCTACCGCCGCACGGGTTTGATTATATAAGGTATCCATCTGCCGCTGGAAACTTTCCATCATCCTCACCTTCTGACAGACGGCGATATAAGTCCAATAGGCCTTGTCCGCTTCCACAAGGATATCCATCCGAGTCATACGATGTCGCTCATAAGCGGTTTCTTTACCGATTTTCGCCAAACGTTTCCCCGCAAGCAATTTGCCTCCCGTATAGAGCGGCTGCACAAGGTTAATACCTGCCAAGTAAGTGCCACGCATACGAAGTTCCGTGCCGCCACCCAAATCCATATCAGGCAAAGCATACGCCCCCATCACCGAACCATCCAAGGAAGGCAAAAAAGCCGTTTGAGCGATTTGTTGGTCCAACTCCGCCTGCAGAGTCGCATTATTGGACTGATCGATTTTCTCACTATTGGCAAGGGCCATATCGCGGCACTCCGCTTGCGTTAGCCGGAGCGTCCGCTGCGCGGTAAGTCCGGAAGCGTACAACATCCCGACGCAACACAGGATATATTTCAAAACATGATTCATCTCTATATTATTATATGGGTTTACGAATATGGAACAAAGTAGCATAAAACAGAGGCAGCAACACGAGAGTAATCATGGTGCCAACCGTCAGCCCACCCATGATGGTAATCGCCATCGAACCATACATCGGGTCCGTGACAAGCGGTATCATGCCGACAATGGTAGTCAAAGAAGCCATAAGTACCGGACGTACACGTGAGACCGTGGCCTCGACAACCGCGGTATACGCGGGCACTTTCTCCTCCGTTTGCAAGCGATTTATTTCATCGACCAATACAATAGCATTCTTCACCATCATGCCAATCAACCCCAACATTCCGATAATGGCCATAAAGGTCATTGGCTGGCCGGTGAACAACAAAGACGGAGTAATGCCGCAAAACACAAACGGGAAACATAGCAAAATAAGGATGACCTTGCGCCAACTATTGAACAGGAGCAAAAGTATACCCAAAATCAGGAATACCGTCAGCGGCACATACTTCATCAAGTTGCCAATGGCTTCACCTTGCAGTTCTCCTTCGCCTACCCAGCGCATTTGGTATCCATCAGGCAACGGTATAGATTCCACTTCCTTGCGTATAGACTCGACAACCTTTGCCGGTGTAGCGTCCGCGTTGCTCGGATTAGGATCACATTCCACCTCTATGGCACGCCGACCATTCAGGCGCAACACCCTATCTTCGTCCCAATCCATACGAATCTCTCGCGCCACGCCGCTCAATGGTACCGCACGGAATAGCTTATCTTGCAAATCACTCATGACGTGGCCACCTGAAAGGGCGTATCCCAATTCCTCGTTTGACAAGTGAAGGTTCATGGTACTCCAAACAGGAATATTTGACAAGTCGCTTATCCGGCTACCGTCACTGTTACGCACTTGCAGATTAAGCGTCACCATGCGTTCTTGGTCGCTAAGCAAACCGATAGGCATACCATCCGTAGCCGCCAACAACGCATTAGCAACATCGCCCCTCCCGATACCCGCACGCAAAGCATCCTGTTGCATATAGTTTGCCACCAACGACTTTCCTACCGGGCTCCAATTATTCTGCACGGAATAAGCATCCACATACGGACTATGCCGCATGATCTCTTCGGTTCGCTCGCTTAGTCGGCGTAACACGGCCGGATCAGGTCCCGAGAACTCCACCTCTACGGTATGAGAGGTTTCGATAGAGAAATTGTATTTGCGTATCCGGATGTAAGCGTCAGGATAGGACTCACGCAGCTGCTTCCTGACAATTGGTATCTGTTTTAAGACCGTCTTATAATCCTTGCAATCAACCATCAGCTCGCCGTAACAATCACCGCCCGATGTCATAGGACGCACCAAGCAATAATGCGCGGGAGCGCTTCCTTGGCTTACAGCCACACGCTCTATATCCGGATTCGCGGAGAGCCTACCGCTCATCTCCAGCAAACGATCTCGCACCATATCCGCATCGGAAGCGGATGGAAAGAAACATTCCACGACGAACTGTTTATAGTCAAAATCAGGGAAAAACAGATTTTTCACGCATGTCATCCCCAAGATACAAGCGAACAACAGACAAAACGCAATAGCAATCGTAGCGCGTTTATACCCGATAAGAAACCCGATGGTACGGCGTATGAACTGATGAGCAGGAGAATTCATCACGCCTTTCTCTTTCCCGTTTCCCTTCTCGCGGGCAGGCAACCATGATTTGGCACATATCGGTACCTGAACCAAAGCCAGCACCCAACTAGCCAACAAACTGACGCATAGCACGAGAAACAAGTCTTTGGCGTACTCACCTGCCGAGTCGGGTGAAAGATAGACACAAATAAAGGTGGACGCGGCGATGACTGTAGCGCCCAGTAAAGGGAGAGCCGTATTGCGACCGATACGATAGAGGTAGGTCTTGGGGCCAAAACCCCGTTGCTTATCGATCAGGATACCATCCATGATTACCACGGCATTGTCCACCAACATTCCCATCGCCACAATGAATGCGCCAAGCGAGATACGCTGAAGCGTAGTACCACAAACCAACAAGATAGGAAAAGATACAGCCACCGTAAGCAACAGCCCGAAGCCTATGATGACACCGCTGCGCCAGCCCATCGTGAAAATAAGCACAAGAATGACGATCGCCACCGATTCGAGCAAGTTCCACATAAACGAGGATATGGCATCGTCTACTTTATCGGGTTGGAAAAATATCTTTTCCATATGGAATCCGGCTGGTACTTCCTTCATGACCTCAGACAGGCGTGCGTCCACGGCCTTACCTACATCCGGCACAATGGCATCTTGCTCCAACGCGGCGCAGATAGCCAGAGCGGGTTTCCCATTCACGAAGAAACCGTTGCGTTGCGGCTCGGCATACGTCCGTTCCACACGGGCAATGTCACCGACGCGCAACTGTTTCCCGTCCAATGTCTTTATAAGCAGATCGCGTATATCGTCCTCGTTTTTAATCGCATGATTCACATAGAGGGCTATACGTTCATCCCCGCTTTTGTAATTACCGGCATTCACCGTCTTGCCCGCCGACTGCAGGGCGGACATGATCTGTGTCGGTATAATACCGTTGCGAGCTATCCGTTCTTTATCAAGCACGATATTGATTACCTCATCACGATTGCCCACGATATTGATACGTTTCACACCTTTCACGTCCAGCAACTCTCGCCGGATATATTTAGCGTACTTGTACATTTCCTGATAACTGTAACCATCCGCGGTAAGCGCATAAAAAATACCGTACACGTCTTGCATATCGTCAATGACCACAGGCGAGTAACATCCTTGCGGCAACCTCGACGCGGCATCGTTCACTTTCCGCCGAATCAAGTCGAAATGTTGCTCCAGCTCACTGGCTAATGTTGTCATCCTAAATTTCACCGTGAACATAGCGGAACCGTTCCGACACTCCGTTCGCACTTCCTTTACATTGGGAAGCGCACGCAATTCGTCTTCCATCAATTGCGCGACCTTCAACTCCACCTCATGGGCATTGGCACCCGGAAACGGAACTACTACCATCGCCTGCTTGGCCGCTACCGCGGGATCTTCAAGCTTTGGCATCTGGATAAAAGCCAGCACACCGGCAAGCATAATCGCGACCATGAACGACCAAAAAATAACCGGCCGCTTCATGAAAAATTCGGTCATTTTCATCACAGCAGCCCTCCCACATTGGTTTCACTCGGCCGTTCTATCACACGCACTTTCTCTCCCTCCGTTAGCGCACCGACTCCGGAGCGCACGATCCGCTCGTTACCGGTCAGCCCTCCTATTACAAGGATATGCCCGTCCGTCACGGTTTTATCGATCGTCACAATCCGTCGTTCCACGGTAGAGTCACTGCGCAACACCCATACACAGGCCTTGCCTTCCTTTTGGAACACGGCGGAGAAAGGCAACGAATATGCCAAACCGCCTTGCGCCCCGGCAATATCCACCCTTACCTCTACGTTCATCCCGGCCGTCAACGTACGGTCTGGCTCCGTCTCGAAAGCCAAACGCAAACGGTAAAGCTGGTTGCCGTCCGCTTTCGGTGTCAGGCTCAGCAATCTCATAGGCATGTATCGAACATCATCAACGGCACGACAACAAAACCGTACAAAATCCTTGCGTCGCAAGTACTCGTCAACAGGGATGTCCGCCGCGACCTCAAAGCGAGACACATCCATTATCCGGAATACGCTCGTCCCGGCATCCACCATCTCCGCGGGAGAGAAATTCACCGATTGAACGTATCCATCGGTAGGAGCATAAAGTCGCGTATAGGCGAGCTTGTTTTTATCGGCCCGCAACTGCACACCCAGCTGCTTCAATCCGGCGGAAGCCTTTTCATAGTCGTTGGTCGACACACTTTTTGCCTTGAACAACTGTTCCGTACGTTGGGTCTCATCCGCCAGCTGGTCGTATCGCACCTGCGACGCTTCCACAGCCAAACGGTAATCCGCGTCGTCCAACGTGGCAAGCAACTGCCCCCGACGGACATAATCACCTTCCTTTACATGAATCCGGCTGATTTGTCCGGCCGTCTTAAATCCGAGATTGATTTCATGCGCCGCCTCTATTATGCCGGGATAACTCTTTACCACGTCTCCACTTACCTGCGTGGGATGTGTCAGATAAACACCGCGCCTGAACCCTTCTTGCTTATTGCCGCCCGAACAGGCGCAAACCAGGAGCGATACGGCAATAACCATACATACCTTTACTTTGCTCATCGTACTTCGTTTTTGAATAATTCCTTGGACAAAATTCGCTCATTTCCCGAACAACCTCTTGTTCTTTTTTATTGCTATATTATCCAAAATCGCCGTAATTTTCCCTTTAGAGGACACATATTGCCCGCATTCTTGTTTTAATATGTACATTCGCGGAAAAACGAACCGTTTATGAAACACGCAGGGAAATCAAGTCCATTGAATCTTATGATGCTTCCGTTGGACGAACGGACATGCATCTTCAATAATGAATTTGTTTTGGCTGACAATTTCCAGGCATCCGGCAACATTTCCGATTTCAAGGATTTCGTAGCATCCCCTTATCCGTTCAAGATCCAGTTTACGATGGCGTTGTTCTGCCTTGAAGGATTTATGCGTGTCCGTCTGAACCTGACAGAATATAGAACGCGGAAAAACAATGTCCTTATCGTGGAAGCGGGAGCGATAGGGGAATGCTTGGAGGTCTCGCCCGACTGCCGGATAGGGATTATCGCTTTCTCCAACAACTATTTTGTATCGGACATCAATACGCCAAGAGCGACACTCATCCGGCAGTACCTATCGGTCTCCTCCTTATTGCCCCTTACAGACTCGGAAATGAACGAGCTGTTAAACATCTATCACCTAATGCGACAAAAAATCCTACAACCGGACTATCGGTATAAGCGCGATGCGTTGATGGGTTACATGCATGTGCTTTTCTGCGACTGTTGCCAGTACATGGCACCTTATTTAGAAAATCGCCAATCTCTTCCCTCCTCCCGGAAGGACCGTATATTCAACCGCTTCATGCAATTGCTCAAAGAGCACTATCTGTCCGAGCGCAATATTGGTTTTTATGCGGACAAAATGTGCCTGACCTCGAAATACCTTTCGCAAATGGTACTCGCGGCCAGCGGACGCCATGTGAAAGACTGGGTACAGGATTACGTCATACTGGAAGCGAAAGCCCTGCTGAGATGCCGACAGTACACGGTGCTGCAAGTAAGCGATATGTTGAATTTCCCCAACCAATCATTTTTCGGGGTCTATTTTAAGAAAGCGGTCGGCTGCTCTCCCTCTACCTATCAAAAGATGGAATAGGTTATCCGAAGACGCGCCCCACCTTCGACAAAACCCCGCGGGCCTTCCGCGTGAAATACACCTCCTACTACCTGGGTAGGTTTCATGTGGGTGGATTAAATAATCAATGAACCCCCATTCTCGCGCATACCCCAATAATATAGCGAATGGAAAAAACGGAATCGACGTTATCGTATCCCGATTATACCGCGAACGGGAGGTTAAATGTTGTTACTCTCTATTTTTTAAGCGACCTTTATGCATGAGAATTTATTGATATCTATATATTTGCCTTCGTATTTGTATAACATTCCACAAAGAAGATCTGATTTATATGAAAGTCTGGATGTATATGGGGATAGCTTTGCTATTGGGAGGCTTCCCCGTGTCCCAAGCCCGCGGAGCGGGCGAGGCGGCCGAAACGAGTATCTATGCGGGAGCCCCTGACGGGTGGCGGGATGATATCGCACGTATCGTCCGCGATCGGTATCGGGGAGCGCGTATCTTGGATCGCGACTTCGATGACGGACATATCGAGGTAAAAATCACGCATAAGGGACTGGAGAAAATCTTGATCCTCGACACGCACGACCGGTGGCTGCGCACGATCTGGGAAGTACGGCGAGAGCAACTCCCACGGGCGGTACTGAGACGGCTCGAACGGGCGGGATTCAGCCTACGGCATATCGATGACAACGACAACCGGGTCGTGGAGAATGCGAAAGGGCTCTTCTTCGCGGTCCAGGCGGAGAGAGGAGATCACGACTATGTGTTTATCATTTCCGATAAGGGGCGCATCGCACATTATTACCGGGATAGCGAGTGGGACGACGACCGCTGGCGCGGCGAGTGGGAAGAGGACGCGGACTGGTGGGATGATGGCGAGGATCATTTCGACGAGGGCGACGATGAGTGGGACGATTTCCGAGGCAGACGGGGACATTTCGATGACGATGATGAAGACGACGATGACGGCGAGGATCGTTTTGACGAGGGTGACGACGAGTGGGACGATTTCCACCTCCGCCATCATCGCGAACCGGCTATCTAAAAGCGCCGCGCTCCCTCGGATGTTTATTAGCCGGGGGAGCGGGCCGTATCAAGAACTTTATACCCAACACAACATGCTTTAGGCTCTTGGCAGAAATCCAATATTTGCCTCATCCTCGGATTCTTCTTATTCAGTTTTCTTGCGGGGTTTTTCCCCATACAACTCGTCTTCCCATATAGCATACATTTTATCCACTTCTTCTTGTGTACATTCCCCGCTTGCCTCCGACTCCGCGACAAGGCGCTCTAAATCCTCCTCCGTCTCACAAATCTCAGCGGGAAACGGTTCATCCACCAAGAAGTTCCGGGCTTCCAAATATTGGATAAAGTCTTTATCGAAATGTTTGTACGCGAAGTCCTTGGCTTTCCGGTAACGTTCCTCGAAACTCTCTTTCGCCGAAGAATCATTTATACCATCAGCCATCTTATCTACTTGCGCTTGCGTATAAATACGCCCGGCCTTGATATCTTGTTCAGCCCGCATAATGAGTTTTTGTTCACTATCCGTCAGCGTATAAACCGTTTGCTGATAAGCCACTACCAGCTCTTCCACCTTTGTTCCAGACGATTCTATCGATTTGTAGGAATTTGTAGCCATGTTATTTTGTATTAGACCACAAAGATAGTTTACGTTCCACCTCCCGATTATGGCTTTACAACGATACGCCAATAGCCACCATGGTCTGCTCCTTCTCTGACAAGCAAACCCTTGGCCTTTAGATTTGCAATCTGCATTTCAATGGCACGTTTGCTGACTCCAATCTTTTCTGCCATCTTGTCTTGAGATATGGAGCCATCTGATATTACAAGATCGAGAATACTTTGAGCCGTTCGTCCTAACCGCTTTTGTTTCACCGAAGATTTTTTTGGATAACCGAAGGCTTTCACCGAAGATTTTTTTGGATAACCGAAGGTTTTCTCCAAACTTTTCTCGTTATCTCCGAACCTTTTCTCCGAACCCTCTCTGTTCACAGGGTACTTTTTGAGGGTATTGTTTACCCTGTCAGCCACCTCTTCTACGGGTATCCTGCCGTTCTCGCCCCAATTCAAATTATAGAATGTGGTGAAGAACGAGGACGCTTCGGTTTTATAGCGAGGTTCCTTGCCAGGCAGGAAGTTGGGCAACTTCTCGGTCAGTTCGCGCATCTTGCGCAGGCCGGAGCCACGTTTCTCCATGTAGTCGAGCTGGGTAAACATGTCGGCAATAACGGGGTTGCGGCGTATGGACGGAACATTGTAGATATCGCGGTCTTGAATCTGCGTGCCGTCAAGCATCGCACCGGGCGAAACCAGTTCCACACGGTCATCGTAGATATCGATATGCACCTCACCCCCATCACCGTGTAATCCCGATGGATAAGGTGATTGACCAATCCCTCAAAGATAGCACGGTCGGAATAGTTGGGCAGATTGAGGCGGTAGTTGGGCATCTTGACCCAGCCGCTCATCGTGTAGTTCTTGATGAAGTCCATGCCGTATTTCAAGAGCAAGACGAGGTTTGCCCTATGTTCCACCGAGCTGATAGCATCGTCCTTATAAAGCCCTGTCCAACGGGTGCAGAATATGCGCGACTGAAATACAGTGCAGTTATCCACAAACAACAGTCCGGCATTGGTCAGCTTGCCGTCAAACGTGACCAACCCAAACGACTCCAAGTACTTGTCGTTCCATTCCTGATGCGCCTGTTCGCGGAACGTATTAGCAAGGATGATGAAGGAGTGTTTGTTGGCATCCACTTGCGTAGGGAGCGAATCCCACGTCATGTGCGTACCTTTCAGAACCAACGAGAGGAGTTGTTGCGCATTGCACTCCACGCTTTCATTGCCGACCCTAACAAAAGCCGTACGTGTCCCGTCTTGATAATAATAATAAGGTGTCAGCACTCCAGCCTTGACTTTCACTTCAAGCAGGGTACGTCCTTCGTGTTCAATCGGTATAAGCTGCACCTCCGGCACAGGGTCAAGCCTTGCCTTTATCATTTCACTGATAAAATCGGCATCTGCCTGCACGTTCTCCAATCCTACGATATCCCCTTTATCATTTACGCCATAGAACAAGCTGCCGCCATCTGTATTGGCAAAGGCCGATACGGATTTGAGCCACGACTTCTGTCTCTATCGGTTTGTAGGATTTTACATACTATTTTGTATTAGACCACAAATATAGCCAAAAGAGCGTTATCAAGCAACCTTCCCTTCCTCCATCTTGTCAAAGAGAATTTAGGAGAAAAGTCCCTATAATGCGTATTACCAAAGGAGATTATGCAATAAATCTCTCCTACAAGAATTGGCCTTCTACACACAAACTGGAGCTACGGTGAGCCTGCTCCCAGCTTGCGTATCTTCATCCTCCAAGTGATGTTCTACCGCTCGTGGCCCACCGACAAGGAGATGCGCCAAGCCTTCGACGACACCCAGCGCACCTTCCGCATGAAATACTCCAACCCCTACTACTGGACCGGCTTCGTGTGGGTGGATTAGGTCAATTTATCTCTTTCTTTATTCCCTTTACAAGGAAACGACAAACTACTTAATAATCAAAAGATTAAAATTTATCAATTCCATTTCTCGGTTCCAAATCAGTTATTATTCCTTCTTTTATTCTCGATTTTGGAACTGAGAATCATCATTTCCTTAGCTTATATTTCACCCACCTATTTTCTCCCACAGACTCTACTATACCAGCAGCCAGCATCGCCTTCATCTGCTCCAAAACTTTTTTATAAGGAATCTCACTTCCTATTCTTTGTTGAATATCTTTCAGTCCAGAGCATTCATAAATTTTCAAGTCTTCTATAATTAATTCTCTCAGTCTGTATGGCTCAATTCGTTTCAAAGAAGTTGTTCCTTTATAATCACTCCGCTTTAAGATAGACGCATTCACACGATATTCCTTTCCCTTCTTTCTGCCACAAGTTTCCACGACACCATCATCAACCAACTTATCAAGCCACGGAGAAAGTTCGGCTCGATTTCTCAGATTCAGCAGCTTGATCAATCCGGCTGCCGAAATGCTTTCATGTTGCGCTATTAGTCCCAAACAGATAATCTGCTTTTGGCGGAGTCCCGCTACCTGTAAAGCACAACGGATTACTTTAATGGCCTCCTGACTGATAATACGCCTTTCCACGATAGCTTTCACATAATCATCCCCTTCCTCCACTTTCGGAATCTGCTTGCCATTAGATAGAAGCACTTCATACATCTTGTCATATCCGGAACCTTCACGCTCCATCATTTGTAGAGCATAACACAGATTGGCGAAATGCTCGTTCCTCTGCACCGTTTTATGAAGAATATTCTGTGGGGTAACCCCCAATGGCAACGCCCCGGGATTAACTACTTCAATTCGGTCCGGATGAATATTGATAAAAATATTCCCCTTTACCGTATAAGGACGGTGCACCAACGCATTACAAGTCAATTCTCTGACTACCGCTTCATCATATGCGGGAATTTCCTTGCGAAACAATCCATCACTGATCTCATTGCTTTCTCTCCAAACAGGTACATTGTTCCATATCGCCTCAATGATTTCTTGAGGATTCTTGCTAAAATCATCAATCAGATATTTCCAAACCTTATCCCCATACTGATCAAATTGAATACATTGTACTACTGGCGCATTCATCAGCCTGCCACGCTGAGACTGAGTACCGATGAAAAGTACACCCAAATTCGTCATCCTATCCGATTCTTCCACCGTTAGGAAATAGTAATCCAGCAATTCCTTATCCTCTTTCTGTTTGACAAAATCCGACACACGGCTTGAAGTCCGTAAATGTCGAAGTAACGTTTTTAATTTCTCCTTATCAGCATCTTTCCAACTCCATTTGCTTTCTTCATCTTCCCAACGGTAATAGCCTTTTTCGGCTGAAAGCCGGATGATACCATCCCCTGTAAGCGGTACACTGTTATCACTCAACCGTATGAAATATTTACCGGATGTAGTAGAAGCAGAAGAAGCACCACGGGCTATATGCAGACGAATATATTGCCCGCCATTTTCATGTATCTTAATTTCCGCATGAGCAGATACATTCAACGTCTTCCCTCGGATTTTATTCTCCAAATCGATGACCATTTCTTCGGATACCCGTTGGTCTACAGGTGGAGCATCCGCATCATTCTCTATCCCATAATCGATCACACCACCTAACGTATTACTAAAAGCCACACAATCTTTTGCCACCTCGTTCCAGTCCGCACTCTTTCCGATAATCTCACGGATAGATTTTTTATCATATAGAGAATTTTCCTTCATACTTTTATACGATATCCTTCAACAAAATCACGAATCTCTTCATCGAATAAACGATACGTAAGCATTCGGTAAACCACGTATTTTCTTCTCCAACTTCCATCATTAACTTTACGTCCAAAAAGTAAAGTTATGATGACACGAGAAGAAGTAGCAGAGATAATGAACTACTGCAAAGAGCACAAGGTGA
>DXEN01000064.1 GCA_019114945.1 Candidatus Parabacteroides intestinigallinarum | reverse complement strand
TATGTATCGTCATAGCTTAGGCTCTATGTATCGTCATAGCTTAGGCTCTATGTATCGTCATAGCTTAGGCTCTATGTATCGTCATAGCTTAGGCTCTATGTATCGTCATAGCTTAGGCTCTATGTATCGTCATAGCTTAGGCTCTATGTACCATCATAGCTTAGGCTCTATGTATCGTCATAGCTTAGGCTCTATGTACCGTCATAGCTTAGGCTCTATGTACTATCATAGCTTAGGCTCTCTTATTGATTCAATATATGTAAGGTGTGGCAGGCTACCAAGGCGGCCGTTTCCGTACGGAGACGGCTTTCGCCCAGCGAGATCGCCTCGAAGCCGTTCGCCAAGGCGAGTCGGATTTCCTCCGGGCTGAAGTCGCCTTCCGGACCGATCAGTATCAAGGCGTTCTCTCCCGGATGGTAGATTTGTTTCAATAAAGGCTTCTCGCCCTCCTCGCAATGGGCGATGAACTTCCGTCCTTCGAACGGCGTGGCGATGAATTCCTTGAAGTCGGTCATTCCCCGCAGCGCGGGCAGGGTCGCTTTTAGGGATTGTTTCATGGCGCTGATCAGTATCTTTTCCAGCCGGGCGGTCTTTACCTCTTTTCGTTCCGAGAAGCGGCAGTTCAGGCAGGTGATGGCATCGATGCCGATCTCGGTCGCTTTCTCGGCGAACCATTCCATACGATCCATGTTCTTGGTGGGGGCCACGGCAATGTGTAGCCGGAAGTTCCAAAGGGCGGGTTGCCGCCAGCTTTCCGATATCGCTACCTCGCAATGCTTCGGATGCGCCCGTTGGATGGATGCTTTGTAGAACGTGCCGAGCCCGTCGGTCAGCAGGATCTCGTCTCCTTCGCTCAGGCGAAGCACGCGTACGCAATGAGCGGCTTCCTCGTCGGGAAGTTCCGGGCTCGTCGCTATGTCGGGGGTGTAAAATATCTGCATATCCTTTTTCGTTTACGATGTGTGACTATTGTCCTAAAATCATGCCGACGATCGTGGCGGATAAAACGGAGACCAGCGCTCCTCCTATCATTGTCGGGATGCCGATGCGCGAGATAATTTCCCGTTTGTTGGGAGCCAGCACGCTGAGCCCTCCCAAAAGGATGCCGATGGAGGAGATGTTGGCGAATCCGCATAAGATGTAGGTGGACATGATGATGGATTTGTCCGACAAGAACAGGCCCGCGTCTATCCATTGTTGTAATTGGAAATAGGCCACGAACTCGTTCAGGATGGTTTTTTGCCCCAATAGGGAGCCGACCAGCATGATGTCCTGCCCGGGGACGCCGATCAGCCACATGAGTGGCGAGACGATCAGGCCCAGGATAAATTGGAATGTGAGTCCTTGCGCCTTTCCGTTCGTTATATCCGCGATCCAATTATTCAGCCCCGTATAATGTCCGATAAGATTGTTGAGGATATAATTGGCGAACGCCACGAGCGCTATGAACACCAGCAACATGGCGGCTATGTTGATCATGAGTTTCACGCCGGTGGTCGTGCCCGCCGAGATGGCGTCGAGGAGGTTGCTGTTGGGGCGTCCTTGGTTCTCGATGGAGGCTATCCGGTCTGTCGCCGGCTCGGTTTGCGGACAGAGAATCTTGGCGATGACAATCGATCCGGGCGCCGCCATCACGGACGCCGAGAGCAAATGCGTGGCGAACAAAACTTTCGCGGCCGGGTCCGAACCGCCCAGCATACCGATATAGGTGCCCATCACCGTGCCCGCGATAGTCCCCATGCCGGCTACCATCACCAGGAAAATCTCCGAGCGGTTCATGGCGGGCAGGTAGTTCTTGATAAGCACGGGCGACTCGCTCATGCCCATGAAGATGTTGCCGGCGGCAACCAGCCCTTCCGCCCCCGATATGTTCATGAATTTACGCAGCAACCACGCGATGCCGCCTACTACCTTTTGAATAATCCCCCAATGGTAAAACATCGATACCAAGGCGGAGAAGAAGATGACGATGGGCAGCGAGTGGATGAGGAAGCTGAACCCGCCAGCCTTCGATGCGTAAGGACCCAGCAAGAAGCTTAAGCCCGCTTCCGTGAAGTCCATTAATTTTACGAATATCTTGCCGCAGACCTCCAAAAGGCCGCTTACGAAAGGCACGTACAACACGGCCAGCGCGAATACGATTTGTATGAACAATCCGCCTCCTACCAGTTTCCAATCGATTCGTTTCCGGTCGTAACTCATCGCGTAGGCGATCCCGATTACCGTGGCGATGCCTAACATCCCTCTCAACAAGGGCATGATGCCCCATTCCCCTTGTGCCTCAATCATAATTCCCCTTTTTCTTCCCGGCGACGTAACTCGTCCTTGTACATTTTCGCGAACTCGTAGTTCTCTTCCTCGATAGCCTCCTCCAGGCGGTCGTTAATCTCTTGTACGCTAAGGAGGGTGAGCCATTTTTTTAGTTGTTTCTCGTCTTTGATCTCTTCCGGTTCCATTTCCAGTAATCGCTCGTCCTCGTTCCTTTCCTCCGCGGGGCTCGCCATATCTTCCAATACGACGCCGCATTCCTTGACAATCTCTTCCGATGTATAGATATCGCATCGCACCCGTAGCGCGATGGCGATAGCGTCCGAGGTGCGCGAGTCCAGCGTGACGTTGCGTATGCCATTGGAGAACCTCAACTCTGAGTAGAATACGCCGTCCTCGTATTTATAAATATATACTTCTTCTAATGCCACGTTGAAAGCATGGGCGAACGTTGTGAACAAGTCGTGCGTCAAAGGACGCGGTGGGATGATATGCTCCAAGGCGATCGCGATAGATTGCGCCTCGGCGGTTCCAACGATGATGGGAATGCGTCTGGGGCCTTCTTCTTCCGCTAAGATTAGCGCATATGCCCCGGACTGGATCTGGCTGTTCGCTAATCCTTGAACCCTAAGTTTTATTCGTTTACTCACAGATGTATAATTTAAAACCGCATACAAAAATAGGAATATTTTTTGGATTAGCGAGGATATTCTTTCGTTTCACGGCGTCGTGCCGCGAGGTAGGTTGAAAGAAAAAGGAAGCTCCTCGGTGTTTCTGTCGTCCCAATGTCGTAATTTCGCGGGCGTTAAATGAGATTTGTATGGATCGGATAGAGGATTTAGTGAGATTCGTGAGGGAACATGAGGCGGACAATTTGGATCGATTACTGCTTTCCGCTTCCCGGTATCCGGGAATCGATGTGCCTTTCGCTGTCGATCAGATCAAGGCACGTAGGCAGGTCAAGGAGAAATTGCCGGCTTGGTACCAAAACGATCGGCTCGTATTCCCGGCAAAGATTGCCGCGGAGCAATGCTCTTCCGAGTTGACGGCTTTGTATAAACAGCGTTTGGTAGGTTCGGACACTTGTTTGTGCGATTTGACAGGAGGGCTGGGTATCGACAGCTATTTCTTTTCCCAGAAAGTCCGGCAAGTGATATATGTGGAGCGTTTTCCTCGGTATTGCGAGGTGGCGGCTCATAACTTCGGAGTGCTGGGTGCGGGCAATATACAGGTGGTCAATGATGATGCCGGGCGTTTCGTGGATCGGGCATTGGGGGTGGACGTGTTTTATATCGATCCGGCCCGGCGTGGGGAGGGGAACCGACGGGTATTCGCTTTGGCGGATTGCGAGCCGGATTTGCCGAGGCTTTTGCCTTCCTTGCTCGCGAAGGCTCCAATGATAATCGCTAAACTTTCTCCGATGGCAGATATCCAGCGAACACTTGAATGGTTGCCAGGAACAGTTTCCGTGCATGTCCTGTCGGTACGGAATGAATGTAAGGAATTACTGTTCGTGATTGGGCGGGAGCGGGGAATAAACGACCCGCGGATCGTTTGCGTGAATTTCCGGGTGGATGGAAGCGAGGAATCTTTCTCCTTCTCTTTGGGCGAGGAGCGGGAGGCCGTCGTGCGGATGCGGGAGCGGGTTTTAGGTTATTTGTATGAGCCGAACGCCTCGCTTATGAAAGCGGGCGCTTTTAAGGTAGTAGGCGTTCGCTGGGGGTTGGATAAGCTACATGTCAATAGTCATTTGTATACCGCTGATGATCGGTTGCCGGACTTTCCGGGGCGTGTGTTTAAGGTCGCGGAGGTGATACCGTTTAACCATAAGCGGGTGAAGACTTTAGCGCGGGAGATTCCGCGAGCAAATATTACGGTCCGCAATTTCCCGCTATCCGTGAGCGATTTGCGTAAACGTACCAAGATAACCGAGGGAGGTGACATTTATTTGTTTGCCACCACCCTGGCTAATGAAGAGAAAGTTCTTATTCGCTGCGAGAAAGTGTAAGGTTTGCCGTGTATCCCCTTTTATGCAATCATATAAAACCGACCTTTATCTTTCGTTTTCCTTCATTTTGATGTTCAAATTCCTGACGTAGCTTCTCGTAGTCACTGATTGTCGTTCTTGACAAACTCGGTTTTCTTGACGCGAGCGCGTTTTTCAGTAGCGACATTGAGATAGGGACTTTTTCCCGGAAAGCCATACGTGCGGCATCATAGACGATGGCGGAGATGTCGCTTGATAGATAGCCATCCGTGTTTTGAGAGAGATAAGTATAATCGATGTCATTGTCGATAGGCTTATTCTTTAACGCGAGGCGGAACATCGCCTCACGGGCCTTTTCATCGGGAATGGGAACATAAATCATATAATCGATGCGGCCTGTGCGTAGAATGGCCGAGTCTATTTTGTCGGGACGGTTGGTTGTAGCGATGACAAATACGCCATCTTTACCGCAGTTGTTGAGTTGCGAAAGGAACTCGTTTACTTCCGCGCTTTGGCTGGCGTTATTGATGTCGTCGCGTCGGGGCACTAAGGCATCAAATTCATCGAAGCAAAGTATCGTGGGCGCGTTTTTACGTGCTTCATCGAATAGGGAGGCTATTTTTTCTTGTGAGCCATGCAGGTAAGTACTCGCCAAGTCGCTCGATTTCACGTACTGATAGTTGTAGGAGGCTTGTTCGGCGAAACGCTCGGCGATAAAAGTTTTTCCGCATCCGGGAGGTCCATAGAGTAGCATCCCATTGGGAATGTGGATGCCGTACCTTTCGGCGCCTTCTCTATCCGCCAGGATGTCTATTACATCTTCTTGAAGCTTTCGCTTGATATCCTCCATGCCTGCCACGGCCGAAAATCCCGGACCCGATGGTTTGCACATTGGTTTTACTTCGATTTTTCCTTCCAGGCTATCTTTCATTTCTTGCGCGGAGGAGAAGTCGGCTGCCATGGCTTTATACATGATATTCAATAGATCTTCATCCAATCCCGGTACATTTCCGGCCCGTATGCGGGGTTGAGGGTCGGGCATCTCGCCGAATATCATACGGTACATTAACGTACCGACAGCTTGCAAATCCGTATTCACGGGTATGTCCTCCGATTTCGAGGTGGAACTATATCCAATCAACCATGCTGCCACTTCGCTACCGCCAAGATCTATCATTATGTTATCGGCCGTCACTTTCGCATGGGTGTATCCTTTAGCGTGAATATCGGATAGTTGTGTCAGTATATGAATCGTGAACTTTTTAGTGTCGAAAACCGAGCATCTGTGATCGCGCGATAATTTGGCCTCCAATGTCTCACCGCTTATATATCGGTAAACCACGTAATTTTTTCCTGACGCGATAAAAAGACGGGTATGAGACGCTATATTGAGTTCTTGCGTGCTGACACCATACTTTAATGCGCACAACCGTCCTTCTGTGTCCCGCGCTCGATAGGTCTCAATGCCTTTGGCTTCTTTAAGCGGAAGGAGCACCTTGAAACTGTCTATATAATCTCCTTTTTTGTATTTCATAGCTTCTACATTGAGGGTAAATCTTTTATATAAGGTACATTCCGGGCACTTGGGGTTTGCCTTGTCCGGATTATCAAACCATTAATGCTTTCAGCGACCTGCTGTGTTCTCGATAATGGAGCGGTTGGATCCTCCTTGAGAATATTCATGCCCTGAGCGATGAGTCGTTGCGCTAATTTGGGATCGCTCCATTGAATGTAGCAGAATTCTTTATCGGCCCATAGGATGAAATCTCTATAGATCTCGTCACGTTGCAATGTGTATTTATAGTTTTCTATATGCGCTTGCAAAGCTTTTGCTCTGCTTATATCTTGAAGCGTTGCCACACGTTCCATTTGCGCGTTCAAGCTCTCTGTCATCTTGTTGACTCCGGGATCCTTATGCTTCATCGCCTCAATTTGCAAACCCATCATGGCTTTTCGCAATCGGCTAAATACTCTTTCCCATTCGGTCGATTCCTCATATTCCTCAATTTGGCGAAGGATTTCTTTGAGATGTTGCTCTATTTGCTTGTGCTGGGCACCTTCATTAAGAGTCTCTTCTATCTGTTTTACTTGGCTACGCAGTTTGACAGCCTCGTCTACGTTCTCTATCTCACCGGAGAATAAATCGATTTGTGTATATGCACGAGAGATTTGCGCCCTCAGATAATCCGTGCTTTTGGTCGCTTGTCGGCGGGATGTGTCCAATTGTTTCTCTATTGTCTGTCCCGATTCAGGAAACTCGGCGGTGATCGTCATCATCTCAGAGCGATTCACCTCTATTTTGATGTTGATATGACTATCTTTGGGAATAAATGAAACGATATCCTCGCCGCTTATCGTTACGTCTGAGACATATTCAAACAGCGCCGCCGTTTTACCTTCGGCGCTGTCGTCGCCCTGGTATATCGCTATCCGCAGAATATCTTCCTCATTCCCCGGGCGCAAGTCTGAAAGGGTCTTTAACCCATAAACAGTGCCAATGGCGGGAAGAGGTCGATTTTTCTCAAGCCCGGTGAACGCCGTAAAGACACAACGGTTTTTCTTGGGGTTGAAAACCTCTATGCCTATGTTATAAGGCAAAATGGCGGAACCTGCTTTTGTGCCTTGTACGATGGTGAGTTCCGCGGGGAAGCACCTGACGGCTACGTCATTGATCGTAGCGACGAGGCGAAACGTATTCGGTTGTTTGGGGATAAGGTCCAATTCCAGAAGTCCGCCTTTTTCTCCTATTGCGATGGTGGCGCTTTCCCAATCATCGGAGCGCCGTATCATTTTCACGTGAAGTCCGTCTATTGGTGTTTCTGTCCGTATGGGTATCAGGGCCATTGTATCTACGGTCGTAGCGTCGAAGTCTACTAATAACCGTAATGTATCTTCTTCCGAATCTTTTTCACTCGTTTTCATGGGAATGGTGGATGCGTAAATCGCCGCTCCTGTAGCTACCGCTGTCATTGGATTGATTCCGGTCTCTACATGCTCCGTCACTTGTTCGCGTAACATTTGGCGAAGCAGTGGGATATATGTCGGTCCACCGATCAGTATCAGATGGGAAAGTTGGCCAAAAGAGAGGTGATTGCGCATCATGAGCGATTTGCATACGTCTACCGCTTTTTGAAGAAGCGGCCGTATCGCTTCCTCCAGTTCTGTGCGTGTAATGCTGATTTCCATTTCTATTTCCTCGCCATCTTCGTCCTCGCCCCAATCCCCGGCTTCCAGGTACAAGGTCTCGGATTCGCGATAGGAAAGTTTGTTTTTTATCTTTTCCGCTTCCACTTTCAATGCTTCCGTTAGTAAGGCGTATTGTTCCTTATCAGAAAGATTGAGCGCATAATGTGAGACGATTTGAGGCAGTATGATTTTTGAGACAATCGCTTCATCCAGATTTTTGCCACCCAAATAATTGTCTCCTTCGGTGTCGAACACTTGCATTACGCCATCGCATACATGTACCAACGCTACATCAAGGGTGCCTCCGCCAAGATCGAATACCATCCAATTCCCATTCTTTTCCTCGGCTTTCAATCCGTATGCTATTGAGGCGGCGATAGGTTCTTGCAGTAGTTCCACTTGTTCTATGCCGGCAAGGCGGGCCGCTTCTAAGGTCGCGTCTTTTTGGTTGACCGTGAATTTGGCCGGGACTGTTATCACGGCGGCTTTTACCTCGTCGTCGGTCACGAAAGAACAAAGCGTCTGGATTATCTGGGCGGACAACTCCTCGGGTGTCCATTGATGATTCATATTGATATTAGAGAAAGTCTTATCAGATCCCATATAGCGCTTAAATTCTATACAAGAGTTTGATGCTAAGGCCGATTTCTTCTTTAAGGCACGAAGTTTGTCTTTCCCTAAATCCGCGTATGCCGATTGCCCTATTTGCATTACACCTCCTTTTTTGAAGGAGACACAGGAAGGCATTGTCTCCATTCCGCTATCAGAACGGATGATTGTAGGTACTCCTTGCTCTACTCGGCAGATTGCCGAGTTGGTTGTCCCTAAATCAATGCCATAGTCAATAGTTATATGTTTCATACTTTTATGCTACAATGAAAATGAAAATTAGAAAAGCTAACCATATCGCTGTTTTCGTTCTTGACCATATTTTATGTAGACCGGTGACCAAAGCGAGTGAGTTCTCCTCGCGATTGGTTTGGTCGTGGTATTCCGTTTCAAATTCAACGATTGTATCTCCTATTATTATATAGGAATCCTCATCCAGTTGTAACTCTTTTATGTCTTTTTCGATAGAAACGGCCAAGTTTTTCATTAGCCACAAACATATCCGGGCACTGTTGTACGTGCGTGAGGTAGCCCGCTGAACCTTGTTTCCCTCGCTAATCGTTGTGTTCCATAGCCAATCACCAATGGTTGAGATAATGAATTTGCCTTGCTTGTAAATAGCGCGCGCTACATTTTCCGCGCATTCTTTATAGCGAAAGTCATCGGTGCCCAAAATGCGGGCGGTCGATCGCATGAAAGGCAGTATTTGCGCGACCGTTTCTTGTAAGTTGTCTATCAGTACATAGAAGTCATTACCTCTTCTCCAAAAAGATTTAGTCAGGTGATTGATTTCGGGCATTATTTTTTTATCGAAGAACAATCCCAGTAAATAAGGGGCGTTGTGCTTTTCTTCTCCGCGAGAAAGATACATTGTCGGTGTGATTTGATCGGCGAGTATATCCATCAGCATGTTAGATAGTTGTTCTTTATTAAGATGCAGTAATCCATGTGTGACGGAATCGACAAAATCGGTTCTAATCGTGTCGTGCTGTATCAGTGTCTCATAATAAGACAATGCCTCAAAAGGTTTATCATTGATAAGGGCGTAAACCGCGTTATTCAGGAGAGAAGCCCAAGGCGTGTCCGAGTCTGCGAACCAAAACAAGGCGTTCTTGATACGATCTGACGGAAGGGATAATATTTGCGCGGCGTTTTGGGCCATCTCTTCCGTCCTTTGCAACGGCGGCAGTATTTCGTCTCCCTTCATCGGGAATGCCGCGAATTGTTCCACCTTGGCATAGGCGGAAATACGGCTTTTATTGCTTGTCTCCTTGGCAAACGAATCACCGACATAAACTCCCAATATACGATAGGGGTTATTACTTATGAATCGCGATACTGTCATGGATGAAATGTTCATAGATGAAATTTTTGAATAGTTCGTTTGTAGCCGCTATTTGGTCTTCTACATATTTCATCCCTTGCAGGGCACCTTCTTGCGTATCGATTGTCCACTCAATAACTGTTTTCCCTTTGTGTTGATCCGGAATATATGGATTATATTCTGTTGGATGCGTAAAAACGTTATCTATACCATTTGTCCATTCCCGAAAAGAATGAGGAGTGACAGTTATCGATTTATTCTTAAAAGGGGTATCCTTGAAACTTCCGTTATAAAAGGGTGTTGAATACAACACAAAATATTGATTGGTCTCGTTTATCAGGTATTTCCCACCAAGCGCGCAAAAATGGCCTTTGTAATAAAAGGGAACGACACCGCGCTTTACTTGATACCGGCCACGGCCATGAGTGTTTTGATCCACCACCATCGCGGTCGGAAATAAAAGGGCGCAGATCGCTATCACGAATAAACCGATAATCCATCCGTAATTTTTAGCGATAGAAGTATATTCGTGCCATTTCTCGATCTCGAAGACATTTGGACTTGGCTTTCGAAATTTCAGACGGTATGTATGATATTTGAAATATGCCCAAATACCTACATAAGCAAGAATGCCTATTCGTATATATATCGCGCTTTCAAAAAACATAATGGGTGTAGCGCCTTTTGGGTGAAAAATAAAAGGTGCATCTTTGGGAAAGAGATACACCTTTTATTATATGTATAGATATATTACTTCAGCAATGTCGCACGCATTTCCTCGATCTTCGCTTTCGACTCGCGAGCGATGTTTACGGTAGTTACCATCTCTTTCAGCGGAGCGATAGTTGTTCCTAATTGCTCTAAGTCTGGATAATACTTAGCCAAGTCGCTGGTAATCTGTTGCAGGATTTCCAAACGTTTTTCCATATTCTCGCTCAAGCCGGCTGATACGGCGTCACCCTTTACGACCAAACCCGGATTCGCATATATAAGCGCGTATTCTACGGACATACCGCCTAACAGTTCCAACTCGATGTCCGTTTTGTCGTTCTCCATCATCGCGTCGATCAATTTATTTTCTTGATCGGACAGGAACTTGTTCAATTCCTCTTGTGTCGCGTTCGCCGGAGCGGATTCCTTCATGATCTCGATCGCGAAAGGAATGTCCAAATCCGTTGTCAGCTTCAGCAATGCGTTCTCTACCTCTGTAGTCGGCTTCTTCATCGCTTTCAGGATATTCAAGTCGGCGAAGTAGATACCGCATGCGCGCGCTTTCTGGGCTTGCGTATTCAACTCGGACATTTTGTTGACAGGCAACATGAAATCCGTGCTCGCTACGGAGATTGTCACTTCGCCCGTCGACAATTTGTAAGGTAAATCAGAATCCGGCATATCTTTCAAGAAGCGGGTCACCTCGTCTTTCAATTCTGCCGTTAACAAACTCTTGGATACTTCTCCCGCGATAACAGCTTCTTCCTCAAGCTGTTGTTCAGACGCATCTTGTTTTTTACTGTTGTTGCAGGATACCATCCCGAACGTGATCGCTGCGATAGTGAGCAGACTTACAAAACTTTTTCTCATATAATTATTTGTTTTAAATTGTTTATTTGTCATGACTCATTTCCCTTGTTTATAAATCTTCCGGGAAACTCTGCGAAGATAGATATAATTACTAATACCGCAAAGATTCCTAACATTAATAAATTAAACGCAAAAGTAGAAAATGTATAATTGGCGAATTTTTTCTCATGGCTGTAGAAAGGCGCCCGTCCCCAATTGTTGTCGGGTTCCAGGTAAATTTGACCGATTTTTGGGTAAATCCGATTGTGGGCGACCTTGTAGAATTGCGTGCCGCTCGAATTGAGTACCAATTCCTCGATCGCGGAATTGTGATGCTTTTTCTTTAGAATGTTCAGCCATTCGGAGCCATGTTCCTTGATGACATCTTGCCTTTTTTTCTCCAATAGCGCCGTGAAGTTGTCGCAACGTGCGTGCAATGCCTCGTCTACCTTGTTCATATAACTATCAAGCCCTTCTCCTTTTTGATAGGGAGCGATACGGGCGGCGTGCGCTAATATGGGCAGCTCATTTTGGATGGTTCGCATATATTCTTCCCGCTTCTCGGGAATGAGATTCAGGCTGTTTATTAAGTTATGCACCTCCTCCGCATGTATGTTCCGGTAATATTGCGCCAGGAATTTCTCTTTCTCTACCGGGAAGAACAGGCGGTTGTAGCTGTTGCTTCGGAATTGCTCGGTCACTAATGCCTCAAATGCCCAGCGCGACGGGATGACCTCGCCGATCAGGGGCACTACGTTCCGGCTCGCCGCGCTTCGGCTAAGGTCGTCGAATTTCACTACCAATCCGCACAATAGGATTTGTGGAATCAATAATAAGGGTATCGTAATATAAATCGCTACGATGGAGTTGAGGGTTTGCGATAAGACTAATCCCGTCAGGTTGGCAAGGAAGGAGGTGACCCAAAGCGTGATCCACCACGTCAGGAACATCTCGCCGCCAATGCCCATCAGGCTATTGCCTACCGCGATGAAGAGCAGGCTCTGGATCGCAGAGACGCACAACAGATAAAACATCTTGGAGGCTAAATAGCTGTTCCGGCTGAGCCGTAGGAAGCGTTCCCGTTTGAGCAATGTTTTGTCTTTGATAATCTCTTCCGCGCTGATGCTTAATCCGGTGAAGGTCGCCACGATGACCGCCATGAAGATGTAGGATACTAAGTTCTTGTTCGCCAGCAGGGAATAGCCCTCGTCCGGCACGTAGCGTGTCAGCATGGCGACGATCAGCGCCAACAAGGGCGCCTCCAGCAAGGCGATACATAGATACTGTTTGTTGGTTATTTTTGTCTTGATGTTTCGTTCCAAGAAAATCATGAATTGTTTCCAAGCGGATGGTTTTCGTTGGCGGTTGGGTGGTAATGGCGATTCCTTTACGTCTTGGAAAGCCGGGCGAGCGGCCACGTATAATTCGTGCCATTCCTTGGCCGTGATTTTCCGGATGTTGGTTTGATTACCACTATCATCAATCTTCTTCGCGTCGATAATCGTGAGAATCAGCTCCGGGTTGATATTGCCGCATGTGCCGCATACGCTGATATCTTGATCGGTATAATTGGCGATTCGCTTGAAATAGGTGATCGCCTCAATCGGATTTCCGTCGTAAATGGGATAGCCTCCCGTATCTAATAACCATAGGCGATCGAATAGTTTATAGATCTCGGACGAGGGCTGATGGATGTTGACCACCACGAGCCGTCCCCGGTGGGTTTGTTCCTTCAGGAGCATGATCACTTTCTCGGAGTCCGTGGAGGAGAGGCCTGAGGTGGGCTCGTCCAGATAGAGGATAGCCGGTTCACGTATCAGCTCCAAGGCGATGTTCAAGCGCTTGCGCTGACCGCCGCTGATGGTCTTGCGGATGGGGGAACCTACCGCTAAATCCTTGATTTTTGTCAGGTCTAAATCCTCTAAGATAGTATTTACCCGTCGCTCGATTTCCTCAAGGCTCAGGTTCGCGAAGCAGAGGCGGGCGGTATACCATAGGTTTTGGTACACGGTCAGTTCCTCGATCAGCAAATCGTCTTGGGGCACGAAACCGATTAGTTGCTTGCTTCCCGGGCTATTCAGCGGATGGCCGTTCAAGCGGATGCTTCCTTGCTGGGGCGTGATATTCCCGTTCAGGATGCCCAGGAGCGTGGATTTGCCTACGCCGCTTCCCCCCATGATAGCGACCAGTTGGCCGGATTCGAGGTTGAACGAGAAGTTGTGGATCCCGTTATCGCTGTTCTTGAAACGGAACTCGATGCCTCTCCCCGTGAGTTGTATCCGTTCCTTATGGCCGCGCTGGTTGAACACGTCGAGTATATCGCTATAATAAATAGGTAAGAACAGGGGGCTTTTTATCACGCTGCTGCGTTGCCAGCCGTAGAAAATGCCCGGCGTGAGCGGAATGTCGTTCATGTAGACCCTCCCGTTCCCGGAATAGGTAAAGACCATCCGGTCGAACCGGGCTAATTGCAATACCCGGATCTTGCCCTTGAGCCCTTTCCGGTAGATATGATTCGCTTCTTCGCTCCGCTCGTCCGCGTCGATTGTCAGGATGGCGGGTGATTTCCCGCCTGCGACAAACGCGTATAGATGCCGGAAGCATTCATCATCGATATTGAAGATGTCCGCTATTTTCTGGAAGATCGATAAGTTCTTGTCCAGCCCTTGGTCGTTGCTGTGGGCGAATTCCATAAAGCGGAGAAGGAGCAGCGCTTGGTCTTCCGCTACCAGCTTAGGTTTTAGCTGGTTGCATACGTTGATGATGACGTTTTCCCGGTTGATTGGAATCAGGGGATCGTCGTAGACGCCTTGTGCCTCCTCGAATAGCGCCATATACTCTTTATGGGAGCGTACGCCGAAGTGGCTGGTTAGATAAAAGTTGACGGCTTGCCGCGCTTGTTCGCGTCCTATTTTGGCCAAAGAGGCGAAGATTGCGAATAGATTGAGCAATCCGTTTAGTATCGTTTCATTCATGATGGATAGTCTTGTTTAAATTTATTGCGAAGATATAAATATAAAATGAAATAGAAAGAATATGAACGTGTGATTTTAAGAGGATAACATAATTAGTAATTGAGCGGAGATGACGCGGACAAACATGGAGAGGGGATACACCGTGGCGTACGATACGGATGGCTCGTCGCCTTCTACCGTGGTATTCGCGTAATTCAGCGCCATTGGGTTCGCCATGCTTCCGCATAGCATGCCCACGTTGTGGGCGTAGTCCAACCGGAAGAAGCGGGATGCGACGAATCCGACAATCAATACCGGGACGATGGTTAACAGGAAGCCTAAGCCTATCCAGAGCAATCCTTCCGCTTGGAAAACCGTCTCGAAGAAATGTTCGCCGGAATCGAGGCCCAGTCCGGCCAAATAGATGACGATACCGAATTGCCGCATCATCAGGTTGGCGCTTTGCGTCGTGTAGGTGGTGAGGTGGAAGCGCGGGCCGAACGCTCCCATCAGGATGCCCACGATAATCGGGCCTCCGGCGATGCCCAGTTGGATCGGGGTGTCCATGCCGGGAATTGGAATCGGGATGGAACCGATCAGCACGCCAAGGGTCAGGCCTACGAATATGGCGAGCAAGTTCGGGTTGTCTAACCGTTTCAGCTCGTCGCCCAGTATCTTGCCTACGTTGTTCACGGAGTTGGCCTCGCCTACGATCGTGAGCTTGTCGCCGATTTGTAAGCGAAGGTCGCGGGAGGCCACTAAGTCGATGCCCGCCCGGTTCACCCGCGTGATATTGATGCCATACAGGTTCCGCAGGCGCAGGGAGCCCAGCTTTACGCCGTTCACCCGGTTGCGGGTCACTACGATGCGCCTTGATATCAATTGGCTATCGATCGCGTTCCAATCGATGTCTTCCTTGTTCCAATCCGTTTCCTCTTGTTCCCCGAAGAGGGTCTTGATCGATTCCACGTCGGCTTTTACCGAGATGACAAGCAGGTGGTCCCGTTCTCTCAGGATCGTGTCCGAGGTCGGGATCGTCACCCGTCCGCCGCGCCAAAGTCGTGATATCACGAAATGCTTGTCGGTCAGCCTCATCACTTGTTGGATGCTTTTATTGTAGATAGAAGGATTCCGCACTTGGAACTCGGCCACGTTGGTCGCGGTGTCTTGTTCCTTGTGCGTGTTCTCCGTTTTTCGGGCGAATAAGGCTTTCAGCGCGATAATCGCGAGAATCACGCCGATTACGCCTAAGGGATAAGTGACGGCGCATGCCAAGGCCATATCGGTCATGTCTCGTACGTTCTCCGGATTGGTTTGCGCCAACGCTTGCTGGGCGGCTCCCAATGCCGGGGTGTTCGTCACCGCTCCGGAGAGCAAGCCCACCATCACGGGCATGGAGATGCCCGTTGTCCAATGGAAAGCGAGCGTAAGGAGGATTCCCAGGGCGATGACGCCCAGTCCCATCATGTTCATCTCCACGCCTTCTTTTTTCAGGGAGGAGAAGAACCCCGGTCCCACTTGCAGGCCTAAGGTATAGACGAATACAATCAATCCGAAATTCTGGGCGAAGTTCAGCATGTCCTCATTGACCTTGATGCCGAGATGGCCGGCCATGATGCCCGTGAAAAATACGAAAGTGACGCCTAACGAGATGCCGTAGATTTTTAATCGCCCTAAGTAGACACCTATGGCGGCGACGATGGAGAGGACGGCCACCGCTTGTATAAGGGTAGGCTCTGTAAACGTCTCAACTAACCAGTTCATACGAGTCTTGTTTTGCTTTCGGACGCGAAAGTACATAAAAATTCCCTATATTTGCCGCCGTGATTTTCTTTATCTTAACTCGCGATGAATGATTACAGAAAACTGACCGGGGAAGAAATCTCGCGGTTGAAGAGCCAGTCTTGCCTGGCTGATAATTGGGAGAATGTAAGCGTAACGCCTGGGTTTACCACGGAATACGTACATCATGTGCGTTTCTCCGGCGAGGTGAGACTGGGTGTATTTCAATCGGATTTCACGTTTCCGGGCGGTATCCACAAGCATTCCGGCTTGCGCCATGTGACGTTGCATAATGTCACGGTGGGGGACAATTGTTGCATCGAGCATATCCAAAACTACATCGCCAACTATGAGATTGGCCACGATACGTTTATCGAGAATGTAGATATGCTGTTGGTGGATGGAATATCGAAATTTGGAAACGGAGTGGAGGTGGCTGTCTTGAATGAAACGGGTGGTCGTGAGGTGCTCATCAACAATAAACTTTCGGCTCATTTGGCTTATATCATGGCACTCTACCGTCATCGTCCCGAGCTGATAGCCCGACTGAAGGAGATAACGGACTATTACGCCAACAAACACGCTTCGGGCACGGGGACTATCGGCTCGCATGTGACCATTATCAATACCGGTTCCATCAAGAACGTGCGTGTCGGCGACTATGCGTATATCAGCGGGACGTGCCGTTTGTCCAACGGAAGTATTAATAGCAACGAAGCGGCTCCGGTACATATCGGCGACGGGGTTATCTGCGATGATTTCATCATTTCCAGCGGCTCGCGTGTAGATGATGGCACCATGTTGAGCCGTTGCTTTGTGGGACAGGCTTGTAAGCTGGGGCACAACTATTCGGCTTCCGACTCTTTGTTCTTCAGTAATTGCCAGGGCGAGAATGGCGAGGCTTGCGCCATCTTTGCGGGTCCGTTTACGGTGACGCACCACAAGTCCACCTTGCTTATAGCCGGTATGTTTTCCTTCATGAACGCGGGTTCCGGTTCCAATCAAAGCAACCATATGTACAAACTCGGCCCCATCCACCAAGGCACGTTGGAGCGTGGCGCCAAGACGACCTCCGACTCTTATCTGTTGTGGCCGGCCCGTGTCGGCGCTTTCTCTTTGGTAATGGGACGTCACGTGACCCATTCCGATACGACCAACCTGCCTTTCTCTTATTTGATAGAGCAGAACAATACGACTTATCTCGTTCCTGGGGTTAATCTGCGGAGTGTGGGCACCATCCGTGACGCGCAAAAATGGCCCAAGCGCGACGGGCGTAAAGACCCCGATAAGCTGGATTTCATCAATTATAATCTTCTCAGCCCTTATACCGTGCAAAAGATGTTTAAGGGACGGGAGATATTGCTCAACTTACGTGATGTCAGCGGGGAATTGTCGGATACTTATTCGTTCCACAGTACCAAGATACGCAACTCGGCATTGATGAAAGGCATTCGCTTTTACGAGATAGCTATCCATAAGTTCTTGGGAAACTCTGTTATCAAGCGATTGGAGGGGATAAACTTCTGGAACGATGAGGAAATCCGTACCCGTCTGCGTCCCGATACGCCGATAGGGCATGGCGAGTGGGTCGATATATCCGGCCTCATCACTCCTAAAAGCGAGGTGGATGCCTTGATAGCCGACATTGAGTCGGGAAAGGTGAATAAACTGAAGGATATCAATGCCGAGTTTGAGCGGATGTACCGCGATTACTACACTTACGAATGGACGTGGGCGTACGAGAAATTGGAGGAATTTTATGGCGTGAACCCCGAAGAGATGACCGCCACCGACATCATCCGAATCGTCGAGAAGTGGAAGGAGTCGGTTATCGGTCTGGATCGCATGATCTATGAGGACGCTAAGAAAGAATTCTCTATGGCTTCCATGACAGGATTCGGAGCCGATGGGTCTCGCATGGAGAAGGAAATGGACTTCGAGCAAGTGCGGGGCGACTTTGAGAGCAATCCGTTCGTCATGGCGGTGTTGAGGCATATCGAGGTGAAACGTGCGTTGGGGGATGAGTTAATTGAGCGAATGAATAAAACAAATGCTTCTTCGCGATCGGAGTGAACAAAGGGGAATCGCCGTGTGAAAGGTAATCCCATGTTTGTTCGCTTCGCGTTCGCTCCTCGCGTGATATTAGATATAGGTTCGAAAAAACTTTGCCTTTTAAAAATTAATTCTTTCCTTTGAGCGTTCAAAAGCGAAAAGTGGCATTTAGTAAGATTAAGAAAAGCGAGAGATATGATGAGAAATTTAACGGTGGCGCTTTGCTTGGCCGCCACGTTGGTCGCTTGCGATAAGGTGGAGCATACGTTGGATGGCAAGTGGCAATTGGAGACGGTGGAGGCGGATGGCGAGATCCAGGTGGTCGATACGGTATGGTATAATTTCCAGACCTCCTTGTTCCAGTACCAATTGTACGACGCGGCGCACGACGTGTACCGCTCGAATTATGGATATAAGACGCTGGTGGAAGACACGCGCCTGGAGTTGGAGCTGGTAACGTATGGCCAGCCCGTGGAGAGTTTCCTGCCGTATACGGATTGGACCGCGCCGAAGCGTACGTTCACGATCGAGGAATCCTCGGCCACCCGCTTGGTGCTGAGCGACGATGGGAAACGTTATTCTTTCAAGAAGTTTTAAATTGGGGTACATCCTCACGAAGGATTCTGCCTTTTATCCCGCTTTCCTTCGCATATACACCCGGTGGCAACCATAGCCGGAGGCGGTGATGCCGCTGGCGGGGTCGGCGCTGAGGCGTTGTAGCTCCAAGGTGGCCTTCGTGCGTTTCAGGCCGGTTAGCGCCATGTAATCGGTGACCCGCAGATAAGCGTGCTCGTCCAGGTAGCGCGAGGCCCGCTCGATTCGCTCCGCTTCGGTGTAGGGCGAGCCTTGGATACGGCTGACGCCACCGCGTGTCAGGTCGCACCGCGATCGCGTTTCCCGCACCAAATCCTTGTCCGCTATGAAATTGATACCGTTCACCTCGATGCTCCGGGCGTTTCGCTTCGGCTCGTCGCCATCCATCGAATCCATCTCTTTCCCTTTTACCACGCCCAGCCGTGCCTTGAAGGTGCCGATTCCGTCGAGCGTCACCGACTGCCCTTCCGCCAGGCAATGCGCCAGATGCTCCGCCACTGACACCATGACCTGCAACACGCTCGCCTTGCTCACGCCCGATCCTGGGAAGGAGATTCGTTCCGCGAACTCGTCCAAGTCGATGTTCCGTTCGATTTTCATCCGGTAGTACACGGGGTTCTCGCCCTCCCCATGAAGGGCGTTCATTTCCTGTTTAATGTATTTTGCCATGCTTACGTTGTGATTAATTGTTCGATCTGTCCGGGGGGATATCTTCGTCCCTCTTTATACAAAGATAATCACAGGCGCCTCCATTTCCAAATTTTCAATGGTGTTTTTATAATTTTCAGTGGCGATTGTAAAAACTCCACTGAAAATTGTACAATTTCCAGTGGTGATTATAGAATGCGCCCGCTTCCCCGGAGGAATATCGCCTTCCGGGAAGAAGAATTCATCGGGTAGGGAGGAGGTTTTCACGTATCGAATCATTATTTTTGTGTGTCAAATCATTCTAATGATTATATTTGTGGTATCTTTCTTAATTAGGAATTGTATGAGAGGAGAGAATCGGTCGTGTATTTATTTAGTTGTTCAGAGCTGAAAGAGAAGATCCGTCGGATATTGAGAGATGTTTCTCTATGAAAGTTTAACATGCTAAGGGGCGCTTTCTCCGGAATTAATCCTTATCTTTGACTTCTATATATAATCAAAACACATACGACTATGAAATCGAACAACGAGAACGAGTTTATGAAAGAGATGCAAGACAGATACATCCGTTTCGACTGGGCCATCAAGCGCTTGCTCCGGCAAAAGGCGAATTTCGACGTGCTGGAGGGTTTCCTCACCGTATTCCTGGGCGAGAAAGTCACGATCGTGGAGCTGTTGGAGAGCGAGGGGAACCAGCTGTCCGCCGACGACAAGTTCAATCGAGTGGACATCAAGGCCCTGAATAGCAAGGGTGAGATTATCATCATCGAGATCCAGAACACGCGGGAGCTCTATTATCTGGAGCGTGTATTGTATGGCGTGGCGAAAGCCATTACGGAGCACATCCATTTGGGCGACTCCTACGCGCGGGTGAAAAAGGTTTACTCCATCAGCATCCTTTATTTCGACATTGGTATCGGGCAGGATTATCTCTATCACGGGCAGAACCAGTTCATCGGCGTGCATTCGAAAGATCGCTTGCTGGTCAATGTCAAGGAGCGGAACGCGATCGTTTCCCGTCTGCCGGCCGAGATATTCCCGGAATACATCCTGATCCGGGTCAACGAGTTCGACAAGGTGGCCGTCACGCCGCTGGAGGAATGGATGAAATACCTGAAGGACGGTACGATCCAACCCGGAACGAAGGCTCCCGGCCTCAGTGAGGCGCGTGAGAAACTGCGTTATTACTCCATGTCCGCCGCGGAGCGTCACGCCTACGATGAACATTTGAATGCTGTCATGATTCAAAACGATGTGTTAAGTTCCGCCAAGCTGGAAGGACTCATCGAAGGTCGAGAGGAGGGCCGCAAGGAAGGTCGTGAAGAGGGTCGCAAAGAAGGTCGTGAAGAGGGTCGCAAGGAAGGCTTGGAAAAAGGACGTGCTGAGGGCATCGAGAAAAGTAATAAGGCGAACGCTCTGAAAATGAAATCCTTAGGCATTCCGGCGGATATTATCCGGCAGGTTACGGGGCTCGATCCGAATGAATATGAATGAACCTTTTCGTAAATTCGCGGTGTTAGAAATTGAATTATGAGGAAGAAGAATGATAGCCCCGAGGACTTGCGCGTGCTTTCGTTGTTCTCGGGATGCGGGGGCATGGACTTGGGATTCGAGGGCGACTTTATTTGTCATCGCAGGTCGGTGGCCTCGCATGAGGACTGGATAGCGGAAGAACTCGACGCTTGTTGGGTGCGCCTGCGCCGGACTCGTTTCCGTACGGTTTTCGCCAACGATATCTTGAAAGAGGCCCAGGTAGCTTGGACGCAATATATGGCGCGTTTCGGCCGTGGAGGTGATGTGTACCACACGGATAGTATCGTGGATTTGGTAAAGCGGCATTATGCGGGAGAGGATGTTTTCCCTGGCGGGATCGATGTCGTAACGGGCGGTTTCCCGTGCCAGGACTTCAGCGTGGCGGGCAAGCGGAAGGGTTTCGCCTCGGACAAGGATCATACGGGGAAACGGCGCATGGAAGACGAGGCTTCGGAAGAGACGCGCGGCAAGCTCTATTATTGGATGAAGCAGGTGATCGACATCACGAAGCCGAAAGTGTTCATCGCCGAGAACGTAAAGGGATTGGTGAACTTAGGGGACGTGAAAAGCGTTATCCAACGGGACTTCTCCCACGCCGACGGCGATGGATATCTCGTATTGGATCCGCGGGTGCTGCATGCCGGGGATTATGGCGTTCCGGAATCGCGCGAGCGGGTCATCTTCATCGGGATACGGAAATCCGCCTTGAGGGCGGAAGCGCTGGAGGCGTTGGAGGCGGATATCGTGCCCGACGCTTATAATCCGTACCCCGTCCCGACGCACGCTTGCACGGCATCGGGAGATGGATTGCTTCCTCCGGTGGTGTGCCGGGACGTATTTGAGGGATTGCCCGAGCCGGACGAGGCGGACGACCTCTCCCAGAAGTATTACTCGCGGGCGAAATATATGGGGACGCATTGTCAGGGCCAGAAAGAGATTGCCTTGGACCGGATAGGCCCCACTATTCGTTCGGAGCATCATGGCAATATTGAGTACCGCCGTCTTTCTCGCGAGCATGGAGGGGCTATGGAGGAGGAGTTGAACGCTGGTTTGCCCGAACGCCGCCTCACGCCTCGCGAGTGTGCCTTGATACAGACTTTCCCGCCGGACTATCCGTTTGTCTCCTATAAGGGAAATGGCGCCCGGTTCAAGTTGAGCGCTTCTGGTGCCTACAAGGTGATAGGCAACGCGGTCCCGCCGGTGCTGGCTTATCATATAGCGAACCGCTTGCAGGAGTTGTGGCCGTTGTATTTCGGGGAGGAAGTATGATGAGGATGGCGGAAGGGATGCGTTTCATGGTAAGTTGTTGAATCGTAATATATGGTAAGGAAGAAAGGAAAGCGGCGATCCCGGAGGGGCGGGAAGAAGAATCCCGCAGCCTCTTTTATTGCGTCGATAAAGAGAGCGTTGCTGGCCACTGCGGCGGCGCTGGTGTGTCTGATTGGGCTGTTGTATGTGTATAATTATTTCTTCCCGGTCTCCCGGACGACGCTCGGGAGCCGGAAGCCCGTCCCGGAAGAGACGGCCGTTCCCGCCCGGAAAAAGGTAGAGCGGCCGGAGACGGCGAGGGAAGAGGCCGATCGCCCGCATTCGAATGCGGGTGCGGCCCGTTATACGTTCCCGGCTCGTGCGGAGATTCCGGAATGGGAGGCCGGGAAGAAGCGAAAGGAGCAGATTATCCGGCATGAGGGATATACGGTGTCCTATAACTCGGATTACCGGATCGCCAACTGGGTGGCTTATGAGTTGACCTCGAAAGAGGCGAAGAGCAAAAAGGCGACCCGCTCGAATAAGTTCGTGCCGGATCCGTTGGTGAAAGGGGCCACCGCCCTGAACGAGGATTATACGCGTACGGGCTACGATCGAGGCCACCTGGCGCCCGCGGGCGATATGAAATGGTCGATGAAAGCCATGCGGGAATCGTTTTACCTAAGCAATATTTGCCCGCAAGACCCTGACTTGAACCGTGGCATCTGGAAAGAGCTGGAAGAGCAAATCCGTTTGTGGGCGAGCGAGAACGGCTCGTTGCTGGTGGTGACCGGCCCGATTATCACGGACGATTTGAGGCGGTTGGGTAAGAACCGGGTGGGCATCCCCAAGCGCTTCTTTAAGGTGGTTTGCACCCAGACGGCGGGGAGGCCCGAGGGCGTGGGTTTCCTGTTCGACAACCGGGATTATGGCGACACCCCGTTGAGATCGATGATGATCCCGATCGATAGCGTGGAAAGCGTGACGGGCATCGATTTCTTTCCATCCTTGCCGGATTCGATCGAGAGGCCCATGGAGGTTTCCGTGAATAAGAGTTGTTGGTCCATTTAATAAATGAAGGAATAGATGATGTACGATAGACTGCGGAATAAAGAGATAAAACTGGCCGTTATAGGCCTGGGATACGTGGGGTTGCCCTTGGCGATGGAATTTGCGGGGCGGATTTCCGTGATTGGCTTCGATATAGACGAGGAGCGGCTGGCGAGGCTTCGTGCGGGTATCGATCCTTGCGGGGAATTGCCACCGGAGGCGTTCGAGGGGAAAGACATCGTGTTCACCGCCTCTATCGAGCGTTTGCGGGAAGCCTCTTTTTACATCGTGGCCGTCCCGACCCCGATCGATAAGCACAACGAGCCGGACTTGTCGCCCTTGCTGGGCGCCACTCAGACGGTCGGCGAGGCGCTTTGCGAAGGCGATTACGTGGTGTACGAGTCGACGGTGTATCCGGGATGCACGGAGGAGGATTGCGTACCACTGTTGGAACATGTTTCCGGGCTGCGTGCGGGGAAGGACTTTAAGGTGGGCTACTCCCCAGAGCGGATCAACCCGGGCGATAAGACGCATACGCTGACGAATACGGTGAAGGTCGTATCCGGTTGCGACGCCGAGGCCTTGGACACTATCGCCCGGGTGTATGCTTTGGTAGCGAGGGGAGGCCTGCATCTCGCGCCTTCCATCCAAGTGGCCGAGGCTGCGAAGATCATCGAGAATACCCAGCGCGACGTGAACATCGCCTTGATGAACGAGCTTTCCATTATCTTCGATCGTATGGGAATCAATACCTACGACGTGCTGGAGGCGGCTCGCACGAAATGGAACTTCCTGTCTTTTTCGCCTGGGCTGGTAGGAGGGCATTGCATCGGGGTGGATCCGTATTATCTGGTGCACAAGGCGAAGGAGCTGTGCTATCATCCCAAGATGATCAATTCCGGCCGTTTCGTGAATGACTCCATGGGGCGCTACATCGGCAAGAAAGTGGTGAAGAAAATCATCTCGCAGGGAAAGAATATCGTGGGCTCGCGGATTTTGATCATGGGGATGACTTTTAAAGAGGACGTGTCGGATATACGGAACTCGAAAGTGGCGGATATCGTGGCCGAGTTCCACGATTTCGGGGCGGAGGTGGATGTCGTCGACCCGCTCGCCTCTCCCGCCGAGGTGGAGTGCGAATACGGTATCCGCATGATCGACTGTCCGGCTGGGAAGAAATACGATGCGGTGGTCGTGGCTGTCGCCCATCGGCCTTACTTGGATCTGGACGAGTCCTATTTCCTCTCCATCACGAACGAGCGGCCCGTGCTGGCGGATATAAAAGGCATCTACCGGGGGCGGATAAGCCGGATGGTTTACTGGAGCCTCTGACCGCGGGAGGCCGTGTGGGGGAATTGTCCGATAACGGAAGAAATATGTTGTACAATATATCTTTTAATTTGTCCAATATTATTAATTGCCGCATCTTCGCGGGCAGAGATAACCTAAACAATCTTTTTATGCCTTAAAGGCTAATACCTATTAAAACCTGTAAAGGGAACCTTTGTGAAAAGGTTCCCTTTATGATTTATAGGGGATAGGGGAAGGCTTTGCCCCGTTGGTGCCCTTTGTTAAAAAGGCATCCCCGCTTTTCTTAATTTTAAAGGGTGGCCTTACATTACTTTCTGCCCGCCCCGTAAGGTAAGCATCTCCTTGGGAACCGCTTTCTTGATGCTCTCGATCAAGACATCCGTTATCGTGTGCCGGATAAAATCCACGCGCGTGACGAGAACGATCTCCCGCGTGGGCTTGGGGATGGCGAACGGGCGCGTCAGCTCCTTTTGCTCCGGGCTCAGCTGCAGCGTGGCCAGCTCTGGGATGAACGTGATGCCATCGCCGTTCTCCACCATCCGCATAAAGGTCTCCAGGCTCCCCAGGCGATAGGCGGCCTGATGTACCTTTACTTTCTCCATCTCGCAAAAGCGTACCAACTGGTCGCGGAAGCAATGTCCCTCGTCGAGCAGCCATAGCCGCTCGCCGCTGATGTCCGCCGTGCGGATCAGATCTTTCTTGAAGGCTGGCTCGCTGCGGGCTACATACCCGAGGAATTGCTCGTAGTAAAGGACCTCTCCCCGCAAGAAGGGCTCCGTCGGTCGGTTCGCGATGATAGCTGCGTCTACCTCTCCGTCTCGCAAGGCCTCGATGGTGGGCGCCGTCTTCATCTCCAGTACACGGATGTCGAGCTCCGGGTATTCCTCGGATAGGCGCTGGAAGAAGCGTGGTAGCAGATAGGGGGCGATGGTGGGCAGCACCGCCAGGCGGAAGATGCCGCGCAAGGATCGCTCTTCCTCGCGCACGATCTCTTTAATCCGGGTGATTTGCGAGAGGGCGTTCCTCGCTTGCTCGATTACTTTCTTTCCAGTGGGCGTGGGGCGGATGGGCTGCGCGTTGCGGTCGAACAATTTGACACCTAACTCGTCCTCCAGCTTTTGGACCATCATGCTTAGCGTGGGTTGCGTAACCCGGCAGCGCTCGGCGGCTTTCGCGAAATGGCGATAGGTATCTACCGCCAAGATATATTCTAGTTGTTGTATATTCATATCTTCTTTACTAATAGATGGGTTCGGATTCGCGGGGGCAAACATATACTCCACAAAGCGTTTGCCGATAAAAACGTGTTGTCAATTATCTAAAGGAATGACCCGTTTTTCCCGTGCGCTCCGGATGGCGGCATCGAGGATACGCATTACCACGAGGTTGTTCTCCAGCGAAGAGAGATCCGTGGCGGGCACCTCGATCTCGCCCCGGACGGCGGCTCGCAGGAAACGGAACGAGTCGTCGTAGGGAGCGGGCAGGGCAGGCGCGGTTTGATGACGCTCTTTATCGCCTTGAAGAACGCGCATCTCGGTAGGAGTATCTTGGTAGATGTAGCCCCGTTCGCCGTAGACGTGCATGTCCTTCCGGCCCATCGGCCAGCACCACGAGCCCATGATCTGCACCACAGCGGAAGGGTAGTTGACGATGATGGTGGCGTCGTCGTCAACGCGGGGATAACGGTCGGGCTTGTTCTGCCGTAGCACGGCGTAGACGCTCAGCGGGCGCTCGTCGCCCATCAGTCGGGTGGCGAGGTTCGCCCCGTAGCACCCGAAGTCGATCACCGCACCTCCGCCGTTCAGCGTCGGGTCGGTCAGCCAGTTGGTAAACTCCTTGCCGCAATTGATCTCGAAGGGACCTTGATGCCCGTCGTACACCTCGATGCGGCGTACTTTCCCGATCGCTCCGTCCGCTACGAGCCGGAACGCCTCGTGGTTGGTGGCGTACCACGTAGTCTCGTAGTTGGTGAGCAGCAGGATGTCGTTCGCACGGGCCAGTTCCGCCATGCGTTCGGCGTGTCCTGCGTTTACCGCGAGGGGCTTCTCCACCATCACGTCGATGCCTCGGGGAGCGCATTCCTCCACCACCCGAAGGTGGTCGAAGATCGGCTCGTACACTACGACCGCCTCGGGGCGTGTCTTGTCGAGCATCTCGCCCAGGTCCTTATAGAATAGCTCGGGGGCTACCTTCCCGCGGAGGCCGTTGTGTGTGCGCAGGGAATCATTCTCCTCCGCCACCCCTACGATTTGGAAATCGCCCTGGTCGATCCGTTTGATCACTTCCCATAGGTGCCCGTGGGACACGCCCGCCACCCCTATCCGTAGCGGCTCGCCGGATTGTCCCCACGCCGTGGCGCAGAGGGCGGCGAGTAGGCACGAGGCGAGCCGCCGGCATGTTGTCTTCAAATGTTTCATATTCGTATCTGTTTCCGTTTTGCTGCAAAGATATACGATTATTTGTTACCTTCGCGGGCGTTAAATAAATAGATTTACGAAAAACGTCTAAATAAAGAGATAGAAAAGATGGCAAAAGAGCTGAAAGAACTCACACCGAGGAGTGTGAACTATTCGCAATGGTACCAGGACTTGGTGATCAAGGCGGATCTGGCGGAGAACTCCGCCGTGCGCGGATGTATGGTGATCAAGCCGTACGGCTATGCGATCTGGGAGAAGATGCAGCGCGTCCTTGACGATATGTTCAAGGAGACGGGGCACGTGAACGCCTATTTCCCGTTGCTGATCCCGAAGTCGTTCCTGAGCAAGGAGGCTGAGCACGTGGAAGGTTTCGCGAAGGAATGCGCCGTGGTGACGCATTACCGGCTGAAGACGAATCACGACGGGACGGGCGTGGTGGTAGATCCGGCGGCGAAGCTGGAGGAGGAGCTGATAATCCGCCCTACCTCGGAAACGATCATCTGGAATACCTATCGCAACTGGATCCAGTCGTACCGCGACCTGCCGATCCTTTGCAACCAATGGGCGAACGTGATGCGCTGGGAGATGCGCACGCGGCTGTTCCTCCGCACGGCGGAGTTCTTGTGGCAAGAGGGGCATACCGCCCACGCCACCCGCGAGGAGGCCGAGGTGGAGGCGAGGAAGATGCAGGGTGTCTACGCTGATTTTGCGGAGAAATACATGGCTATGCCGGTCATTCGCGGCGTGAAATCGGAGAGCGAGCGTTTCGCCGGCGCACTGGATACCTATACGATCGAGGCGATGATGCAGGACGGCAAGGCGTTGCAGGCCGGTACGTCCCATTTCCTCGGGCAGAACTTCGGCAAGGCGTTCGACGTGACCTTTATTGACAAGAACGGCAAGAGCGATTACGCTTGGGCGACCTCGTGGGGTGTCTCTACGCGCTTGATCGGCGCCTTGATCATGTCGCACTCCGATGATAACGGATTGGTGTTGCCCCCGCGCTTGGCGCCTATCCAGGTCGTGATTGTTCCTATCTACCGTAGCGCTGAGCAGCTGGTTCAGATCAGCGAGAAGGTGGCTGGTATCGTGGCTAGGCTGAAGGCGCTGGGCATCTCCGTGAAGTACGACGACAACGATACGAAGAAGCCGGGCTGGAAGTTCGCTGAGTATGAGTTGAAGGGCGTACCCGTCCGTTTAGCGATGGGTGGTCGCGACTTGGAGAATGGTACGATTGAGGTGATGCGCCGCGATACGCTGGAGAAAGAGACCGTTCCTTGCGAGGGCATCGAGGCTTACGTAAAGAATTTGTTGGAGGATATCCAGGCGAATATCTTTAAGAAGGCGTACGATTTCCGTGAGGCGCATATCGTGAGCGTGGATACGTACGAGGAGTTCAAGGAGAGAATCGAGGAGGGCCTCTTCATCATGGCGCATTGGGATGGCACAGCCGAGACCGAGGAGCGAATCAAGGACGAGACGAAGGCCACGATCCGTTGCATTCCCTTGGCGGGCGACAAGACCCCGGGCAAATGTATGGTGACCGGCAAGCCTTCCGCATGCCGAGTGCTTTTCGCGAGGGCCTACTAAATCAATTGACAATTAAGAATTGACAATTGACAATTACAATTAGGGATAGAAGATTAAGAATGAATAATTAAGGGCGATGGACACTTTGTCCGCCGCCCTTTTTCATGGATAAATTATCAATTATCAATTGATTTAGCTCAACCCTTCTATCTGCCCGTTGACGATATCGATGCGTTTGGCTTGTGGATCCTTGGGGAGGCCGGGCATTCGCATGATCTCGCCCATGATGACCACGATCATCTCCGCTCCGTTGTTGATGATGACGTCCCGCACCTTTAACTCGAAATCCCGGGCGACTCCGTAGGCTTTCGGATCGGCGGAGAAGGAGTATTGCGTCTTGGCCACGCAAATCGGGTAGTGGGAGATGCCCAGGCTCTCGATCTGCCTCAGTTTCTTGTCTGCCAGTGTCGTATAGACAATCGACGAGGCGCCGTAAATCTCCTCGGCCACTTTCCGGATCTTCTCGCGGACGGGGTCTTGCTCGTCGTACGTGTAGCGTAGCGGGCCGGAGGGATTCCGCTCGATGGTGTCCACCACCAAGCGGGCCAGCTCTATACCGCCCTCGCCTCCTTTGGCGAACACGTCGTTCGTCGCGAAGCCAACACCTTGCTCCTCGCAATGCCGCGCCACCAAGGCGATCTCCTCGTCGGTATCGAACGCATACTTATTGAATGTCACGATCACTTGCTGTCCGAAGCGCTTCATATTCTCGATATGCTTGTCTAAATTGGCGAATCCGGCACGCAACCCCTCGGCGTTCGGCTCCTTGATAAGGCTTTCCGGAACGCCCCCGTGCAGCTTCAAGCTCTGCGACGTGACGACGATAACCGTCAGTTTCGGCGACAATCCCGCTTTCCGGCATTTGATGTTAAAGAACTTCTCCGCTCCCAAGTCTGCCCCAAAGCCCGCCTCGGTCACCACGTAATCGCCATACGTGAGCGCCATTTGGGTCGCCAGCGTGGAATTGCATCCATGGGCGATGTTGGCGAATGGTCCGCCATGCACGAAGGCGGGCGTGTTCTCGGTCGTCTGCACTAAGTTGGGCAACAACGCGTCTTTCAGTAGCGTCGTGATGGCTCCCGCTATTCCGAGGTCGTTGACGGTAAAGGGCTTGTCGTCGTACGTATAGCCCAGCAAGATGTTCCCGATCCGGCGTTTCAGATCGTCGAGGTCGGTCGCGAGGCAAAGGATCGCCATGATCTCGGAAGCCGGCGTGATGTCGAATCCCGTCTCTGTCGGTATGCCATTCGCGGAGCCACCCAGCCCGGTAACGATGTTACGCAAGCTTCGGTCGTTCACGTCGAGCACCCGTTTCCACTTGATCTCCTTCAGTCCCGCGCAAGCGAAACGATTCTGATACAAATAATTGTCCAATAGCGCCGTGATCATGTTGTGCGCGGAGGTGATGGCGTGGAAATCGCCCGTGAAGTGCAGGTTAATATTCTCCATGGGAAGCACTTGCGCGTATCCGCCTCCCGCCGCGCCGCCTTTCATGCCGAAGCAAGGGCCCAAGGATGGCTCGCGCAAGGCGACCACCGCCTTTTTCCCGATACGGTTCAGCCCCAATGTCAAGCCGATCGAGACGGTCGTCTTTCCGATGCCCGCTTTTGTCGGCGTGATGGCCGTTACCAGGATCAGGTTATGTCGCTCGATCCGCTCCTTGTCGATCAGGTGGATCGGGATCTTGGCGATATATCTGCCGTAGTTCTGGACTTCCTCCCGCGGGATTCCCAATGTAGTCGCTATTTCCTTGATTTTTCGCAAGGGGGTTTCTCTTGCGATCTCTATATCCGATTTCATACGTCTTGTGTTATTTATGGTGATTGCTTGTGTCGCTTGGAAAAATGTGTGTTCCCCGGGCCAGGTTAAGAGCCCGGGGATGGTAAATGATTTAGGTTTTCAATTTAATTGGCTGACTCAAACTGTCTCAAGAAACGGATATCGTTTTCCGAGAACATGCGTAAGTCTTTTATTTGGTATTTTAGATTGGTAATGCGCTCGATGCCCATGCCCAACGCATATCCCGAGTAGATCTTGCTATCGATGCCGCAATTCTCGAGCACGTTCGGATCCACCATTCCGCATCCGAGGATCTCCACCCAGCCGGTCCCCTTGCAGAAGGGGCAACCCTTGCCTCCGCAGATGTTGCAAGAGATGTCCATCTCGGCGGAAGGCTCCGTGAACGGGAAATAAGAGGGGCGCAAGCGGATTTTCGTATCCGTGCTGAACATCTCTTTCGCGAAGTATAGCAACGCCTGTTTCAGGTCGGCGAACGAGACGTTCTTGTCCACGTACAACCCTTCTATCTGGTGGAAGAAACAATGCGCCCGGTACGAGATCGCCTCATTGCGATACACACGTCCCGGGCAGATGATGCGGATAGGCGGCTCCTGCTTTTCCATCACGCGTGTTTGCACGGATGAGGTATGTGTACGCAGCAGCACGTCCGGATTGTGTTGGATGAAAAAAGTGTCTTGCATATCGCGGGCCGGATGGTCCTCGGCGAAGTTCAGCGAGGAGAAAACGTGCCAGTCGTCCTCGATCTCGGGGCCTTCGGCGATGCTGAATCCCAACCGTTTGAATATGTCGCAAATCTCTTCCTTGACGATGGATAGGGGATGACGCGTACCTAATTGGATGGGATAAGCCGTACGCGTCAGGTCGATATCGTCGCTGACGGTCTGTACGTTCTCGAAGCCTTCTTTCAACTCGGCAATCTTGCGCTGCGTCTTCTCCTTCAGCTCGTTCAGGTATTTACCGATCTCGCGTTTCTGTTCGCCCGCCACCTCGCGGAAATCATTCATCAACATGGATATCTCGCCTTTTTTGCTGAGATATTTGATTCGCAAAGCCTCCAGCTCCTCGGCATTCGCCGCTTTCATATTCTCTACCTCTATCAGCAGAGCCTTAATTTTATCAAGCATTTCTGTTCACACATTATAATTGTTAGGCAAAGATATGTATCTTTTTTTATTTAGAAAGGAATCTTAGCCAAAATAACGGTTTTTCGTTATGATTCTTTTTTCGCGAGGGCGATTTCGCCGTTCCGGGCCGGATATTTTCCCCTGTTCCGGGCCGTGGAAAAGCAGGTGTTAGCGACCGGAAAACGGGCTTTTCCTGGGCGTATATCCTATTTTTACGCATTCCAGGGCGAAAGCGCGGGATTATTTCGAGGGAAAGATGTATCTTTGTGAAAAGATTATAAACTTAAAAGGATTCCATGAAGTCTCAGTTGTCTACCTCTGAGTTCCTGCGGGTACGAGAACATACATTGGGTAATGGTTTGACGGTGTGGTTGAACGAGGACCATAGCCAGCCGAAGATATTCGGGGCCATCGTGGTGAATGCCGGGGCGAAGGACTCGCCCAACACGGGCATCGCCCATTATTTCGAGCACATGATGTTTAAGGGCACGGACAAGATCGGGACGATCGATTACGAGGCCGAGAAAGTCTTGTTGGATCGTATCGCCGAGAAGTACGACGCCCTGGCCGATACGGACGACCCGGCTACGCGCGCTCATTTGCAACAGATCATCAACGACTTGAGCGTGCGTGCAGCGGAGTACGTCATTCCCAACGAGTTCGACCGCCTGATCACGCGTTACGGGGGTACGAGGCTCAATGCCGGTACGTCGTATGATTATACGCTTTATTTCAACACATTCTCGCCGCAATACATCCAGCAATGGGCCGAGATTAATAGCGAGCGCCTGATTAATCCCGTGTTCCGCCTGTTCCAGAGCGAGCTGGAGACGGTGTACGAGGAGAAGAACATGTATGGCGACGCGATGGCCAGCGCCGCTATCGAGAAGCTGACCGAGCGTTATTTCTATCCGCATCCCTACGCCTATCCGATTATAGGGAGCGCCGAGAACCTGAAGAACCCGCGCCTCTCGGAGATGCGCAAGTTCTTCGAGAAGTATTACGTGGCTTCCAACATGGGCTTGATATTGAGCGGCGATTTCGACGCGGAGACGACGCTCCCGATCCTGGACGCCGCCTTTTCCCGCTTGCGCGGGGGCGAGCCGCCGAGGCGCGAGGTGGTGCCCTTGCCCCCCTTCCAAGGGCGCGAGGCGGTGACGGTACGTGTGCCGATTCCCTTCGTGAAATTGATGGCGCTGGGTTTCCGGGGCGTTCCCGCCACGCATCCCGACCAAGTGCCGCTAAGCATAGCGGTGTCGTTGCTGAACAATGCCAACGGCACGGGTTTGTTGGACAAGTTGACGGTAGAGCACAAGGTGCTGGGGGCGATGGCGATCAACGAGAGCATGAACGAGGCGGGTATCCTTGGCTTGCTGGTGTTTCCCAAGATGATTCTTCAGACCTGCGCCGCCGCCGAGAAATTGGTGTGGAAGCAGATCAACCGCGTGAAGGAGGGTGATTTCAGCGACGAGATGTTCCAGAGCTTGAAGCTGGAGCGCGCCCGCGAGTACATGACGAAGCTGGAGGATATCAATTCGAGGGCGGAGGCGATGATGCGCGTCTTCTCGCAAGGAAGGAGCTGGCGGGCGTATCTGGACGAGGTGGTCCGCATCGAGTCGCTCACGAAGGAGGAGGTCGTGGAGGTGGCCCGCCGGTATTTCACGGAGAATTATCTGTACGTCACGAAGAAGACCGGCCGCTATCCGAAGACGCTCTTGCCGAAACCGCCCTACGCCCCGGTCGTGCCGAAGAACGCGGATGTGTCGTCGGCCTACGTGCGTAAGTTGGAGAAGATGCCCGTGCAGGTGACGCCCCCTCATTTCCTCGATTTCGGGAAAGACGCCGAGGTGGTGCCGTTGCGCCCGCTCGTTACCTTATATAAAGTACATAATCCCGTGAACGAGGTGTTCTCGCTGGTGCTCTCTTATGGCATTGGCGAGTTGGAGGCGCGGGAGTTGGAGAAATTGTCCGCCTATCTGCCGCTTATCGCCACGGAGTCGATGACGTTCGACGTGTTCCGGGGGCGCTTGCAGGCGCTGGGGAGTGTCCTGACGTTCGAGTCGACCGACGCGGAGTTCCGGGTCATCGTGAATGGCTTCGACGCTCGCCTCGCCGAGACCTTGGAGTTGGTGGGCGATTTCCTCCGCCATGCCAAGCCCGACGATAAGAAGCTGAAACAAATCGTCGACGAGGCGAAGGTGATGGAGAAATCGCTCTTCAAATCCAGCGAGAACGTGGCGGATATGTTGTTGGAGAAGGTGAAATTCGCCGACCGCTCGCGCTACCTCACGAAGCTCTCGCTGGCCGAGGTCAAGAAGTTGCGGGGGAAACGGCTGGTGGAGCTTTTCCGCGCGACGCGCGCCGTGGAGTGCGACGTGCATTATTACGGTACCTTGCCGACGGACGAGGTGGTCCGCCAAATCGACCGGCATTTGCCGCTGGACGAGACGAGCCTCCCCTCGAATTCCCCGTATCTCCGTCCCCTCATGGCTTACGACAAGCCTACCGTTTTTTTCCTCGATATGGAGGAGGTCGCGCAGAGCATCGTTTACGGCTATATGTACATGGACCCGCTCCTGACGTTGCCCGAGCGCTACGCCGCACGGGTGTTCAACGGTTATTTCGGGGGCGATATGTCGTCGCTGATGTTCCAGGAGATCCGCGAGTTCCGTTCGTTCGCCTACCAGGTGAGCGCCCGGTTACTCAGCCCGCCCCTGTGCCGCTTGGATAGCCCCTCGTGTTTCGTGACGAGGCTGGCTACGCAGGCCGACAAGGTGGCCGACGCGATGGAGGTGTTGGAGGGATTGATACGCGAGATGCCCGAGCGGCCCGAGCGCCTGGAGGCGGTGAAGCGGACCATCCGCAACTGGGTGAACAACGAGTACCCGACGAACCGCCTCGTCTCCATGAAAATAGCCTCGCTACGCCGGGATGGCTACGCGTGCGACCCGAACCGCGATTATCTGGCGGCGGTCGAGGCGATGACGATGGAGGATATCCGGCGTTTCTATACGGAGCATATAAAGGAGCGGACCATCGCCTACGCGATTGTCGGGAGCGCCAAGCGAATCGACATGGAACGCCTCGCCCGCTTCGGGCAAATCGTGAAAATAACAAGGAAAGACATCTATAAATAAATGTATAGTAAGGAAGAGCTGAAAAAACTGAAGCTGGAGTTCTGGGAGAGTTTTGGCGCCTATTGCGCCGTCCAGCCGTATTTGCGGGGGCGTAGGAAAATCTGGATGCTGTACGATACGAAGGTGAAGGGCGTGGAGCTGAAGTTCGACGCGAACCGCGAGGGGGCGTACGTCATTCTTGAGGTCAACCACCGCGAGGAGGAACGGAGGCTGGAGATGTTCGAGCGCCTCACGTGGTATCGCGAGGCGCTGGAGCGCGATTTCCCGGAGGGGCTTGTCTGGGATGTCTGCTTCACCCGCGAGAACGGGCGCGAGGTGGCCCGGATATACACGGCCCGTACGGGGTTGGATTTGCATCGCCGGGCGGATTGGGGCGAGTTCTTCGCGTTCATGGCGAGCCAGATGTTCCTCTTGGAGCGAAATTTCAGGGGTATCGCCGAGTATTTGCGGGAATGAGCCTTCCGCGGCGCGCTGCGCGATCGGTTGCCGCGGCTTGCGGGAAGAAATATTCGCTGCGCGATCGGTTGCCGCGGCTTGCGGGAAGCAATATTCGCTGCGCGATTGGTTGCCGCGGCTTGCGGGAAGCAATATTCGTTGCGCGATCGGTTGCCGCGGCTTGCGGGAAGAAATATTCGTTGCGCGATCGGTTGCCGCGAGTTGCGGGAAGAAATATTCGTTGCGCGATCGGTTGCCGCGAGTTGCGGGAAGAAATATTCGCTGCGCGAAATGTCGCCGCGTTACGCGGGAACAAATCGCGTGCGCGAAATGATATGAATAGGTGGTAAATGATAACAATTTGATAGATTATGAAGAAATGGAAGTGGATAGGGCTATGTGCCCTCGCCGGGTTGCTGGCTTGCGGGTCGGCGGAGCGCGAGGAGGCCCGATGGATGGAGCCGGGCGTGAGCCGGGAGTTGGCGCGATTCCGGAAAGCGAGTTTCACGGACGTGCGCTATCGATTATATTTCGTGATACCGGAAGCGCGCGAGGAAACGCTTTACGGAAGCGTGGAAGTAACGTTCCGCGTGGAGAGGAAACAACCGGTCATCCTCGATTTCCGGGCCGAGGAGCGGCAGATGCGGGTCGTCAACCTGAATGGCGTCGCCGTCCCTTATACGCTCGAGGATGAGCACATCCGCATCGAGGCGGATTTGCTGAAGGAAGGCGAGAACACGGTGGAGGTTTCCTTCACGCCCGCGGACCAGTCGCTGAACCGCCGCGACGAGTTTCTTTACACCTTGCTCGTGCCGGACCGCGCCCGCACGTTGTTCCCCTGCTTCGACCAGCCGGATATGAAATCGCGCTACACGCTCAGCTTGGAGATGCCCAAGGCGTGGCAAGCGGTGTCGAACGCCGCCGTGGAGTACGAGGACACCATCAGTTTCGGCGCCGGCCGGAAGCTGGTCGTTTTCCGGGAGACGGAGCCGCTGAGCACGTATCTGTTTTCCTTCGTGGCGGGGCGGTTCACCCGCGAGACGTACGAGCGGGAGGGCCGCGCCATCTCCATCTACCATCGGGAGAGCGACCCGCGGAAAGTCGCTCAATGCCCCGATATAGCCGCCGAGGTGTTCGACGCCTTGGAGTGGCAAGAGGCTTTCACCGGCATCCCGTATCCCTTCGCCAAATACGATTTGATCATCCTGCCGGGGTTCCAGTTCGGCGGCATGGAGCACACGGGCGCCACGTTGTACAACGACCGCCGGATGTTCCTCGACGAGCGTCCCACGCTGAACGAGCGCTTGGGGCGGAGCGCCTTGATCGCCCACGAGACCTCGCACATGTGGTTCGGCGATTACGTGACGATGGAATGGTTCGACGACGTGTGGACCAAGGAGGTCTTCGCCAATTACTTCGCCTCCCGCATCGTGGAGCCGCTTTATCCGGGCGTGAATCACAGGCTGAATTTCGTGCGCGATTACATCCCCGCCGCGTATGCCGAGGACCGTACGGCCGGGGCGAATCCCATCAAGCAGGATTTGGACAATTTGCGGAACGCCGGCTTGGTGTATGGGAACATCATTTACGATAAATCGCCCGTCGTGCTGGAGATGCTGACGCGCGTCCTGGGCGAGGAGGCGTTCCGCCAAGGCATCCGGGAGTATTTGCGGACGTACGCCTACGGAAACGCCACGTGGGAGGGCTTGATCGCGATATTGGATAAATACACGCCCGAGGATTTGGCGGCGTGGAGCGACGTGTGGGTGAACGAGGAGGGAATGCCGGAGATTACCGCCTCGATCGCCGGCGGCGAGTTGCTCGTCGAGCAGCGCGACCCGCTGGGCCGCGGCTTGCTCTGGCCGCAGGAGTTGACGTATCGCGTCGTCTCCGGGACGGATTCGGAGGAAATCTCGATTTCCTTCGGGAGGGAATTGAATTCCCTTCGAAAGAAATTACGTTTCTCTTCGAATGAAAATCCCGTGATTCTTCCGAATGTAGATGGGCGCGGTTACGGTTTCTTTAAGCTCTCGGAGGCGGAGGCGCCCGGCGTGTGGGCGGCTTTGCGCGCCTCGAACGACGAGGTGGAGCGGGGCTCGTTGCTGATTACCTTGTATGAGAATCTTCGTCGGAAAACAATCTCGCCGGCGGGTTTCCGCGACGCGATGCTCGCTTATTTGCCGACGGAGCGGAACGCGTTGCTTTTCTCGATGGCGTTGGGCTATCTGGGCGGTTGCCAGCGTGTGTTCCCGGCGGATGCCCGTCCGTTGGAACGTGCGTTGTGGCGGCTCGCCACGACGCTCCCCGAGCCTCCGTTCCGCCAGCAAGCGTTCCGTTTGTATAGCTCGATAGCCGATTCCGACGAGGCGATCGGCCGGTTGCTCGCTATCTGGGAACGGCGGGAGGCGCCGGCGGATTGCGTCTTGGGCGAGAACGATTATATGAACCTCTCGTACACGTTGGCGATTCACCTGCCGGAACGGGCTGACGAGATCGTGGCGGAACAATTGGCGCGTATCGACAATCCGGACCGTCGTGCGGAGTACGCGTTCATCGCCCCCTCGGTATCGCCCCGCGTGGAGACGCGCGATAGCGTTTTCCAGTCGTTGCTGGTCGCCGCGAACCGCAGGGTGGAGCCTTGGGCCTCGTCGGCGCTCGCCAACTTGAGCCACCGTTCGCGCGAGCGCGAGTCCGTGAAATATATCCGTCCGGCGTTGGAGGCGATGCCGGATGTACAGCGCACGGGCGATATCTTCTTCCCCACGGCGTGGGCGCGGGCGTTGTTGTCCGGGCATACGTCGGCGGAGGCACGTGCCGAGGTGGAGGCGTTTTTCGCCGCCCATCCCGATTTCCCGGTGATGCTCGCGAATAAAATCAAGCAGCAATCCGACCATTTGCGATAATATTTTGTCGGATTTTTTTGTGGATACGAGAATTATTGTAATTTTGCGGCGTAAAAATAAATGAAATGGAAACAATCGTTACGTTACATCATCACCATCATTACGGCGGACGTTAGTTCGGTGGGCTGAGGGTGTGTGTTTCGTACGCATGATAAATGGAAGAGGGCTTGCCGGTGTGGGTGAGCCCTTTTCGCTTTTATGCCCCCGGTTCGCCGTTCCGGAAAAATTCGGGGGAACGAGGATAACGAGAATGATAAAATTTAAATACAGAGAATCTATGTTGAGAATCGCGGTACAATCGAAAGGTCGTCTGTATGACGAGACGATGATGTTGCTCGAAGAGGCGGGCATCCAATTAAACCGGGGAAAACGAATCTTGCTGTTGTCGGCGAAAGGCTTCCCCGTCGAGGTGTTGTTCCTGCGCGACGACGATATTCCCCAGTCCGTGGCCAATGGCGTGGCGGATGTCGGCATCGTGGGCGAGAACGAGTATGTGGAGAAAGGCCGGGAGGCACGCTTGGTCAAGCGCCTGGGCTTTAGTAAATGCCGTCTTTCCTTGGCGGTTCCCAAGGACGAGGAGTACGCGGGCGTGGAGTGGTTCGAGGGAAAGACGATCGCCACGTCGTATCCCGGCATCCTGCGTTCTTTCCTGGAGGAGAGAGGCGTGAAGGCGGATATCCACGTAATCAGCGGCTCGGTGGAGATCGCTCCGGGTATCGGTCTGGCGGACGCTATCTTCGATATCGTGAGCTCGGGCAGCACGTTGGTGAGCAATCAATTGAAAGAGGTGGAGGTGGTATTGCCTTGCGAGGCGCTGCTGATCGCCAACCGGGATTTATCGGAGGAGAAGCGGGCGATACTGGACGAGTTGCTGTTCCGTTTCGAGGCGATACAGGTGGCCGCGGGAAAGAAATACATCATGCTGAACGCCCCGAAAGAGAAGTTGGGCGAGATTATCGAGCTATTGCCCGGTATGAAGAGCCCGACGGTCACTCCGCTCGCGAACGGGGATTGGGTCTCCGTGCAATCCGTAATCGCCGAGAAACATTTTTGGGAGATTATCGGGAAGTTGAAGTCCTTGGGGGCGGAAGGAATCTTGGTGTTGCCTATCGAGAAAATGATCTTATAAAATCAGCGAAATATGGAAATTATCAAATATCCCGGGCGCGAGGAATGGAGCTCGCTGGCCAAGCGTCCGGCGTTGGATGTGACGACATTGTTCGATACGGTTCGTTCCGTATTGGACGATGTGCGCGAGCGAGGCGACGAGGCCGTGAAGGAGTACGAGGCGAGATTCGATAAAGTGAACCTCTCCGCCTTGCGCGTGTCGGAGGAGGAGATGCGGGAAGCGGAACATTTGGTTCCGGACGATTTGCGGCAGGCGATCCGCCGGGCGAAGGAGAATATCGAGCGCTTTCACGCCTCTCAACGTTTCGAGGGGAAAAAGGTGGAGACGGCGCCGGGTGTCGTCTGTTGGCAGAAGGCGGTGGCGATCGAGAAAGTGGGCTTGTACATTCCCGGAGGGACGGCGCCTTTGTTCTCCACGGTATTGATGCTGGCTGTTCCCGCGCGGATCGCGGGATGCGGCGAGATTGTGCTCTGTACGCCTCCGGGCAAGGATGGGAAGGTGCATCCGGCAATCCTTTTCGCCGCCGAGGTGGCGGGCGTGAGCCGGATCTTCAAGGCCGGCGGCATACAGGCGATCGCCGCTATGGCGTACGGGACGGAGTCGGTGCCCAAGGTATATAAGATATTCGGGCCGGGCAATCAATACGTGACGGCCGCTAAGCAATTGGTCAGCTTGAAAGATGTCGCGATCGACATGCCGGCAGGTCCGTCCGAGGTGGAGGTAATCGCCGACGAGACCGCGAATCCCGATTTCATAGCCGCCGATTTTCTTTCGCAAGCGGAGCATGGCGCGGATAGCCAGGCTATCTTGGTGACCGCCTCGGAAGCGGTCGTGGAGCCGGTGGTGAAAGCGATCCGCGAGCAAGTGGAGCGTTTGCCGCGTAAGGAGATTACGGAGAAAGCGTTGTCGCATAGCCGTGTCATCGTCTTGCGGAATCAGGAGGAAGTGATCGACTTCACGAACCAATACGCGCCGGAGCACTTGATCATCCAAACACGAGATTTCGCATCTATTGCAGAGCGTATCGAAAACGCGGGCAGTGTCTTCCTTGGTCCGTATACGCCGGAGAGCGCGGGCGATTACGCCTCAGGCACGAATCACACCTTGCCGACTAATGGTTACGCGAAGGCGTACAGTGGCGTGAATTTGGATAGCTTTATCAAGAAAATCACTTTCCAGGAGATTACGGCCGATGGCATCCGAGCCTTGGGCGATACAATCCGGACGATGGCCGCCAACGAGCGGTTGGAGGCGCATCGAAACGCTGTAACGATAAGATTGAATACATTATGAGAGAGTTGAAGGACTTGGTCAGACCGAATGTCTGGGGCTTGAAGCCTTATTCGTCCGCACGGGATGAGTTTCACGGGAAGGCTTCTGTCTTTTTGGACGCGAACGAGAACCCGTGGAACGACCCGTATAACCGTTATCCCGATCCGCGGCAATGGACCTTGAAGCAACGTATCGCCGAGCTGAAAGGCGTGACGCCCGATTCGATTTTCCTGGGCAATGGAAGCGACGAGGCGATCGACTTGCTAATCCGGGCTTTTTGCGAGCCGGGAGAGGAGAATATCGTAGTGATCGCTCCGTCGTATGGCATGTATGGCGTGGCGGCGGACGTGAATAACGTGGAATGCCGGGAAGTCTCCTTGACCGCGGATTTTGATTTGGACGCGGAGGCGGTATTGAATGCCGCGGACGGACGGACGAAAGCGATCTTTTTGTGCTCGCCGAACAACCCGACGGGGAATAACCTCGACCGTGAGGCTATTTACACGATCTTGCGGCATTTCGATGGCATCGTGGTAATCGACGAGGCGTATATCGATTTTTCCGCCTCTCCTTCGTTCGTGGGCGAGTTGGCCGATTTTCCGAACCTGATCGTGCTGCAAACCTTGTCGAAGGCGTGGGGAGCGGCGGCTATCCGTTTGGGTATGGCTTTCGCCGCCCCGGAACTGATCGCCGTGTTGAACAAGATTAAATATCCGTACAACGTGAACCTGTTGACACAAGAGAAGGCGTTGGAACTTTTAGGCGACACGGGACGGAAAGACCGGCAGGTAAAAGAGATCCTGGCGGAACGGGAGCGGCTGGCGGCGCTCTTGTCGGAGCCTCCTTTCTCGTATCGTGTCTATCCGTCGGACGCGAATTTCCTGTTGGTGGATGTCGGCCGGGCGACGGCGATGTACGAGGCTTTGGTGGAGAAAGGCGTGGTGGTGCGCAATCGCGACAACGTGCGGATGTGCCATGGTTGCCTGCGCGTAACGATTGGTACGCGGGAAGAAAATGATATCTTGTTGAACGCGTTAAAAGAATGTAAGTAATGGGCGAGAGGAAGAAACGGGCTTTGTTTATCGACCGGGACGGAACGTTGGTCAAGGAGCCTCCTGTGGATTATCAGTTGGATAGTTTGGAGAAATTGGAGTTCGTGCCGCGGGTGATGCGTAATCTTTATTTTATCCGGCAACGGTTGGATTTTGAGTTCGTGATGGTCACCAACCAAGACGGGCTGGGCACGCCTTCTTTCCCGGAAGAGACTTTTTGGCCTGCCCATAACTTGATGCTGAAAACATTGGCGGGCGAGGGCATCGTTTTCGATGATATCCGGATCGATCCTTCCTTGCCGGAGGAGAATTCACCGAACAGGAAACCCCGGACCGGCATGTTGACCCGCTATATGACGGACGAGTATGATTTGGCGAACAGTTTCGTGATCGGGGATCGCCTGACGGATATGGAGTTGGCGCGTAATTTAGGGGCGAAAGGCATTTGGTTGCGTCCTTCGCTGGAAGGCGCCGAAGAGGAGTTGAAAGCATATCCCGTAGCATTGTCACCGGCTTTGATCGCGGAGGATTGGGATCGGATCGCGGAGTTCCTTTTCGCGGGCGAGCGGCGAGCCATCGTGCGGCGCGCCACGAAAGAGACCGATATCTATGTGGACTGGAACCTGGATGGAACGGGAAAGACGGAGATCGCTACCGGCTTGGGTTTCTTTGACCATATGCTGGAGCAAATCGGGAAGCATTCCGGTACGGATCTGACGATTCGGGTGAAAGGCGATTTGAACGTGGACGAGCATCATACGATAGAGGATACGGCGATCGCATTGGGCGAGGCGTTGCTCCAGGCATTAGGCGATAAACGGGGCATTGAGCGATATGGTTATTGCCTTCCCATGGATGATTGCTTGTGTGGCGTGGCGCTCGACTTCGGCGGACGGCCTTGGTTGGTCTGGGATGCGGAGTTCCGGCGCGAGAAAGTGGGAGATATGCCGACCGAGATGTTTCTCCATTTCTTCAAGAGCCTGAGCGACGCCGCTCGTATGAACTTGAACATCCGTGCCGAGGGCACGAACGAGCACCATAAGATCGAGGGCATCTTTAAGGCGCTGGCTCGTTCCATCAAGATGGCGATCCGGCGGGATATTTATAAATACGAGTTGCCCAGCACGAAAGGTATGTTGTAAGTGGCGGGAGCGGAAGCGTGTTCAGAACGCTTCCGTCATGTTCATGTAGACGGCCATGCCCTTTTGGCTGGGGTCTTTGCCGATATCTAAGCGGAAGTTCTTGCCGGGTTGGATTTGGAACCGTAGTCCGACGCCGTAGTTGAATTTCCATTTGCTCCAGTCGACAATCGGGGCGTTGCCGATGGTTCCGGTACCGACCCAGGCTACGAAGCCGCATTTTGCCCAAAAGTTGCCGCTTCGGTATTTCTCTTCGCTACCAAACATGTGGCGGTATTCCACGATGCCATACGCCATGCTCTTGTCGCGGTATTTGCCCAGATAATAACCGCGTAGGTCGAAGGGCGATCCGAAATAGGGCAACTCGGTGAAAGGTACGTCGCCTACGCCGATTTGCGTCTTCGCGATCCATGCCAAGGTGCTGCGCGGACGGAATATGGGTTGATATTGGCGATACTCCAGCTCGAATATCTCGTAATTGTAGCTTCCGCCTAAATATTTGCCATACAACTTGGCGATGGCGCTCAGCAACATTCCGGCATGTGGAGTCGCCACGTCGTCGCGGGTATCGTATTGGATTAGCCCGCCGACGCCTATGTTCACGTAGCTTCGCTTGAATTTCGAGAAATAGGGATCCGCCGCCATCACCGGATTGATATCGCTCGATTTGCTGAAGTTGATGTCGAACAGCGGACCGGCATAGAGATGAGGTTTCACTTCCCATACGAAACGCGGATAGAGCTGGAACGCGCTTTTGTGGAATTTCGTGGTCGAGTCGCTTCGCTCAATATGCTCGATGGTTTCGTATCCTTTGCCGAAGTAATGCGACGGCTCGTTGCGGTAGCTGTAATTGATGTAGATGCGGAAGCGGTTCTCGTTGAAGAACAGCGTGCCCGCTCCGGCGAACACGAATGTCCCGTTCAGCGTGATGTTGAAGCCGGCGGGGATAAAGGAGCGTTGCGAGATCGTGTCGTTCTTGTCCAGTCGGAAGCTGGCCATCACCGCTCCGCCGACACCGAACGAGGCTTCCGGCGTGTACGACGGGCCGCCCAGGATAGACCACCAGATTCGTTTCTTGGCCCGGATGGAATCCTTACGCGCCTGTTTTAAGTAACGTTCTATCTGTTTCTCGGTCATAGGCTTGCCATCCAGCGTGAGCGGATTTCCCGGAAGAGTGTCGCGGGAAAGCTCTTGGGCGTTCGTTAGGAGCGCGGGTAGAAGCAGGGCGATATACAGCCAAAGGAGTCGAAACATACTTGTATTATATTCGTTGATAGAGCAAAAGTACGAATTCCTTTGGTTTTCTTTGCAAGGATTCCTGTCTAAATACGGGTTAAATGCAGGAGTCGGGCTTATTTCTTCGCGAACAGCGGGCGTATTTGTTAAATAAGATGTATATTTGTCACCCAAATGCATAAGTTCAAGGGATGAGGCAATCGATTCAAATTATCCGTTTTGTTATTGTAGGGTTCTCCAACGCCGTGATTACGGCGGTGGTGGTTTGGGCGTTGATGCATCTTTTGGGCTGCAATTATCTGTGGTCGAACATGGCGGGCTATGTGGCGGCGTTGGTCAACAATTTCTTTTGGAGCAAGTATTGGGTCTTCTCCTCCGGGAAAGGTCGTCTTTTGCGCGAGTCGCTATTGTTTTTGTTGGCTTTCGGTTGTGCCTACGCCACGCAGTTCCTCTTTTTGCTCTTGTTGGTTGAGGTTATCGGGATGAACGAATATTTGGGTCAATTCCTTGGCCTATTCGTTTATGGAGCGGTCAATTTCGTGATGAACAAACGGGTCACTTTCTCCTCGATTTCCCCAGCCGATGCAGATAAAAAGCCAGATGCGTGAGAGCGAACACGAAGGAGAGGATCAATAAGGTCCGGTCCGCTTCCCAGCCAACGGTCTGTTGATGCCATAAGCCCGTGATGAAGCAGAGCACGGAAAGGATAATCCCGATCATATTCAATGTCGTCTCTCCCTGCCGATGTGCCTGCATATGTTCCAATTTACTATGCCGTATGCCGTAGGAGACGTAGATATCCAACCCTATCAACATCCACAATACCAGACGGATCCATGTGTCGGCGGGCAGGAAGAGCATCATGACCAGGCAGGTGATGATGCCGGCGATGGGCACGAAGGGCACGAGCGGTGTCTTGAAGGAGCGGGGCGCGTCGGGCATGGTCTTGCGGACGATGAGCACGCCGGCGCACACCAACGTGAAGGCGAACAGGGTGCCGATGCTGCACATCTCGCCCGCCACGCTCGCCGGGACGAACGCCGCCAACGTGCCCACCAATACCATGAAGAGCAGGTTACTGCGTGCGGGCGTGCGGAATTTCTCGTGGATGTGCGAGAAAAGAGGCGGAAGCAGTCCGTCGCGGCTCATGCTCAGGAACACGCGGCTTTGTCCCAGCAGGGTGACCATGATGACCGAGCAGTAGCCGAAAAGAATCGCCAGGATGATGGCACGGTTCATCCACGGATAATCCGGATGGATCGCGCCGGAGGCGTCCGCTTGTCCCATGTGGTCGATGGCGATCGCCACGGGAGCGATGCCGTTGTGCCCCTCGAAAGCCGTGTAATGCACGACGCCCGTCATCACGTGGGCGAAGAGGATATACAGGATGGTGCAGACCGCCAGCGACATCAGGATGCCGATGGGCATGTCGCGCTTCGGGTGCTTCGTCTCTTGCGCCGCCGTGCTTACCGCGTCGAATCCCAAGAAAGCGAAGAAGACGATGGCGGCTCCCCGCAGGATGCCGGAGAAGCCGAACTCGCCCAGCGTGCCCGTATTGGCGGGGATGTAGGGTGTGTAATTTTCCATCCGGATGTATTTCCAGCCTAAGAAGACGAATACGAGGACGACGGATACTTTCAGGAAGACGATGATGCCGTTGAAGATGGAGCTGCCTTCCGTGCCACGGATCAGGAGAAGGCTCATCAGCACTACGATGATAAGGGCGGGGATGTTGACGATGCCGCCGTCCCACGGGCAGGCGGTCAGGGCGTGGGGCAGATGGATGCCGAACCCTTCGAGGAACACTACCAGATAGCGGCTCCAACTGATGCTGACGGTCGTGGCCGCCACGCAGTACTCCAGTACCAAGTCCCAGCCGATAATCCAGGCGACCAGCTCGCCCATCGTGGCGTACGAGTAGGTGTAGGCGCTGCCCGCCACCGGAATCATGGAGGCGAACTCCGCGTAGCACAACCCGGCGAAGCAACAGCCCAAGGCGGCGATGGCGAACGAGAGGGTGATGGCGGGTCCCGTATAGCCGGAGGCCACCGTCCCCGTGATGGAGAACAGTCCGGCGCCGATGATGACGCCCACGCCTAAGGCGATCAAGCTCAACGGGCCTAAGGTCCGCTTCAATGTCTTATTCCCGGATTCGTTCGCCTCGCTGATTAAATCAGCCAACGGCTTTCGTATAAATAGTCCCATATCGCTTCAATTCAGTTACTTATTATTTATCGTGGAGTCGGCTTGAATGTGAGGCTCGCGACAAGTGTATAGATTATATATCGCACGGTCTCTCGAAAGCTTTTCAACGCTTTGTCTGACCATTGAATATTTCTGGTGTTCATAGAGAGGCGATTTCTTTTTGTATGATACGATGTATTTCTTCTGAAGAATAAAACCTTCCCGCCTCGAAGTCCTCTTCCGAGCATCGTATCCGCTCATGTAATTCTTCCATAGTGTAAGGCGTAAGGTTTTCCTCGTCTTCCCTCTCTTTCTCGTAAATATTCAACTTGTCCCGCAACCAATGGCGGTCGTTATCCGGAAGCGTGAGTATCTGATGCCATAAGTTCTCAGCTAAAGTATTCGCGTTCATGCCTGTTCCTCCTTGTGTTTGATTCGTGATGTCGCGAAGATAATCATTATTTCGATGAATCCGCGCGCGGCGGGCTTCTCCATTACGATGCTATCGGCAAGTTTACGTCTTTTATTCGTGTACAAATATAGTGTTTCTTGCCGATAACGGAAAGAAATTATTCTCATCTCCGCTAATTTCGTATCGGGAGGCGCTCCCAAAGCCATGCGGGGATGAGCCGCCAGAGGAAAACGAGGAGGGCGTATCGCCCGTCGATAATCGCTCGCCGTTTCTTCCGGTCGATGGCGCGGGCTATTTGGCGGGCGACGTACGCGGGCGACATCAGCGCCGGGTAGCGCTTCCCGTCGTTCAAGAGGTCGGTGCGGACGAAGCCGGGGCGGATGTCCGTGAACGCGATGGGTCGCCGCTCCATGCGCGAGAGTTGCGCCAAGGCATCTATGTACAGGTTCTGGAAGCCTTTGGAGGCGGAGTAGGAGGGCGCCGCGCCCAGCCCTTTCGTGCCGGCGATGGAGCTGATCACCGCGATGTGTCCGCCGCCTTTCCGCGTGAAATACTGATACGCCGCCACGACCATGCGGGTGAAGCCTGTCACGTTGGTTTGGAGCGTCGCTTGCTCGATGTCGCTGTCCAGCGCGAGGTTCTGCTTGCCGATGCCGGCGCAGAGCAGGAAGATATCCATGCCGCCCGTCTCGTCGATCAGCTCCTCCAGCCGTGCGGGAGCGTCTTCCGCGGTCACGTCCAGCCGTTTGATATGGACACGTCCGGGCGCGGAGGCTTGGAACTCCTCCAGTCTCTCCACCCGCCGGCCCGCCAGCCCCACCGTGTAGCCTCGTTCGATATAGATTCTCGCCACCTCGTAGCCGATGCCCGAAGTCGCCCCGATGATGATGATTCGTTTCCCGTTCATGCGCTTATCTCCTTTTTTCTTTATGTATCGAATAGACCGCGAAGATACTCCAAATACGGTTTCGGCACCTACATCGTGCACTACTTCGTGGTGGGGCCGGTCTTTATCCTCATCGGGCAGTGGCATCTGCCCATACCGTTGCAAGTGCCGGTGATGGCGGTCCTTATCTTCGTCATCTCGCTCGCCTTCACGTGGCTGATGTATCGCCTGCTAGGCAAGCGCGCGAAGTGGATTATGGGGTAAGACGAGCGGGCGTATATCCGGGGAAAACGCGTATCTTTGCCTTCCTATTCGCTACTATGGGGTTATGAGATACGTGTTACTGCTATTTTTGTGGATAAGCGCCGGGAGCTTATATGGAATGACCGGAGCGGAGGAGTTGGGTGAGATGCGTTCGCTGTTCGAGCGGGCGAAAGAGGCGCAAGGGAAAAAGGATTATCCCGCCGCGATCGACGCTTACGGCCGATTGGTCGCCTTGGCCCCGCCGGCGGGACAAGACTCGGCGGCTTACGAGTGGCTGGCCGATGGGCTTTTGCAGCTGATGTATTGCTACGTGTTCGACGGGCGACGGGAGGATGGCGCCATCTATTTTACCCGGATGTACGAGGCCAACGACTGCTGGATTGTCCGCCACTCGCCGCGCGACATCGAGATTTGCACCGCTTACGCGCTTTACGAGGCGGCTCAACCCGACCGGGCGGCGGCTTTGATAGACCATACGTGGACGCGCCCGAACGGAGACCGCTCGCCGGAGCGGCTCTATGTGGATTATGGCATCTCGTCCGTGATTTATAACCAAATCGGGGAGGTGCGCAAGGCGATCGACTGCAACGAGCATAGCCTCGCGCTGCTGAAAGGGCTGCCCGATAAGAGCAAGATGGCTTTTGTATTGGGAAACTTAATCTATCAGTACCAGCAGGTGGGCGAGTTCGAGCGGGCGTTGGCGGCTTACGATAGCCTGATTGTTTCCGGGCAGGGCGAGGTGAATCCTTACGGGCTTTGCGCCGCCGAGGTCAACGCTGTCCACTTGTTCGACGAGTGGGGCATGGAGGATGAGGTCTTCAATCATTTGGAGAAAGCCCGCGAGGCGGCGACGCGCTCGGCCATTCCCGACGCGTTCTTGCGCGTGGACAACTTGGCGACCTATTACGCTTTGTTGCGGAAAGATTACGCCGCCGCCGGCCGCTTGCTGGATAGCGTCGCCACGCGATTGCCCGATCGCTCGCAAGTCTCGTTCTACCATCGTTTCTACGACCATTACCGCACGGTGCTCGCCATCGGTACGGCGCCGGAGGGCGACCGCCGTTATCTCGCGGCGGCGCGGCAAGCCATCGACACCCTCGCCGCCCGGCCGCTCGATAATCTGTCCGTCCTCGCTTGCCGTTTGCTGGGCAACGCCTTGGCCGACCGGGGTGAGGACGCCTTGGCGATACGGGCGTATCAAACGTGCGCGGATTACATCGGCCGTCATGGGTTGCTCAACCAGCAGCGGGAGATTTATTATGCCCTCGCCACGCTTTATACCCGCGTGGGGCGGCAGGCCGAGGCGGGGCGTTTCTACCAGCTTGCCAAGCGAGCCAACGACCGCTTCACCGAGCGCCGGAACGCCGGGCTGGTCTCCCAGTTCAGTGTCAAATACCAAACCTTGGAGAAGGAGCGACAGAACCTGTTGCTGGAAAAGGAGCTGCTCCTCAAGCAACGGACCATCCGTTATTCTGTCCTGATTATTCTCGCGCTGGTCTTATTGGGCGGATTGTTCGTCGTCTGGCTGTTGATGCGCCATCGGGTACTTCTGTTGCAGCATGAGCTCGACCAGCTCCGCCAGCGGGAGGACAGCCGCCGGCTGGAGGAGAAGGAACAGCAGCTCCAGGCGGTGAGCGATAGCCGTTCCCGCCTCGACCAGGCGTATCAGGAATTACGCATGGAGCTTGTCCATAAGGACGTGGACGCGGCGCGGCAAGAGGCTATCAACCGTTTCTCGCCGCGCCTGCTGACGCAGGAGGAGGAGCGGAAGTTCCGCCAGCAGTTCGGCCAGTTGCATCCCGCCTTCTTGGTGCGTCTGCGCGAGGCTTGCCCGGGCGTCACGAATAGCGAGGAGCTGCACGCCATGTTAATCCGCTTGCGCTTGAACGTCGACGAGATCGCCTTCACGCTGGGCATCAATCGCTCGAGCGTCCACACCGCCCGCTCGCGCTTGCGTAAGAAACTGGGGATTCCGAAAACCTCTTCCCTGGAAGACTTCTTGATGAAGCTGTGAAGCTTTTTGTAGTTCAGGTATTTAGTTGCTGTTGAGATTTCTGTACAGATTTTTGTCCAACCCGATTTCTTGGGGCTTAGGAAACGTTTGGATAGTTTTGCCCTCATGATGAAAGAGGAGATGTTATTCTATTTGATGATAGGAATCTTGGTCGCGCTATTCAGCTTGTTGCTGTGCGGCATTTGGCGCGTGATGGAGCAAATGCGGCGCGTCAAGCGGCGGAAAGCCGATTATGAGTCGCGCGTCTCGGCGGCGGAGCCGGAGGAGGTTGTCCTTTCGCGTGCGGTCGAGGCGGACGCCGCCGACTCCTATGTAGAGGAGCACGCCGCGTTTATCCGCGACCTTCGTCGGGCGGTTCCCGCGCTCACGCGTGGCGAGGAGAGGCTATGCGTCCTGATACGCGCCCGGAAGCGCAATCGCGAGATCGCCCGCCTGTTGGGCATCGACGAGAGCTCCCTTTACACCCTGCGTTATCGCCTGAAGCGGAAGTTGCCCTTGCCGGAGGGCGCGGCCTTGGACGATTGGATACTGGGGCTCGGAAAGGAGGACATTGATACGCGGTAAGAGCGATTATACTAACCTGGATATAACATATATTGTTAACGGAGCCGGATTTTAACCGGCGTCGGAAATGGGGGGGCGCGAGGTATGGAGAGGCAGATTCTCCGTACTTTCGCGCCTTAATGTTCGCTGGGCGGCCATTACTTCGCGCGCGGGAGTTATTTTAATTTCCGTCCCTCTTGCGAATCACGGTTTCTTTCCGTAAGTTTGTCGGGACAATCAGAAAGGGACAAAGCGATGAACATGTTAGGACTTGTTTTTACGATTGGGATTGTAGTCGCTGGCGGTTTCCTGCTCTGGCTCTACACGAAGCCGGGCAAACGGTGGCTCGATAATCTATGAGCGACGAGCGGGTTTTCCCGATGCTGGAAACATTCCCCACGCCGTGGGCGGTTTTTCCCGGAGCTGGAAACGCTCCCCACGCCGTGGGCGGGTTTTCCCGGGGCTGGAAACGCTCCTCGCGTCGTGGGCGGTTTTTCCCGGAGCTGGAAACGCTCCCCACGTCGTGGGCGGGTTTTCCCGGGGCTGGAAACGCTCCCCACGTCGTGGGCGAGCTTTCCCGAACAGGATAAATGATTTAATAACTTAAAATAGAGAGATTATGAAAGAGATTATTTACGCTTTCTCAAAGCACAACGCGAAGAACGCCCAACACGTGCTGTTCGTGCAGGACGTGCTGGCGGCGGTGCCGGAGGCGACGGCCACGACCTACGGGTTCGGCAAGCAACGCGCGGCGTTCGCCGCGGCGGCAGGCGACGAGGTGGCTTGCTTCAAGCCGGACAAGGGGTATCTGGACACACCGAAAATAGAGAAGGCGGACAAGGACCGCGACAACGCGTTCTATCTGTATAAAGGAATGGCGGATTTGTACATGAATTATGGAGCCGACGAGGAGGAACGCGAGGCGGGCCGCGTCTTGTCGTTCGCTTTCCGCGAGACGGGCGTGGCGGCCGAGATGGATTACGCCTCGGAGACGGCCACGCTGGTCGACCTCGTGGCGAAACTGCGCGTCGAGCCGTACGTCTCCGCCCTCGCCACGCTCGGTATGAGCGCCGCGCCCGACAAGCTGGAGGAGCTGAACGAGGCCTTCCACGACGTGTACAAGCTGCGCACGGTGGAGGAGCGCGACCGCGCGCTCTCGAAAGGCAGCATGAAGACGCTGCGCCCCGCGACCGACCAAGCTTTCGACGCGCTGGCGAAGGCCATCAACGCCATTTACGCCGTGAACGAGCTGGTGACGAACGACGAGGAGACGCGCGAGGCGCTGGGCGCCTTGATAGACGACGTGAACGCCGTGGTGGTACGCTTCCGCAAGGTCGTCAGCGGCTCGGCCTCCGGCACGACCCCCACTCCCGAGACTCCCGACCCGGAGAACCCCTCCGGCGGCGAAGGCGAGCCCGCGGACCCGAATCCCGACGGTGGCGGCGGCGAAGAAGTGGAGTCGCCGGATGTAATCTAACACATGAATAATTTATGATTTATGATTTATGATTTATGCGCGCGAACGCGCCACACCCCCATAGTCTTATTAGTCATAAATCATAAATCATAAATTAGAAATCATAAATCATAAATTTGAAATAAGGAAATGTCAGTAAAATCGTACATCGAATCCAACAAGGAACGTTTCTTGGAGGAATTGTTCACGCTGATACGCATACCGTCCATCAGCGCGAAGAAAGAACATAAGGCGGACATGACGGCGTGCGCCCGGAAGTGGACGGAAATCCTGCTCTCGTCCGGCGCCGACCGCGCGGAGGTGATGCCCACCGAGGGCAACCCCGTGGTCTACGCCGAGAAGCGCGTCTCGCCCGAGGCGCCCACCGTATTGGTCTACGCCCACTACGACGTGATGCCCGCCGAGCCATTGGAGCTGTGGAAGAGCCAGCCCTTCGAGCCGGAGATACGCGACGGCCGTATCTGGGCGCGCGGCGCCGACGACGACAAGGGCCAGGGCATGATACAGGTGAAAGGCTTCGAGACCGCCCTGCGCGAGGGCCTCTTGCGCTGCAACGTGAAGTTCATCTTCGAGGGCGAGGAGGAGATAGGCTCGCCCAGCCTGGAGGCTTTCTGCCGGACGCACCGGGAGTTGCTGAAGGCGGACGTCATCCTCGTGTCCGACACCAGCATGGTAGGCAAGGAGACGCCGTCGCTCACCACCGGCCTGCGCGGCTTGGCCTATTGGGAAATCGAGGTGACCGGCCCGAACCGCGACCTGCACTCCGGCCATTTCGGCGGGGCCGTGGCGAACCCCATCAACGTGCTCTGCAAGCTGATGGCGGACATCACGGACGCCGACGGGCGCATCACCATCCCCGGCTTCTACGACGACGTGGAGGAGGTATCGCCCGCCGAGCGGGAGATGATAGCCAGCGTCCCCTTCGACGAGGAGAAATATAAGCGGGCCATCGGCGTGGACGCGCTCTTCGGCGAGAAAGGCTACTCCACGCTGGAGCGCAACAGCTGTCGCCCGTCGTTCGACATCTGTGGCATCTGGGGCGGCTACACGGGCGAGGGCAGCAAGACCGTCCTGCCCTCGAAGGCCTACGCCAAGGTATCGACCCGCCTCGTGCCCCATCAGGACCACGCCAAGATATGCGAGCTGTTCGAGTCGTACATGGCGCGCGTCGCGCCGCCTTACGTGAAGGTGACGGTCCGCCCCACGCACGGCGGCGAGGGCTACGTCTGCCCCATCGACCTGCCGGCCTACCAGGCGGCGGCGGAGGCGATGGGCATCGCGTTCGGCAAGCGTCCGTTGGCGGTGCGCCGCGGGGGAAGCATCCCCATCATCTCCACCTTCGAGCGGGTGCTGGGCATCAAGACCGTGCTGATGGGCTTCGGCCTGGAGCAGAACGCCATCCACTCGCCCAACGAGAGCCAGGAGCTGGATATCTTCCTCAAGGGCATCGAGTCGGTGGCGGAGTTCTATCGTTTGTATCCGTAAGAGGCGGGCGCGTCTATGAGCGTATTGATAAAACAGGTCTCGCTGAAGGGCGAGACCGTCGATATCTATATAGAGGGCAATCGGATCGTGCGGATAGGGGAGGCGTTGTCATTCCCGGCGGACCGGGTGATCGACGGGCGGCGGAAGGCGGTAATCCCCGGCTTGGTGAACGGGCATACGCACGCCGCCATGACGCTGTTCCGCGGCTTTGGCGACGATATGCCCCTGATGCCTTGGCTGGAACAGAAGATTTGGCCGAACGAGGCGAAGCTGACGCACGAGGACGTGTACTGGGGCGCCAAGCTGGCTTGCCTGGAGATGATAAAGAGCGGCACGACGACCTTCTCCGATATGTATCATCATTTTCACGGGACGGCGGAAGCGGTCGAGGAGATGGGGTTGCGCGGCGTGATATCCGGTGTTTGTTTCGATAATTTCCAATCGGGGCAGGCTGAGAAAAGCAAACGGCATAACGAGCGATTGCTCCGGGAGGTCGCCCGATACAGTGACCGGATTCGTTTCGCTTTAGGTCCGCACGCCATCTATACCGTGTCCGGCGAGTTGTTGCGCTGGGCGAGCCGGTTCGCGGAGGCGAACGGCCTCCTCGTGCATATCCATTTGGCGGAGACGGAGGGCGAGGTGGCGGATTCCATCCGGCGCTTCGGCCTGTCGCCCGTGCGCTACCTGCGCCGGCTGGGCGTCCTCTCGCCCCGCCTCGTGATCGCGCACGGCGTATATGTGGACGACGAGGAGATCCGGATGTTGGCCGACGCGGGCGTGAAGGTGGTGCACAATCCGGCCTCGAACATGAAATTGGCGTCCGGCTATCGCTTCCCGTTCAAGGAGATGCGGCGACAAGGCGTTCTGGTGGGCTTGGGCACGGACGGTTGCTCCTCGTCGAACAACCTGGACATGATCGAGGCGATGAAGCTGGCCTCGCTCTTGGGCAAGGTGTGGCGGAAGGACCCGGAAGCCTTGAGCGCCGACGAGATGTTGCGGGCCGCTACCTCGGTGGGTGCCGCTATCTTCGGCATCGAGGCGGGGCGTGTGGCGGAAGGTTATCTGGCGGATCTTTGCCTGGTCGACCTCGCGCTTCCCGCGTTCACGCCGAACTTCAATTTTGTCTCCAACCTGGTGTACGCCGCGAATGGCGGCTGCGTGGATACGGTGATTTGCGATGGCAAGGTCCTGATGGAGCACAAGCGGGTGCCGGGCGAGGAGGAGATCCTGGAGCGCGCGGCCAAGGTCGCTTACGAGTTGGTCGCGCGGTAACCTATAATATAAGGTATAGTTATGTATAAAATAGCGGCAGATTATTTAGCGGGACGGATTCAAGGAAATCCGAGGACCGCGATTATATTGGGTAGTGGACTGGATGGCTTGGCGGACCGGATAACCGACGCGGTTGTCATTCCTTACGCCGAGATACCGAACTTCGTCCGCTCTACCGCCACCGGCCATAAAGGCAACCTGATCAGTGGACGGCTGGGCGGGCAGTGGGTCATTGCCATGCAAGGGCGGTTTCATTATTACGAGGGCTATACGATGCGGCAGGTCACTTTCCCCGTGCGGGTCATGAAGCTGTTGGGCATCGAGAACCTGCTGGTCTCGAACGCCGCCGGTGGCATCAACGAGACCTTCAAGGTGGGCGATTTGATGATTATCCGCGACCACATCAACATGATGCCCAATCCGCTGATCGGTCCGAACGAGGAGGCGTTCGGGACTCGCTTCCCGGATATGACACGCGCGTACGACCGGGAATTTATCCGTTACGCGGAGGAAATCGCCGCCGAGCGTTCCATCCCGTTGCGGAAAGGCGTGTACGTGGGCCTGACCGGTCCCTCGTTCGAGACGCCCGCCGAGTACGCCTTTTACGGGAAAGTAGGCGGGGACGCGATCGGCATGAGCACCGTTCCGGAGGTCATCGTGGCGCGTCACGCGGGTATGCGTGTATTCGGCATGTCGGTCATCACGAACGAGGGTTATCACTTCGCGGACGATTTCGTGAACGATGGCGCCGATGTAATCGTCGCTGCCCGCGAGGCCTCATCCCTTATGACCCAGCTATTTACCGAACTGGTACGAAAAATCTGATAAAAAAAGTGGCGCAAAGGTTTGGCGGTTTCCGGGAAATCACTACCTTTGCACCCGTGATCGAAAAAGAGCGGTCACGAAGACATGCGGAAGTAGCTCAGTTGGTAGAGCATAACCTTGCCAAGGTTAGGGTCGCGGGTTCGAGTCCCGTCTTCCGCTCTTTCTCATGTTGGTATTGCCCAGGTGGCGGAATTGGTAGACGCGCTCGTTTCAGGTGCGAGTGGTTTTGCGATCGTGCAGGTTCGAGTCCTGTTCTGGGCACCTTCCCTTAAAACGCGCAGGTGGTGGAATTGGTAGACACGCTACTTTGAGGGGGTAGTGCCGGTTACGGCGTGTGAGTTCAAGTCTCATCCTGCGTACAGCGCTTTACAAGTGCCTATAAATCAGCTTTTTATACCGTTTAAATCGTAAAGTACATGGACCTAAGAAGTCGGTGATGCGATTTTTATCGTGTCGCGTTTGCGTGTATCGGGAAAATTCATTTATATCGCGTACGCGATTGTGTTTTTTTGTCGGTCTGTTAAATCTGTGTGCTATGAGAACATTGAGATGGGAAAATCAAGTGAGCGTTTATACGGTAGACGAGTTAGGAGAGTCTTATCGACGATTGTATGAACTCGCGTATGGCGCGGCCCGGGAGGCTTACGCTCCTTACTCGCGCTTCTGTGTAGGCGCGGCTTTATTGTTGGAAAATGGGGAGATCGTGTGCGGGAACAACCAAGAGAACGCGGCTTATCCGTCCGGGCTTTGCGCGGAGCGTACTGCCTTGTTCTATGCGGGGGCGCGGTTCCCGGATGTGCCTGTCGCCGTGTTGGCGATCGCCGCGTTAAAAGCGGGAAAGCGTACCGATAGCGTGACTCCTTGCGGGGCCTGTCGCCAAGTGATGCTGGAGATGGAGCGGCGCCATGGGCGTCCCATACGGGTGATGCTTTGCGGAGAGAAGGAAGTATATGAGTTCGCGTGCGTGGCCGACTTGTTGCCTTTTAGTTTTAGCGACGAGGATCTCGTTTCAAGGCAAGGTTGATAAAAAGATAAGGGAAAAAGCGGTAGGTTCCGATGAAATGATTATATTCGCGGCAAAATAAATTGGTCATTATCATTATAAATCATCAGGACAGGAATGATTATCGCGGTAGATTTTGACGGCACGATTGTCGAGCATCGATATCCTGCGATAGGGAAGGAGTTACCTTTCGCTATCGAGACTTTACGGAAACTACAAGCTGATCGCCATAAGTTGATCCTTTGGACAGTACGAGAGGGGACGTTATTGGACGAGGCGTTGGCCTTTTGTCGGGAACGAGGATTGGAATTTTATGCGGTGAACCGCGATTATCCGGAAGAGGAGAAGAATCGGAACAATCATTTCAGCCGTAAGTTGAAGGCGGATATCTTTATCGATGATCGAAACTTGGGTGGCCTTCCGGATTGGGGCGTGATTTACGAGATGATCAGCAAGCGCCTGACGTATGAGGATCTGGCTGAAAGGGAAAAGCCTTTGGAAGAGAAGCCCAAGGGATTTTTCAGGAAAATATTCAAATAGTAAGGTTACGGGTCGAGGGGCGGATTCGCCGGCTTGCTCGTGAGCCATGCTATTGTGTTTATTACAACGTGAATACAATCTATAACTTGAATAATAAATCAAAGATATCGTAAATCGGATAAAAGAATAAAAGAGATGAGACTAAAGCATTTTTGTATTATCTTATTGGCCTTGCCGTTGTTGATGGCATCTTGTACCTCTTATAGGAATGTCCCTTATTTGCAGAATCCAGAGGTGGTGAACGATTATGAGGAAATCATACCTTTATACGACGCGAAGATTATGCCGAAGGATTTGTTGAGTATTACGGTGAATACGACAGACCCACAAGCGGCGGCTCCTTTTAACCTGACCGTGCAGACGCCGTTGAACGCCGCGTTGACGAATATCAATACGACGACACAACCTACGTTGCAGCAATATTTGGTGAATAATAGCGGTGAGATAGATTTTCCCGTGATAGGCCGGTTGAAGGTAGGTGGCTTGACCAAGAATGAAGCGGAGAATCTGATTCGCGAGCGGCTGAAGCCTTATTTGAAAGAGGCCCCGATCGTGACGGTGCGTATGGCGAATTACAAGATATCCGTGTTGGGCGAGGTGGCGCGTCCGGGTAGTTTTACGATTTCGAACGAGAAAGTAAACGTGCTGGAGGCTTTGGCGATGGCAGGCGATATGACGATTTACGGTGTGCGTGATGATGTGAAGCTGATCCGCGAGGATGAGTCCGGCAAGCGTGAGATTATCCAATTGAACTTGACGAACGCGGGAATCGTTACTTCTCCTTATTATTACTTACGTCAGAATGATATCCTGTATGTGACTCCGAATAAGACGAAGGCGAAGAACTCGGATATCGGTAATAGCACGACACTCTGGTTTAGCGCGACTTCTATTTTGGTATCGATCGCCAGTTTGTTAGTAAACATTTTGAATTAATGAGCGTTTGATAAACAAAAAAGTATAGAGGAATGATCGAGAAAAAAGATACGATGGACGAACGGATGCGGGGAAATAATCTCCCATTGGATCAGGAAGAGAGTGAGATTGATGTCGTGGCGCTTTTCATAAAATATCTGACTTATTGGCCATGGTTCGTGACGAGTGTGCTGGTATGCTGCATAGGGATGTATATCTTCTTGCGTTATCAGACACCGGTGTACGAGATTACTTCTTCGGTGCTAATCAAGGAGGATGAGAGCAAGGGAGGAGGGTCCGCTGTGGGCGGTCTCGCCGCGATGCAAGATATGGGAATGTTCTCGATGACGAGTAACTTTGATAACGAGGTGGAGATCTTGAAATCCCGTACGTTGATCAAGAAGGTGGTGAGCGATATGGGGTTGTATATCTCCCAAACGAAGTCGAATCCTTTTGGCTTCAATCCCCCGTTGTATAAAAATTCCCCCATACATATTTTCATTACGCCGGAAGAGGCGGATCGTCTGGTTAGTCCCGTTGAGCTTCGTATACGGTACGCACGAACGGGAAACCTGTCCGTGCAAGCGAAGTATAAGATTGATGTAGAGGGAGATGAGGAGGTCATGGAGCAGGCATTCGACTCTTTGCCCGCGATTCTTCCGACTCCCGTGGGCGTTTTCAGCTTTATGGCGCCGGATAGTGTGACGGAGCTGGAAGAGGATGAGATGAATATCGTTGCTTATATCCAAACTCCCACGGCGGCGGCTGACGCGTATGGAAAAGCGTTGAGCGTGACTCCTTCGTCGAAGACGACGACAATCGCTAAGATTAGTTTGAAAGACGCTGTGAAACAACGAGGGGTGGACTTCGTGAATCGTTTGGTCGCGTTTTATAATCAAGATGCGAATGATGAGAAAAACGAGGTAGCGCAGAAGACGGCCGAATTCATCGAGGAACGCATTGGCATTATCAATGGCGAGCTGGGAACGACAGAGAGTGAGTTGGCGGAGTTTAAGCGCCGTTCGGGCTTGACGGATTTGACGAGTGACGCGCAAATGGCGTTGGAAGAGAGCTCTCGTTATGAGCAGCAACGTATGCAGAACGCTACACAGATTAGTTTGGTGCAATACTTACGCTCTTATATCAACGACCCCGCGAATGTAAATGAGGTGGTGCCCGCGAATGTGGGGTTGGAGGATCCGAACCTTACATCGGTCATCGATCAATATAATACGATGATTATCGAGCGGAAGCGCTTGCTGCGTACTTCTTCGGAAAGCAATCCCGCGGTGATAAATATGAATGCCGGTATCGACGCTATGCGGCGGAATGTGCAAACGACGGTCAATAGTGTGCTGAAGGGCTTGCAGATCACGAAAGCGGATATCGATCGCCAGGCAAGCAAATACCAGAGCCGTATCAGCGACGCTCCTCAACAGGAGCAAGAATTTATGACGATTAGCCGTCAACAAGAGATTAAGGCGACGTTGTATATCATGTTGTTGCAAAAGCGGGAGGAGAACGCGATCACGTTGGCCTCAACCGCGAATAACGGCCGAATCATCGAGGAGCCATTGAGCGGTGATAGTCCTGTAGCTCCGCGGAAATTGATTTTCTTGATGGCTTCTTTTATCATTGGCTTGGTGATACCTGCGGGATGCATCTATTTGAGGGATTTATTAAAGTATAAAATAGAGAATCGTACGGATGTAGAGTCGCTGACAAATGTTCCTATCGTGGGAGAGATTCCTTTTGACAAGACAAAAGAGAAGGAGGGAGCGATTGTGGTACACGAGAACCGGAATGACTTGATGGAGGAGACTTTCCGTAATTTGCGTACGAATATTTTGTTTATGCTGGAGAAAGACCAGCGGGTAATCCTTTTCAGTTCCACACAGCCGGGCGAGGGCAAGTCGTTCGTAGCCGGAAACCTGGCGGTAAGTTTGGCGTTTCTTGGGAAACGGGTGATTATTGTTGGTTTGGATATTCGTAAACCCGGTTTGAACCGCGTGTTCAAGCTCTCGAATCGGGCAGAGGGTATCACTAACTATTTAAGCGATCCGGAGCATGTCAATTTGGAGTCGATGATCCAGCATTCGGAGATCAGTCCGAATTTGGATATCTTGCCGGGTGGAGCGATTCCGCCTAACCCGACGGAATTAGTGGCAAGGGATGTATTGACCAAGGCGATCGATCAGCTTAAGTCGCTTTACGATTATGTTATATTGGATACGGCACCGATCGCGATGGTGACGGATACGATGATCATAAGTCGGGTCGCGGATATGTGCGTATATGTCTGCCGTATGAACCAAACCCCGAAAGTTGGTTTTTGCTTTGTGAATACGCTTCAGGCGGATCATAATTTCTCGAAATTGGCGGTAGTTCTTAATGGCGTAGATCTGGATAGCCGTTCTCATCGATATGGCCAACGCTATGGGTATGGCTATGGACATAAAGGCTATGGTTACGGTTATGGCTATGGTTACGGTTATGGGAAAAGCAATGAGAAAGGGAAAAAGAAAAAAGAAAAGGAGTGAAAAATATTCTTGCTTCATTGTCTTTTAAGGGAAAAGTCGTATCTTTGCGGCGATTTTTCCTCAGAGGGTAGACAAGAGGGGCCGGTGACGGAACCCACCCTCGGGACTTAACCTGTTTAATTTTTAAGACAGATGTACGTAATTGTAGAGATTAATGGACAGCAATTCAAGGCAGAACAAGGAAAGAAATTGTATGTTCATCACATTCAGAACGCGGAAAGCGGTGCTGTAGTCGAGTTCGACAAAGTGTTGTTAGTCGATAACAACGGTGAGGTAACAGTCGGTACTCCTGTAGTGGAAGGCGCGAAGGTGGTATGCGAGGTATTGTCTCCGCTGGTAAAGGGCGAGAAGGTATTGGTATTCCACAAGAAGAGAAGAAAAGGATATCGTAAGCTGAAGGGACACCGTCAGCAGTTTACCGAGGTGAGTATTAAAGAAGTTGTTGCTTAACGTTTAAAAAGGAAGTAGAAGATGGCACATAAAAAAGGTGTAGGTAGTTCGAAGAACGGCCGTGAGTCACATAGCAAAAGATTAGGTGTGAAGCTTTTTGGTGGCGAGATGGCGAAAGCGGGAAATATTATCGTACGCCAGAGAGGTACGGTACATCATCCGGGTGTTAATGTTGGTATGGGCAAGGATCATACGTTGTATGCGCTGGTTGATGGTGTTGTTACTTTCCACAAGAGCAAGAACGACAGATCGTTTGTGTCGGTGAAGGAAGTTGTAGCGGAGGCGTAAGCGTCCTGCGTGGAGAAATAAAAAGGAGGATATTCACGAAAGTGGATATCCTTTTTTTGTGCTTTTGTGGGATTCGACGAATAAATTCCGTACATTTGCCATTATTCAAACCTATAATTATAGATAAGCTATGAGTACGAACAATGACGAATTTCTTTATGATGAGGATGATTCCGTGCGATTTATCCGAAATTATCTTCCGCAGGAGATGAAGGGTAAGTTTAGCGATGACGATATTAATTATATCGTAGATCTGATTTATGATTACTACGAGTCGAATGGCTTGTTGGATAATACGGACGACGAGGTGGAGATCGACGAGGATGAGGTCGTGAGCTATGTGATTAAGAACGCTCAGAAAGATGGTGTAGGCAAATTTGAGCCGGAGGAGATTACTTTGATCGTCCAAGGTGAGTTTGAGTATTGCGATTCAATCAATCTTTTCGATTGAGAATCGGTTGTGTATTATAAAAGCGAAGATTGTTTAAGTTAATAATAAGATGGGAAATATTCGATTAATATCTGTCTCGATGCTTTGCGCGGCGGTTATTTTCACGAGTTGTGGTACATGGAGTAATACGGCTAAAGGTACGGCGATAGGCGTAGGTGGAGGTGCCGCTGTGGGCGCTGGTGTCGGGGCGTTGGCTGGTAATACGGCTTTGGGTAGTGTGATCGGTGCGGCTGTAGGTGGTACGGCGGGAGCTTTGATTGGTAAGAAAATGGATAAGCAGAAGAAGGAGTTGGAAGAGACTTTGCCTGAGGAGACGAAGATAGAGACGGTGAACAATGGAGAGGCTTTGAAGTTGACTTTCGATTCCGGCATATTGTTCGCTACGAATTCCAGCACGGTGAGCGAGGCATCAAAGAGCGCTTTGCGTAATTTCGCTACGAGTTTGAAACAGAATCCTGGTACGGACATCCGGATCATTGGTTTTACGGATAATACGGGTAATGTGGATTATAACCAGACATTATCCGAGAAGCGCGCGAAGAGCGTGTACGATTATTTGATGCAGAATGGCGTGAGTACGGATCGTATGATCTTCGAGGGGCGTGGTGTGCACGATCCCGTGGCAAGCAATGATACACCGGAGGGACGTTCCTTGAATCGTCGTGTGGAGATAATGATCGTGGCGGGCCAAGAGATGATACAGGCGGCGCGGCAAGGTACTTTAGAGTGACGTGTAAGAAATACGCCTTTAAGGAACGAGACTCCTGAAGAGCGTAAGCATTGATTGAAGTATATTTATAAAGGTTATAGTTGAACGGTAATTTCGCTATCGCGATTTTGCGACAACTATAACCTTTCTATTTATGGCAAAACAAGTGTTCTTATTTTTTCGTAACTTTACCGCCCCTAATATAGAGTAGGCAGACGATGATAAAAGACAAGCAGGCATTGGAAGGCGGGTGTGTCTCCGTATGGGGAGCGCGTGTTCATAATCTGAAGAATATAGATATAGAGATTCCGAGGAATAAGTTGACTGTAATCACCGGTATGAGCGGTAGCGGCAAGTCGTCGCTGGCGTTCGATACGATTTTTGCCGAGGGGCAACGGCGATATGTGGAGACCTTCTCGGCGTATGCCCGGAATTTCTTGGGGAATATGGAGCGGCCGGACGTGGATAAGATTACGGGGCTGAGCCCGGTGATCTCGATTGAACAGAAGACGACAAACAAGAACCCGCGGTCGACGGTGGGGACCACGACCGAGATTTATGATTTTTTCCGGTTGCTTTATGCCCGTGCGGGGGAGGCGTATTCTTACTTGAGCGGCGAGAAGATGGTGAAATACACCGAGGAGCAGGTATTGCGCCTCATTCTTGACGCGTATAAGGGAAAGAAAACCTACCTGTTGGCGCCTTTGGTGCGTAACCGAAAAGGACATTATAAGGAGTTGTTCGAGCAAATGCGGAAGAAGGGCTACCTCAACGTGCGTGTGGATGGCGAGTTGAAAGAGATTTATCATGGGATGAAGCTGGATCGCTATAAGATGCACAGTGTCGAGGTGGTGATCGATAAATTGGTGGTATCCGAGTCGGACGAGCGCCGCTTGAAGGAGAGCTTGCGAATCGCGATGAAGCAAGGTGATGGTTTGGTGCTGCTTTTGGATGCGGATACGAACGAGGTGCGCCATTATAGCCGTCGCTTGATGGACCCGGTGACGGGACTTTCGTATAGCGAGCCCGCTCCGCACAATTTCTCGTTCAATTCCCCGCAAGGGGCATGCCCGAAGTGCAAGGGTTTGGGGCAGGTCAATCTGTTGGATATGACAAAAATCGTGCCCGATCCATCCCTGAGTATTCACGGAGGGGGTATCGTGGCTTTGGGCAAATATAAGAATACGTTGATATTTTGGCAGATCGAGGCGATTTGCGAGAAGTATGGCGTGACTATCAAGACGCCTATCCGGGAGATTCCGGAGGAAGCGATGGACGAGATTATGAATGGAACCGAGGAACGCCTGCGTATCAAGAACGATTCTTTGGGAACTTCCAATTATTTTCTTTCTTACGGCGGTGTCGCCAAATATATCTTGATGCAACAGGAGGGCGAGGCGTCCGCCACGGCGCAGAAGTGGGCGGGCCAGTTTATCAAGACGGCCGTCTGTCCGGAGTGTGGTGGGCAACGCTTGAATAAGGAAGCGTTGAGCTATCGGATCGCGGGGAAGAATATCGCGGATTTGGCGGCGATGGATATCTCGGAGTTGTATGAGTGGTTGGAGGGAATCGAGGAAAGGATAGATTCCCGGCAGGCGCGGATCGCCGCGGAAATCTTGAAGGAGATTCGTTCCCGGTTACGTTTCTTGCTGGATGTTGGCTTGGATTATCTGTCGTTGAACCGGGCGTCGGCCTCTTTGTCGGGTGGCGAGAGCCAGCGTATCCGCTTGGCGACGCAGATTGGGAGCCAGCTGGTCAATGTCCTGTATATATTAGATGAGCCGAGTATCGGTTTGCACCAGCGTGATAATGTCCGGCTGATTAATTCGCTGAAGCAATTGCGTGATTCCGGCAATTCGGTGATCGTGGTGGAGCATGATAAGGATATGATGTTGAACGCCGACTATATCGTGGATATGGGCCCGAAGGCGGGACGCCTTGGGGGTGAGGTGGTTTTCGCTGGTACGCCCAAGGAGATGCTGGAGGTCGATACGCTGACCTCCTCTTATCTAAATGGGAAGATGGAGATTCCCATTCCCGCCGAGCGCCGGAAAGGGAACGGGAAATTCATTACCATAAAAGGGGCGACCGGCAATAACTTGAAGCACGTGGATGTCTCCTTCCCGTTGGGCACTTTCATTTGCGTGACGGGGGTGTCCGGTAGCGGGAAGTCTACATTGATAAATAAGACCTTGCAACCGATCTTGAGCCAGCGTTTTTATCGCTCGTTAGAGGACCCGTTGCCTTACGAGGCGATCGAGGGCGTGGAGAATATTGATAAGATCGTGAACGTGGACCAGTCGCCCATCGGCCGGTCGCCCCGAAGCAATCCCGCTACCTATACGGGGGTATTCTCGGATATCCGTAATTTGTTCGTGGGTTTGCCCGAGTCGAAGATGCGCGGCTATAAGCCTGGGCGTTTCTCGTTCAACGTAGCCGGTGGCCGTTGCGAGACGTGCAAGGGAAACGGCTACAAGACAATCGAGATGAATTTCCTGCCCGACGTGTTGGTGCCGTGCGAGGATTGCCACGGCAAGCGGTACAACCGGGAGACATTGGAGGTGCGTTACAAGGGCAAATCCATCGCCGACGTGCTGGATATGACCATCAACATGGCGGTGGAGTTTTTCGAGAGCGTGCCCGCTATCTTGTCGAAGATAAAGGTGTTGCAGGAGGTGGGCTTGGGATACATCAAGCTGGGACAGCCATCCACGACCTTGTCGGGAGGTGAGAGCCAGCGGGTCAAATTGGCGACGGAGCTGGCGAAGCGGGATACGGGAAAGACGTTGTACGTATTGGACGAGCCGACCACCGGACTGCATTTCGAGGACATCCGTGTCTTGCTGGGCGTGTTGAACAAGCTGGTGGACAAAGGGAATACGATTATCGTGATCGAGCATAACCTGGACGTGATAAAGAGCGCGGATTACCTGATCGATATGGGGCCGGAGGGAGGCCGCCGGGGAGGCAACGTGTTGTTCGCCGGTACGCCGGAGGCGTTGGCCGAGAGCGGCATTGGCTTTACCGCGCCTTTCTTGCGGGAGGAATTGGGACAGCAATAAGAAGTGGAATGAAAAGAGCATAGATACAATGAAGAATCCGATTCAGATGATTAAACAGTGCGTGGAGAAGGAGGAGCCTTACTTCGTGTTACGCGGGCAGGATATTTGCGCCCTGGCGGCTATCGAGGCCTATTACGGGGAGGTCCGGAAAAAGGTGAGGGATCCTTATTTTATCGAGGAGATCGAGGAGATTATGAAGGATTTCCGGGCGTACCGGGAGGAGATTTCCAACACGAAAATACCGGATTAAACGATGGCTGGCGATACTTACAGGACCATCAAGCAGGTGGCCGAGGGTTATTATAGCGAGAAGCGCAGCCGTTTTATCTCGTATGCCATCCCCGTGCGCTCGCTGGAGGAGGTGAAGGAGCGGTTGCGGGAGTACCGCAAGCGTTATTTCGACGCACGCCATGTGTGCTGGGCCTACATGCTGGGCCCCGACCGCTCGACGTTCCGGGCGAACGACGACGGCGAGCCTTCCTCTACGGCGGGCAAGCCGATCCTGGGGCAGATCAACTCGAACGAGCTGACTGATATCCTGATTGTCGTGGTGCGTTATTTCGGGGGCATCGAGTTGGGGACGAGTGGATTGATCGTGGCGTATCGTACGGCGGCGGCCGAGGCGATCGCCGCGGCGGAGATAGAGGAGCGCACGGTGGACGTGGACGTGACGATCGCCTTCGAGTATCCGTTCTTGAACGGTGTCATGCGGGTCGTGAAAGAGGAGAATCCCACGGTCGTGTCGCAACGCTTCGAGATGGATTGCGAGATGACGTTGCGAATCCGAGCGGGTAGCGCCGAGCGGTTGAGGCAACGCCTCTCGAAAGTGGAAACAGTGTATTTTGTAGACGAGCGCTAAATCGTCAATTATCAATTTTAATATATGTAGGTATGGACCGTACGATTCATGTTATCCTGAAACCTTTGCGTCGCTTCGCTATCCAGAAGCCAAACGCCAGTTCGTTGTTATTTCTCGCCATGGTGGTCGCGATGATCCTGGCCAATTCGCCGTGGGCGGATCGTTATCACTTGCTCTTGGCATTCCCGGTGGATTTGCACGCGGGGCAGTTTAGTTTTTTCTCGCATCATGGGGAGCCGATGTCGATGCTGGCGTTCGTGAACGACGCCTTGATGGCTGTCTTCTTCTTCGTGATTGGCTTGGAGATCAAGCAAGAGGTGCTTATCGGCGAGTTGAGTTCCCCGCGGAAGGCGTTGCTGCCCATCGTGGCCGCCTGTGGAGGCATGATCGTGCCGGTCGTGTGTTATCTGTTGGTATGTAGCTCCGCCCCGGAGGTGAACGGCGCCGCCATCCCGATGGCGACGGATATCGCTTTCGCGCTCGCCGTGCTGGGCTTGCTGGGGAAGCGGGTCCCGCTGAGCATGCGCATTTTCCTGACGGCGCTCGCCGTGGTCGACGATATCGGGGGCATTATCATCATCGCCCTTTTCTATAGCGGTAGCATCGCTTTCGAACCCCTGTTGCTCTCGTTGGTTATCCTGGCGGGCTTGTACGCCGGCGGGAAGCTTCGGATTCATTACCCGTTGTTTTTCTATGTGGGAGGTTTCATCGTCTGGCTGCTGTTCCTGGAGTCGGGCATCCATCCTACCATCGCCGGCGTGCTGGTGGCCTTTACGGTGCCCGCCCGCCCCGTGCTGAAGCTGGACGATTTCGCGAGCGAGATGAATGGCTATATCGGGATGCTGGATGCCAGCGAGGTGAAGCATTCACCCAAGGCGCAGGTGCTTACCGGACAGCAGATACAGGTGTTGAATAATATCCATACGCTGGCGGACAAGACCATCAGCCCGCTGCAGACCATCGCCGACAAGCTGCATCCGTGGGTGAACTACGTGATTCTTCCGTTGTTCGCGTTCGTGAACGCTGGCGTCACTTTCGGCGATATCGAGCCGCAAACGTTGCTCAACGTCCCCTTGGCGGTATTCCTGGGGCTGTTCATCGGGAAGGCGTTGGGTATCTTCTCGTTCTCCTACCTTTTCGCTTGCACGCCGTGGGCCTCAATGCCCCAGGGCATGAGCAAGCGTAATCTGCTGGGTGTCTCGATGCTGGGCGGTATCGGTTTCACGGTCGCCTTGTTCATCGCCAATCTCTCGTTCGACACTACCTCGGCGGCGGGCGTCGACCTCCTGAACCAGGCGAAGCTGGGCGTGTTTGTCGGCTCGTTTGTCTCCGGCGTTGTTGGCTATTTCATCCTGCGGAAAGTATTGCCGAAAACGGAATTAATTAACAATTGACAAATAAATTGACAATGGACGATTGACGATTGACAATTTTCCATTGTTCATTGTCCATTGTCAATTCATCGAAGGTGGTTTCCGCGGCCGCGGAAATGGCAGAAAAGTGTCTGCGATGGTTTCCGCGGCCGCGGAAATGGCAGAAAAGTGTCTGCGATGGTTTCCGCGGTCGCGGAAGTGGCAAAAAAGTGTCTGCGATGGTTTCCGCGGTCGCGGAAATGGCAAAAAAGTGTCTGCGATGGTTTCCGCGGTCGCGGAAGTGGCAAAAAAGTGTCTGCGGTGATTTCCGCGGCCGCGGAAATGGCCTTGGACAATTGAGAATTGACAATTAACAATTGACAATTGACAATTACAAAGGAGGAATAAATAATTTTCAATCGTCAATTGTCAATCGTCAATTAAATCGTCAATCCTCAATTAAATCGTCAATCGTCAATTAAATCGTCAATCGTCAATTGTTAATTGTCAATTGAATCGCGCCTCCCGCCCCCGCACGGCGTCGTTCACTTGTCCGTCGCTGTAGGCCAGCTCGCCGTTGACGAAGGTTTTCCACACGGCGTGGTGGAAGGTGACGCCCTCGAATGGCGACCATCCGCAGCGGTAGAGGATGTTCTCCTTCGCCACCGTCCACGTGCGATGGGGGTCTATCAACGTCAGGTCCGCGTAGTAACCGGGGCGGATGTAGCCGCGGCGGTCGACGCGGAAAAGCTCCGCCGGGGCGTGCGCCATTTTCTCCACCACTTTCTCGTAGGTGAAAACGCCTTCCTTGGCCAGCTCCAGCATCGCCACGAGGGAGTGCTGTACGAGCGGTCCGCCCGAGGCCGCTTTCAGGCACGAGCCTTGTTTCTCCTCCCAGAGATGCGGGGCGTGGTCGGTCGCCACGATGTCGAGGGTGTCGTCGCCTACCGCCTCGCGTAGCGCCTTGCGGTCCCGTAGGGTCTTGATGGAGGGATTCCACTTGATGCGGTTGCCGAGGCGGGCGTAGTCGCCGTCGTGGAACCAAAGATGGTGCACGCACACCTCGCCCGTGATTTTCTTCTCGCTTAGCGGCGATTGGTTGCTTAACAAGGACAGCTCGCGCGCCGTGGAGATGTGCAGGATGTGCAGGCGGCTGCCGAGGCGGGTCGCCAGCTCGGCGGCCTCGGACGAGCATCGGTAGCAGGCCTCCTCGCTGCGTATCTTGCTGTGGAACGAGATGTCCAGCGCGTCGCCGTACAGGTTCGTGTAGTGTTGGATGTTCCGTTTGATTACCTCCTCTTTCTCGGCGTGGATGGCGATGAGCAGTCCGCTCTCGCCGAAGATGCGCTCCAGCGCCTCCGGCCGGTCGATGAGCATATTGCCGGTCGACGAGCCTAAGAATAGCTTCAGCCCCGGTATCCGATGGCGGTCGAGCCGGCGGATTTCCTCCCAATTGTCGTTCGTGCCGCCGAAGAAGAAGGCGTAATTGGCGCGCGACACCTCCGCGGCGCGGTTGAGTTTCCACTCCAGCGCCTCGATGGTGGTCGTTTGCGGTTTTGTGTTGGGCATGTCCATATAGGTGGTTACGCCTCCGGCCACGGCGGCGCGGCTTTCCGATTCGATGTCGCCCTTATAGGTGAGCCCGGGGTCGCGGAAATGCACTTGGTCGTCGATGACGCCGGGCATCAGCCACTTGCCGGTAGCGTCTATCACTTGGTCGGCCTCCGCCGCTACGCCCGCGGGGGCCTCGCCCTCGAATACGGCCTCGACGCGGTCGCCGGCGATAAGCACGTCGCCCTCGTAGTGTCGGCCTTCGTTGATAATCGTGGGGTGTTGGATAAGTATCTTGCGCATAATCTGTCGGTTGTTATGATTGTTTTTGAGGATATTTCCGGAAGAAGCTCCACCATTTCAGTTGCAGGACGCCGAACAGCGCCTCCCCGAAAATGGAGGAATTCATCTTCGATACGCCTAACGCCCGGTTGATGAAGATGATGGGTACTTCCACCAGCTTGAAACCGCATTTGTAGGCCGTGAACTTCATCTCTACCTGGAAGGCGTATCCCTTGAAGTGGACGCGGTCGAGGTCGATGGTCTCCAGCACCTCCCGGCGGTAGCATTTGAATCCGGCGGTGGTGTCTTGGATTTTCATGCCGGTTACGACGCGCACGTACACCGAGGCGAAGTAGGACATCAATACGCGGCCCAGCGGCCAGTTCACCACGTTCACGCCGTTGCAATAGCGCGAGCCGATGGCCACGTCGGCGCCTTGCTCCACGCAGGCGGCGTACAGGCGGGGCAGGTCTTGCGGATTGTGGCTGAAATCGGCGTCCATCTCGAATATGAAGTCGTACGCGTGCGCGATGGCCCATTTGAATCCGTGGATATAGGCGGTTCCCAAGCCTAATTTCCCTTTTCGTTCTTCCAGGAAGAGGCGACCGGGGAATTCCTCTCGCAGGTTCTTCACGATCGTGGCGGTTCCATCCGGCGAGTTATCATCGATAATCAGGATGTGGAATTCTTTCTCCAGCCCGAACACGGCACGAATGATATTCTCTATATTTTCCTTTTCATTATACGTAGGAATAATGACGATACTATCTGACATATACCTTTATTATTATTACCAAGCTTTTTCGACCAATCCCATAACCCCGCGAGCGGGGCTTTAACTTCCGCCAAAGGTATGTATTTTTCTTTGTATAATCAAGCGTTCGCCGGGAGTGGATTTTGCGGCGGGTTTATAGCTTTATCGTCTATGAAGGTAATTTTTCTATTCAATAATCGTAAGATCATGGCAAGTATCAAGGTTAAATTCAGGGCATCGACGGTTTCCGGGAAGCGGGGAACCGTGTATTATCAAGTGACACACAGGGGACAAGTAAGGACTGTTTCCACGGGTATTCGTTTATTTCCGGAGCAATGGGATGGCGATTCCGGGCGGTTGGTGGAGGCCGAGGGCGTCGACAACGGGCGCTTGGCGGGCTATCGCGATCGGATAGAGGCGGATGTCCGCTATTTCAAGGAGATTCTCGCGTATTTGAAGACGTTGCCGGTCGATTATGAGGCGAACGATATTGTCCGTCGTTTTCGTACGAAGGCATTCCGGAAGTTATTCTTCTTGGATTTCTTATCCGGGCGAGTCAAGGAGCTGGAAGAGGCGGAGCGGTTCGGATTGGCGCGGAGTTACAAAGGAGGTCTGAATATTTTCAAGGCGTTCTTGTGTTCGAAGGATATCCCGGATATTCCCGTGGAGCTTATCGACAAGCGTCTGGTGAATGAGTTCGCCCGTTGGTTGGCGGGGCGGGGGCTTGTACGTAACTCGGTTTCTTGTTATATGCGGGTTATCCGTGCCGTTTATCATCAAGCCGTCCGTTCGATGGGGATTGCCCCGCTGGACTTGTTTGGCGAGGTCTATGTGGGTGTGGATAAGACCGTGAAGCGGGCGATGCGGAAGTCATTGCTCGAGAAATTAATCGCGTTGGATTTGGAGGGCGAGTCGCATCTTTGTTTCGCCCGGGATATGTTTCTTTTTAGTTTCGTGACGCGTGGAATGGCGTTCGTGGATATCGCTTTCTTGAGGAAGAAGGATATGGTCGGGGATACGCTTTGTTATATCCGGAGGAAAACGGGGCAACGCCTGAAGGTATTTATAGAACCGTGCGCCCGGGCGATTATCGAGCGGTATACGACGGAAGACTCGCTTTATCTTTTCCCCATCCTTACGACGACGAACAAGGCGAAGGCGCATCGGCAGTACGAGAGCGCGTTGAATCTTCATAATAAACGGTTAAAGGTAATTTCCGCCCGCTTAGGGGAGGGTGTGTCGCTTTCCTCGTATGTGGCGCGCCATACGTGGGCGACCATTATGCGTGCGGAGGGTGTCCCGGTCGCTCTTATTAGCGCGGGCATGGGGCATACTTCCGAGAGAACGACGATTATTTATTTGGATGAGCTGGAGGATTCCGCCATCGACCAGGCGAATCGGGATATGGTAAATAAGCTGGGATTATAAAGAAAAATCCCGCTTCCTCGCGAGAAGTGGGAAAACAGGCGGAACGGCTGTCTGTCAGCGATCTATCTTTCTTCCCAAGCTTGATTCCTCCAATACGCGAGTCCATTCGCGCAAGTATTACACGCTTTCCTTGCCAGTCAATCGTTCGCCGTGAGATTGGAATGATTTTTTGAAAATCAACGGAAGAAAGTTTGTTATTTCCATAAAAATAAATACCTTCGCGATGTGATTTTCCCACTTCTCGCGAGGAAGCGGGAAAACAGGCGGGCATCGGATGCCGCTTGGTTACCCCGGAATTTTCGGGAATGCCCGCTTGATGATTTTATAAACGCTTGTTTATAAGCTGGTTACGGATATACCGTGACAAGGCTCTGTAATGCCTTCCGGACAACTGCGGAGGGCGAATCAATCAGGAGGAATCGATGGTATGACGGACGGAACGGATAGGCGGAAGGGTCTCGCCTCGTTGCCGGGCGAAAGCGCGGAGTCGCTGGCCCATCGTCGTGCGGATCGCGAGGCGACGCGATGGTACGTGCTGACGCTTCCATTGGCGGTGGGGACCCGCGATAGTGTCAGCCCTGCCCGGGGGCTGGAGGCGGAGCTGGAGCGCCGTCGTCGTAGGGGCGAGCGCCTGTTCGAGTACTTCGCCCCGTCGTACGTGGAGGTCCGCCGCGTGGACGGCCGGTTGGTGAATACGCGGCGGCCGTTGCTGTTCAACTACATCTTCATCCACGCCTCGGAGAACGAGATCTTCCGCCTGAAGCGCGACTTCCCGCTCTACAACCTGCTTCCCCGTGTGTTCGAGGGCGACGATTACCATTATCCCTACCTGTCGGAGAGCGAGATGGCGAACCTGCGGTGGGTGGCGGCGTCGTACGCGGACGAGCTGCCGGTGTACGTGCCGGAGCCGGGCCGCCTGCGGGTGGGCGACCGTGTGCGGGTGACGTCGGGCGTGTTGAGCGGCGTGGAGGCGGAGGTGGTCGTGCGTCCGGGTGGTGGCCGCAAGGACTTGATGGTGCGTGTGCTGGATTGCCTGTGGGTGCCCTTGCTGACGGTCCGCTCGGGGGAGTACGAGGTGATCAGCCTGAGCCGCGAGCGGGGTCGTGTGTACGAGAGCGTGGATAACGACCGTATATGGACGGGTTTGCACGAGGCGTTGGGCCGCTATCATTCGGGTGGGCCGACGGAGGCCGACCGCTCGCTGGCCCGCGAGGCGTTGGATCGCTACGCCCGCCTGGAGCCGGAGAGCGACGTGATGCGTTGCAAGGTGTACGCCCTGCTGTTGCGCGCCTATCGGATCGCGGGCGACGAGGGTGCTTTCTCGCGCCTGCTCGCCACGACGCGGAGCTTGCTTCCCTCGGTCAAGGCGGAGCAGGCGCGGGCATCGCTGCTGGTGACGCTGTATGGTTGCACGGGTAGCTTCGTGTACCAGCGCGACGCGCACGCGATCGTGGACGCTTGGTGCCGCGAGCCCTCCCCGAAGCGTGTCAAGCGCCGCCTGATCGATTGGCTCGCCGACTACGACCGTTGGTTCGGGCATTCCGCTTAGTAGTTACTACCGAAAATATGCTTCTGGAACGTTTGAACGCGTTGCTGCGCGATAGCGACTCGCTGCTCTCCCGCGAGCGCGACGGCCATCGCCGGATGTACCTGTACGACATGGGCGACTGGTGGGTGTCGTTCGAGCGCTCGGCTTGCCGCCTGTGCGGCCTGTTCCCGGGTTGCGATACCACGGTGTTGCGCCTGTACGACCGTCCGTATCCGCTCGTGATGGCGTCGGTGAGCGACCGCTCGTTGCGCGCCTACGCCCGTCGCCACCCGCTCCAACGCGTGTCGACCGGTTGCCTGTCGTTGCCCTGCGGGGAATTGTCCTCCGCCCGCTACGCCTCGTGGCGGAGGCAGATACTATTCGATGGGGAGGAACCGGCCGGATAAAAGGTGTTATAGCGTCCTGTCTCACATGATATATCAAAGCTATGATAGTATATCCATCATAGCTTTGATAGAAGACTTATCCTACCTATGATACCACGCATATCATAGCTATGATATACATACCCTATCGGGAAGGAGGGCGAGTGGCATCCACCTCGTCCAGGCAGCCTGTAAACGCGTGATAGCTTTCACGCAGCAACCGGGCGGAGGCGACAAGGGGCATCTCCCCGTAACCGACAGCTCGTAACTCGTAATTCGTAAATCATAAATCATAAATCATAAATAATGAAGTGGCATAATCCCTTCTCGCGTTTGTCGGTGTGGTACTTCTCGAAGAAGACGTTGCCCTATTGGGGCATCATCCTGCTGGACTGCCTGTCGCTGCTGTTCTCGGGGCTGGTGGTGTACGCCCTGAACAACGGGCTGGTGCCGACGGCGTCGGTCTTCTGGCACCTGTCGCTGACCCTCGTGGTCTGCCTCGTGCCATACCTGGTGGGCTTCCGGTTGTTCCATACCTACTCGGGCATCATCCGCTACTCGTCGTTCGTCGACTTGCAGCGGGTGGGCTTCGCCACGCTGTTCGGAGTCGCGTGCGTCGTGGCGTTCCAGGAGCTGACGGATTTCTCGCCGTGGCTGGTGTACATCCGCAAGCGGGATATCGTGCTCTCGTCGCTGCTGGCGATGTCGCTGATGTGGGCTACGCGCGTGTTCGTGAAGTACCTGTACGTGACGACGTTCCACGCCAGCCATGCCAAGCGTGTCTTCATCCTGGGCGTGCGTAAGGGAGGCGTCAGCCTGGCGAAGAGCCTGCAGACGCAGGATCCCGTGCGCTACGTGCTGGCGGGATTCGTGTCGGACGAGGCCGGCGTCCGCGACCGGGTGCTGATGGGCGTGCGTGTCCATCCTTTCGACGAGAACCTGCCGGAGACGATGCGTCGCGAGCGGGCGCGGGTGCTGTTCGTGTCGCCGCTGCTGGGCGATACGCTGCGCGACCGTCCGGAGCTGGTCTCCCGCCTGGTGGATTCGGGCGTCAAGATCCTCGTGGTGCCTGAGGCGCGCGAGTGGGACGGGCGTAGCGGCCTGTCGCACACTGTGCTGCGGGAGGTGGAGATAGAGGACCTGTTGCCGCGCGACAAGATAGAGGTGGACATGGAGGCGATCGGCCGCCAGCTGACGGGGCGTCGCATCCTGATAACGGGCGCCGCGGGTAGCATCGGTAGCGAGATCGTGCGCCAGGTGGCGCGCTTCGGCCCCGGTCGTCTGGTGCTGGTGGACCAGGCGGAGACGCCCCTGCACGACGTCCGGCTGTGGATGGCCCGCCTGTGGCCGGCGCTGGAGTGCCACACGATCGTGGGCGACATCCGTGTGCGCGAGCGTATGGAGTCGATCTTCGCCGCCTTCCGCCCGGACTACGTGTTCCACGCGGCGGCGTACAAGCACGTGCCGATGATGGAGGACAACCCGGGCGAGAGCGTGCGGAACAATATAGAGGGAACCCGCGTGGTGGCGGACCTGTCGGTGCGGTACGGCACGCGCAAGTTCGTGATGGTGTCGACGGACAAGGCTGTGAACCCGACGAACGTGATGGGCTGCTCGAAGCGTATCTGCGAAATCTACGTGCAGAGCCTGGACAAGGCGGTGAAGGAGGGTCGCGTGCCGGGCGCGACGCGTTTCGTGACGACGCGTTTCGGCAACGTGCTGGGCTCGAACGGCTCGGTGATCCCGCTGTTCCGGGAGCAGATCCGTCGTGGCGGCCCGGTGACGGTGACGCACAAGGACATCATCCGTTACTTCATGCTCATCCCGGAGGCGTGCAAGCTGGTGCTTGAGGCGGGAACGATGGGCGAGGGCGGCGAGATCTTCGTGTTCGACATGGGGAAGCCCGTCCGTATCGTGGACCTGGCGGAGCGTATGATCCGCCTGAGCGGCGCCAAGGGGGTGCGTATCGAGTTCACGGGCTTGCGCGACGGCGAGAAGCTGTACGAGGAGGTGCTGAACGACCAGGAGACGACGCTCCCGACGTTCCACCCGAAGATAAAGATCGCCCGTGTGCGTGAGTACGATTACGACGAGGTGTGCCGTCAAGTGGACGAGCTGGTTCGCTCGGCCGCCACGGAGAGCGACATGGAGATCGTCCGCCGCATGAAGGCGATGGTCCCCGAGTTTAAGAGCCAGCACTCCGTCTACGAGGCGCTGGATAAGTGATAATTTATGATTTATGATTTATGATTTATGATTTATGATTTATGATTGTCGGGTGTACCCAATTCCCCTCTTGAGAGGGGGCAGGGGGTGTGTCATCGATTGACGATTGGAATTCAATTTGAAATTATAAATCATAAATTTGAAATCATAAATCCGTACCTTTGTCCGTGAACTGATTCACAAATAATATACGATGGAGAAAGAACTAAAGATCGCCGTGGCCGGCACCGGCTATGTAGGTTTGTCGATCGCCACCTTGCTGGCGCAGCATCATAAGGTGATCGCTGTTGATGTAATCCCTGAAAAAGTAGATAAGATCAACCGACGCGAGTCGCCCATCCAGGACGAGTATATCGAGCGTTACCTGGCGGAGAAGGACTTAAACCTGGTCGCCACGCTGGACGGCGCCGCGGCTTATCGGGACGCCGACTTCGTGGTGATCGCCGCTCCTACGAATTACGACCCGGTGCGGAACTATTTCGACACGAGCCACGTGGAGGAGGTGATCGACTTGGTGCGGAGCGTCAACCCGGACGCCATCATGGTCATCAAGAGCACCATCCCCGTGGGCTACACCGAGGGCGTCCGGAAGCGGTTGGGGTGCGACAACATTCTCTTCTCGCCGGAGTTCCTGCGGGAGAGCAAGGCGCTGTACGACAACCTCTATCCGAGCCGCATCATCGTGGGCCGTCCGGAGGGCGACGAGCGCTTGGACAAGGCGGCGCATACGTTTGCTGCGTTGTTGCAAGAGGGGGCTATCAAGAAGGACATCGAGACGCTATACATGGGTCTGACCGAGGCGGAGGCGGTGAAGCTTTTCGCCAACACCTACCTGGCATTGAGGGTCTCTTATTTCAATGAGTTAGACACTTACGCCGAGATGAAGGGATTAGACACGCGGGCGATTATCGAGGGCGTGTGCCTGGATCCCCGCATCGGCACGCATTATAACAACCCGTCGTTCGGCTACGGCGGCTATTGCCTGCCGAAGGATACGAAGCAGCTGCTGGCGAACTACGCCGACGTGCCGGAGAACCTGATCGGGGCGATCGTGGAGAGCAACCGCACGCGGAAGGATTTCATTGCCGACCGGGTGCTGCGCATGGCGGGTTATTACGATTATTACAACCGGGGCGACTACGACCCGCGGGAGGAGCGTCGTTGCGTGATAGGCGTCTATCGCCTGACGATGAAGTCGAACAGCGACAATTTCCGTCAGAGCAGCATCCAGGGGGTGATGAAGCGTGTGAAGGCGAAAGGAGCGGAGGTAATCATCTACGAGCCGACGTTGACAGACGGCACGACCTTCTTCGGCAGCCGTGTGGTGAACGACCTGGAGGCTTTCAAGCGCCAGAGCCAGGCGATTATTGCCAACCGTTACGATAGCTGTCTGGACGACGTGCAGGAGAAGGTCTATACGCGGGATATCTTCAGGAGGGATTAGGAATTTATAATTTATGATTTATGATTTATGATTTATGATTTATGTGTGTATCTCTTTCCCCTCTGGAGAGGGGGCAGGGGGTGTGTTATTCCAATTGACAATTGACGATTGAGAATTGACAATTCAATTTGAGATCTGAAATTGTCAA